>DATEYP010000029.1:0-2244 GCA_035256085.1 Acidiferrobacterales bacterium
ACCCGCTTCCTCGGCGCCAATGCCGCGCTCGGGCTGACCGAACCGCTCTACGAGCAGCTCACCGCCATCAAGCTGGTCAAGCCGTTTGACAAGAACCTGCTCAAGAAAAAGGCCGCCATGAAGGCCGCCACCGAAGGCTTCAGCAAGCTGGTGAAATACGAGGTTGGCGATGTCACCGCCGCGGCAACGTACTACCTGGCCGAGATCTATTATCACTTCAGCCGGGCGCTGACCGAGTCCGAGCGGCCGGACAAGCTGAGCGCCGCGGAGCTGGAGCAGTACGAACTGGCGATCGAAGAGCAGGCCTTCCCGTTCGAGGAAAAGGCGATCGCCACGCACCAGAAAAATATCGAGCTGTTGTCGGTCGGCATGGGCAGCCTGTGGATCGAGAGGAGTCTCGACAAGCTGGCGAAGCTGGTGCCGGCGCGCTATGCCAAACCGGAAGAGCGCACCGGCTATATCAGCTCGATCGGGCCGTTTCGTCCGGATTTCATCCGCCGGAGTGCCCGGCCGTGACATGCATGATCATTGGCGATGGATCGGCATCCGGGCACCGGAGGACGACGGCGGACTGCAAATTCAGACCAGCGGCCGGAATGGCCGCCGAAACCCTATTGACTGTCAGCGTGGATGACATTTACTCAGAGTATGCGGGACTGCCGCCCCGCATACCGGCGCATGCCGGAATACACGGCACAACCGGCTCGTCGGCCCGAGCTATGCGCAGCCCCTGCACCCGGATCTGCTGGCAGCCGCTACACACGCTGCTCGCCGCGGCGCTGGCACTGGCCGTGGCAGGATGTGCCACCGGTCAGCCGAAAGCCGAAGTTCGTCCAGAGGGCGAGACCGCGGCTGGCGCTGGCCTGGGAGAAAATGCCAAGATTGATGCCGAGACGCGCGCCGACTTTGATGCGGCGCTCGATCTCCTGAAATCGGAGAAATACGACCGAGGCATGGAACTGCTCACCCGGGTCATCCAGCGTACGCAACGCAGCACCGCGCCCTACATCAACCTGGCGATTGCCCAGCACAACACCGGCAAGCTCGATGCGGCGGAAGAAAACCTGAAGAAGGCCCTGGCGATCGACCCGGATCACCCGGTGGCGAACAACGAATACGCGATCGTCCAGCGCCGCACCGGCCGGTTCGCCGAGGCGCGGAAAACCTATGAGAGAATACTCGACAAGCACCCGGCGTTCATTCCGGCCCGAAAAAACCTGGCTATACTCTGTGACCTGTACATGAAAGATTTCGACTGTGCGCTGAAGAATTACCAGATGGTCAGCGCTGCATCGCCCGGCGACAAGGCGGTGCAAACCTGGATCACGGATGTGAAAACCCGGTCGGGACGCTAGTGTAGTGCGCCATTCTGTTTTGAACTTATTACTTCCCGGAGCCCACCCTGTAGGTCGGGCTTCGCCGATGGGAAACGTAATAGGCGGGACGTCAGGGACACGTGTCCGAGGGCCGCAGGCCAGGGATGGCCTGCTTGCGGTTTTAGCCCGACATGTCGGCCTGAAGGCCGACCTACATTACGAACAGGCAATGTTCTGTCAATTGTGAAGCACTACACTAGCCATCTGCGGGTCCGGCGATCCAGACAGATCGATCCCGCGCACGCCGCGTCCGCCAATGACAACCCGACCGATCCCGAAACGCAACCCAACGCACCGCAGCCGGTGCATGGAGGCCCGATGTCCCGAGCACTTGTTTTCAGCCTGACGCTCCTCCTGCTGCTGCCGGCGGTGTTGCCGGCGCAGGACAAGAAACGCGGCCCGGCGAGCGGCTCCGAGGCCAAGGCCTTGTCCGGCATTTCGATTGTCGGCAACAACGAGGCGCCCAAGTCCCTGTACATCGTGCCGTGGAAGGGATCGGAACTGGGTGGCGATGCCGGCTTGGCTCCGGGCCTGCTGGATGCGCGCCTGGCGCCGGTCGACAAGGAGGTGTTCATGCGCGCGATCCACTACCACGAGCTGCGCAGTCCGCAGTAATGCACCGCGCCCGGACCACGGACGAAACCGATACTGCAACAACGAGGAATGAAACATGGACTTTCTTAATATTATCGTGAGCTTTATCCGCGACGGCGGGGCGTGGATGTACCCGATCCTGCTGATCGGCGCCGCCGGCGCCGCCATCTCCATCGAGCGCTACCTGACCCTGAGCCGCATCGGCCAGGCCAACCGCAAGATGTGGGACCAGCTGCATCCGGTTCTGGTCGCGCGCGAGTTTGACAAGGCCCGC
>DATEYP010000030.1:0-4600 GCA_035256085.1 Acidiferrobacterales bacterium
CACCACCGTCACCAGCTTGAAGCCGATGCCCGGTTCGATTACCACCGGCACACCGCCGGCACGCTGTCCCTCGAGGGCGATGGCAATGCCGAGTCCCTGAAAAATCGCGAGCACCACCGTGCCATAGCGCGTGTACTGGGTTATCTTGCGCCGGCCGCTCTCGCCTTCCTTCTTGAGCTGCTCAAGACTCGGCACTACCGTTGTCATGAGCTGCATGATGATGGATGCCGAGATATACGGCATGACACCGAGCGCCAGCACCGAGAAACGTTCGAGTGCACCGCCCGAGAACATGTTGAACAGATCGACGATCGATCCCTGGGTCTGCTTGAACATCTCGGCAAGCGCCACCGGGTCGATACCCGGGACCGGGATATGCGTGCCGATACGGAAAACCACGAGCGCGCCGATTACGAACAGCAGGCGCTGCTTGAGGTCGGTCAGCTTACCGCCCAGCAGGCCCTTTCCGCCCGGAACGCGCGCGTCGCCGGCTGCCATCAGTCCTCAACCTTGCCGCCCGCCTGAACGATGGCTGACGCCGCGCCCTTGGTGGCCAGGACACCCTTCAGGGTCACGGCCCGGTTCAGCTTGCCGGACAGAAACACCTTGGCACGGGTTACGGTGGCGGCCACGATCTGCGCCTGCTTCAGGGCGGCCAGGTCGATCACGTCCCCTTTTACCTTGTTGAGTTCGCCCAGGCGCACTTCCGCGGAAAGCGCCAGGAGTGCCGAGCGGAAACCGCGCTTCGGCAACCGCCGCTGCAGCGGCATCTGGCCACCTTCGAATCCGACCTTGTGATAGCCGCCGGCGCGCGCGTGCTGACCCTTGTGGCCCTTGCCGCTGGTCTTGCCCAGGCCGGAGCCGATGCCGCGGCCGACGCGCGTACCCTTGGTCTTGCTGCCAGCGGCAGGCTTGAGTGAATTGAGACGCATGGTCATACCTCTTCGCACTTCACCATGTAATAAACCTTGTTGATCATGCCGCGCACCGCTGCCGTGTCTTCAAGTTCCACACAGTGGTGCATGCGACGCAAACCGAGGCCGCGCACCGTCGCCATGTGCTTGCGACCGGTGCCGTACGGGCTTTTGACGAGCGTGACGCGTAGTTTCTTGGTTGCCATGTTCGCTTCCGTTAACCCGTGAGGTCCTCGACCTTCTTGCCGCGTTTTGCGGCGATCTCAGCCGGGTTGGTAATGGACTGCAGCGCCTTGATGGTCGCACGCACCACGTTGATCGGGGTACGCGAGCCGATGCACTTGGCGAGCACGTTATTCAGGCCCACCACTTCACACACCGCGCGCATTGCGCCACCGGCGATAATACCGGTACCCTCGGACGCCGGGCGCATGACAACCTTGGCCGCACCATGATTGGCAGTGACCTGGTAGTGAATGGTGCCGCTCTTGAGATGCACCTTCACGAGATTACGTCGCGCATCGTCCATGGCCTTCTGTACGGCCACTGGCACTTCGCGGGCCTTGCCCTGGCCAATGCCGATGCGTCCGTCGCCGTCGCCGACCACGGTCAGTGCGGCAAAGCTGAACTGCCGGCCGCCCTTGACCACCTTGGCGACGCGGTTGACGCTGATCAGTTTCTCTTGGAGGTTGTCACCCCGCCCTTCTCTATCGAATTCAGCCACGCATTACTCCTTCAGAATTCCAGGCCGCTTTCACGCGCTGCATCGGCAAGCGCCTTGACGCGACCGTGATACTTGAAGCCGGAGCGGTCAAACGCCACCTTGGTGATACCGGCCTGTTTGGCCTTCTCGGCGATACGCTTGCCGACAGCGCCGGCTGCCGCGATATTGCCGCCGTTCTTGAGACTGGCGCGCAGTTCGGTTTCAAGCGTCGAGGCGCTGGCCAGGACACGCGCACCGGTCGGATCGATGATCTGCGCATAAATGTGTTGCGGCGTACGATGCACGCACAGCCGCACGGCGCCGACTCGGGCGATCTGGTTGCGAGTGCGGGTGCGTCGACGTAGACGTGTTTTGATCTTGCTCATGTTCCAACCTTAAAAAAAAGATCTTCACCAACTCCCCCAGAGTGAAGAAGTGCGTGCGTAGCGCGCCTCGGCTCGCCTCCCTCTCCCTCCGGGAGCGGGAATGAGGGTGAGGGTGCGAGAGGGCAAGGAGTCATGGCTGCATTCACAATCATCACTTCTTCTTGGCTTCTTTTCTGGCCACGTGCTCGTCCGCATAACGGACACCCTTGCCCTTATAGGGCTCCGGCTCACGATAAGCGCGGATATCGGCCGCGACCTGGCCGACCATTTGCTTGTTCGCGCCCTTGACCACGATTTCCGTCTGACTCGGCGTCTCGATCGTGATGCCTTCCGGGATCGGATACACCACCGGATGCGAGTATCCCAGGGTCAGGTTCAGATTCTTTCCCTGCACCGCGGCGCGGTAACCGACACCGATAATGGTCATGCGCTTCTCAAAACCCTTGGTCACGCCCAGCACCATGTTGTTCACGAGCGCGCGCGTGGTCCCGGACATGGCGTCGGCAAAAGTCGAGTCGTCGTTCGTGGCGACGTTGATCAACTGGCCCTCGTGGGACAGCTTGACCTTCGGGTGCACATTGACCTCGAGACGGCCCTTCGGCCCCTTGATGCTGAGCAAGCCGTCGTTCAGCTTGACCTCGACACCGCTCGGCACGGTCACCGGATATTTTGCAATTC
Source organism: Acidiferrobacterales bacterium (assembly GCA_035256085.1). Classification (GTDB taxonomy): domain Bacteria; phylum Pseudomonadota; class Gammaproteobacteria; order Acidiferrobacterales; family UBA6901; genus UBA6901. Next base: position 2,682 of record DATEYP010000030.1, read on the forward strand.
TTGACACGGTTGTAATCCTGTCTCAGTTACATCAGGCAACGATGAACAACACTTCCCCGCCCAGACCGGCCTTGCGCGCGGCGCGATCGGTCATGACCCCGTGAGAGGTCGATACGATGGCCGTACCCAAGCCGCCCAGCACCTTCGGCAACTTGTCCTTGCCACGATACTTGCGCAGCCCGGGGGCGCTGAAACGCTCGATACGCTCGATCACCGGACGGCCGGCGTAATACTTGAGGCGCACGTTCAATACTGCCTTGCCATCCACGGTCTGATCGGCGAAGTCTTCAATATAGCCTTCGTCCTTCAGCACTTTGAGGATGCTGCGCTTGACCTTGGAGGCCGGCATCATCACCGACGCTTTCTCCACCGCTTGCGCGTTGCGGATACGGGTCAGTAAATCGGAAATGGGATCAGTCATGCTCATAGGAATATTAGTTCCGGTTACCAGCTGGCCTTGACGACGCCCGGGGCTTCGCCGCGCATCACGACTTCACGCAGTTTGCTGCGGCTCAGGCCGAACTTGCGGTAGTAGCCACGCGGACGACCCGTCAAACCGCAGCGGTTGCGGATGCGGCTTTTGCTCGAATCGCGCGGCAGCTTCTGCAGCGCGAGTTGCGCCTGCTGACGATCCTCGTCAGACAGCTTCATATTCACGATGGTGGCCTTCAGCTCGGCGCGCTTCTTGGCGTATTTCGCCACCAGCGCCTTGCGCTTCACGTCACGCAGAATCATGGATTTTTTTGCCATGGAACGTCAGCTCCTAATCGGGAAGTTGAAGGCCGCGAGCAAAGCGCGTGCCTCCTCGTCGGTTTTGGCGGACGTGGTGATCGTAATGTCCATGCCACGGATCGCATCGATCTTGTCGAAATCGATCTCCGGAAAAATAATCTGTTCCTTGATGCCCAGCGAGTAGTTGCCCTGGCCATCGAAGGAGCGTGCCGACAGGCCGCGGAAGTCGCGCATGCGCGGCACCGCGATGCTGATAAAACGGTCCAGGAACTCATACATGTGCGCGCGGCGCAGCGTCACCTTGCAGCCAATCGGCCAGTTCTCGCGCACCTTGAAGTTGGCGATCGACTTGCGCGCCAGCGTGATGAGCGGCTTCTGACCGCAGATCTTCTGCATGTCGGAAACGGCATTCTCGATCACTTTCTTGTCGGCCATCGCCTCGCCCACGCCCATGTTGAGCGTGATCTTGGTAATGCGCGGCACCTGCATCGGGTTGGTATAGCCGAACTTGTTCATCAGTTCGGGCACCACCTTCTTGCGGTAATGTTCTACGAGTCTAGTCATGATCGCATGTTCACTCAGACGTCAGCCACTTCGCCGCTATTCTTGAAAAACCGTACGCGGCGACCATCTTCCAGGGTCTTGATACCGGTACGCTCACCCTTGCCCGCGGCGGCGTTAAACAGCATCACATTGGAAATGTGAATCGATGCCTCTTTCTCCACGATTCCGCCGGTCACGTTCTTGGCCGGGTTGGGTCGGGTATGGCGTTTGACCACATTCACATTCTCGACCAGCACGCGGTCGTTCGACAGCATGCGCAGCACCGTGCCGCGTTTGCCCTTGTCTTTCCCGGTATTGACGATCACCTGATCGCCCTTACGAATCTTTTTCATATCAAACCAAACCTAACAGTAGATTCTGACCGACTCCCCCTCTCCCGCTTGCGGGAGAGGGATGGGGAGAGGGCTCCTTAAATTTCACCCCTCTCCCTTTGCCCTCTCCCACAAGGGGAGAGGGAAGTTGGAAAAGGTCTCTTTCTATAAAACTTCCGGCGCCAGCGAAATAATCTTCATGAACTGCTCGTTGCGCAGCTCGCGTGTCACCGGTCCGAAAATGCGGGTGCCGATGACTTCACGCTTGTTATCGAGCAGCACCGCCGCATTGGCGTCGAAGCGGATCACCGA
>DATEYP010000031.1:0-5439 GCA_035256085.1 Acidiferrobacterales bacterium
CGGCTCGGCGCGAAGCGCCACGCGCTGCCATCCGCGCGGTACAGGCGCGCCGTTCCGGCTTCGCGATCCAGCGGTTCTTCCGGTGCGGTCAGAATGCCTTCGCGCGGGTGGACGCACACGGCCTCGAGCATCTTGTTGTAGCGGTAGTTGCGGATATTGTGCAGTGGATCAGACAGCGGAATATCCGCGATGAACCGGCCGTCCGGCCGGTAGCGCGCGATGCGCGGCTCGCCTTCGAAACTCACGATGAGCTCGGCATCCCCTTTGCGCCCGTTCCGGCCATTCAGGATATCCAGTCCCTCGGAGTCGCTGCGCCGCCACTTCACCGGTTTGCGGGTACCGGGGTCGATGAGTGGCGCGGCATGCAGCAGTGTGACATCCGCGAGCCGGCCGTTGCGGAAGATCGGGCGCAGGCTGAACAGAATGCCGTGATCGGTCAGTGCGTACAGCAGGTTGTCATCATCGTTCCAGGCGAGGGCGGAGAGTCCGGAGAAACGCAAGCCGTTTACGCTGCGCGACGGCAGCTCCAGCGCACCGAGCAGGCGCAACTTGCCCGCGCGTTCGCACGCCGGTGCCGACTCACACAGGTCGACGGTTCTGGCCTGAAGGGAGGGAAAGGAATCCTGCGTCCTGCCTGCCGCGGGTGCGGCGGCAAGCAGGGCGAGCAGGAGATACCGCAGAAAGGCATCCATGCGCGACAGGCGTGGCGGCGCTGAACAGCGCCGCCGTTCAGTCGTTGATCTTGACCTTGCCCTTGTCCTTGAGCGACTTCACCAGGGCGTCCACACGCTCCTGTTGCACGATCTGGCGGATGTTGCCCTTGGCCTGGTCGAAGGCCGGCAGTTTGCGCGGGCGGCTGTCTTCAAACTTGATCACGTGCCAGCCGAAGTCGCTCTTGACCGGCTCCTGCGAGATCTCGCCCTTCTTCATTGCCTTCACGGCGTTGAAGAATTCCGGGACGATCACGTCCTGGCTGAACCAGCCGAGGTCGCCGCCCTGCTTGGCGGAGCGCACGTCGATGGATTTCTTCTGGGCGAGTGCATTGAAGTTTGCGCCTCGCTTGAGCTGGGCAATGATGTCCTGGGCCTCTTCATCGCCGCGCACCAGGATGTGACGCGCGCGATACTCGTTCTTGTCGGCCTTTTCCATCTCCTGTTCGAAGCGTTTCTGCACTTCTTCATCCGAGATCGGGTTATCGCTGAGGTATTTGCGCAGCATGGCGCGGGCCAGCACGTTTTCGCGCTGGCGCTTGATCTGGAAGTACACATCCAGCTCCTGGTCCAGTTTCTTGTCCACGGCGCTTTGCACGAGCAGCACGCGGTTGACCATCTCGTCGAGCACCACCTGCTTTTCCTTGTCCTTGTCCGGAATCGGCGGCTGCTGTGCCTGGCGGGCACGCAGGTAGTCTTCGTAGTCCTTCTCCGTGATGCTCTCGCCGTTCACACTGGCAAGCGCCTTGCTGTCGTCCGGGCTTTTGTGGCTGCAGGCGCCAAGCACCAGGGCGGCACAGAACAGCAGGATGACGTTCAGAGGGTGACGGATGGTCATGGGATCTCCTTGGGATATTATTGTTCAGAGCTCTTCGGGGGTCAGTGCATGGATGCTGAGCGCGTGAATGTCCTTGCGCATGGTCTCGCCGAGTGCATCATAGACCAGGCGGTGACGTTGCAGAAGGCTTTTTCCGGAAAACTGCGACGAGACAATGGTAACGTCGAAGTGCCCGCCGCCTTCGCGTGCGCCGGCATGGCCGGCGTGCTTCGCGCTCTCGTCTTCGATATCGAGACGCAGCGGCTGAAGCGCCGCACGCAGGCGCTGTTCCATCTGGGCGACGCGATCACTCATGGCAGCACCTTGCGAAACGGCGTTACCTCAACGGCGGCGTACACTCCGGCGGCGACATAGGGGTCAGTCTGCGCCCAGGTGCGTGCATCCTCGAGCGAATCGAACTCGGCCACGATCAGGCTGCCGGTGTAACCGGCCGGACCCGGGTCCTCGGCGTCGATCGCCGGGAAAGGTCCACAGAGCAGCAGACAGCCGGCGGCGCGCAGCTGCTCAAGGCGTGCCAGATGCGCCGGGCGTGCGGCCTTGCGTTTTTCGAGGCTGTTCGGCACATCGGTGCCACGGATGGCATAAAACATCAGGTTTTTTCCTTGTCTGCGGATGAGGCTGCCGCGGGATGGTCTGGCTTCAGTTTCAGATGGCGCGCCAGGTACAGTCCCTGGAGAAGGATGAAAATAATGGTGAGGCCGATGGTACCGGGAACCTTGAAGTTGGCCCAGACATCCTCTTTATGCCTGGCGGTTTCGCACAGGGTCTGGGCATTACCAGTGAAGTCGGCCGCGCAATCCAGATTTTCGATTTTGTTCTCTTCGACATGCGGCGCGGCGGCACGCAACGCGGTTTCGGCGGCGACATAATCGCGCACGAAATAGATATTCGCCGCGCCCGCGACGAAGAAGAACGCCACCCACATGAGGCTGAGCCGTGACCAGACCCGGTCCGGCAGTTCGATTTGCGTGCCCAGCAGACGACGGATGATCGGCTGTTTGCCGATGAAATGGCTGCCCAGGAAAACGGCGGCAAACGCCCAGTTCACGGCGGTTGGCTTCCACATCACGAATGCCTTCGCATGCAAGGCCAGGGTCAGTCCGCCCAGAACCGTGACCAGCACCATGGTAAACAAGTGCATTTTCTCAAAACGCCCGGTGCGCAGGCGGAACCAGGTTATCTGGACCAGCGAGGCCACGATCACCACGGCCGTGGCGGTGAAAATGCCATAGAACTTGAAGGCCGCAAAGAACAGCAGCAGGGGAAAGAAATCGAAAAGAAATTTCATGCCGGACATCCGCAAATGGAGCGGCATTTTGGCATTTATGGAGAGGGTGGGCAAACTGCTGAACGGGGCAGTCGTTCAACGTGTTAACCTAGGTAACATGTCTGAACCCTGTGTCTACGACTTGCATGCCCACAGCTTCTTTTCCGACGGTGCCTTGTCGCCAGCCGATCTGGTAGCGCGTGCCGCGGCCAACGGGGTGCAGGTGCTGGCGCTCACCGATCACGATGTGACCGATGGTGTGCCCGAGGCGCGGGCCGCCGCGCAGCAGGCCGGCATCGTGCTGGTGCCGGGGGTCGAGATTTCGGTGACCTGGCCGGATAACCGCTCCTGCGTTTCCGGCACTCCCGCCATCCATGGCGGTCGGGGCGCGCAGACTGTGCATGTCGTGGGCCTGCAGATCGATATCGCCCATGCCGGATTGCAGGCCGGACTCGCGCGCCTGCGCGAGTTCCGCGAGTGGCGTGCCGAGGAAATCGGCCGGCGCCTGGCCAAGGCCGGCATACCGGGCGCCATCGAGGGTGCCCGCGCACGCGCTCAGCGCGGCCTCGTGAGTCGTACGCACTTCGCGCAGTATCTGGTTGCGGCCGGGCATGCCGCCGATGTGCGCAGTGTGTTCAAGAAATTCTTAGTGCACGGCAGGCCCGGGCATGTGCCAGGACAATGGGCGGGGCTGGAGGAAGCCATCGGCTGGATTCGTGCCGCCGGCGGCCAGGCGGTGCTGGCGCACCCGGCGCGTTACAAGATCACCGCCACGCGCCTCAGGAAATTGCTCGGCGAGTTCCGCGACGCCGGCGGTGCGGCGATTGAGGTAGTGTCCGGCAGCCACAGCCGCGATGACATGTTCCGCTTTGCGCAGCTCGCATCCAGCTATGGCCTGCTTGCCTCCAGCGGCTCGGATTTTCATGGACCGCACAATTACTATATGGACCTGGGTCCGATGCCGCCGCTGCCGGACGGGTGCACGCCGGTATGGCAGATGTGGGACGGGAATACACCGGCGGCCGGCTGCGTGTCCGCGCAGACGCCGATCATCATGGACGGCTAAAGTGCGGACGACTGCATGGATGCAGGAAGTACGTGCCCAGGGATGGACGAGGTAGACCGCGCTGGGAGCTGGCGGTCGAGAACAACGTCGGGAGCGGATGCCGAAAACGCAAGAGCATCTTTTCCGCCTGTGGTAGTGTGAGCGCGCTGTTCCCGATTACAGCACGTCATGCGGAAGGCGAGCACTACACTCCGAATTTAATATTTCGTATGGCTCAGTATTTTCAGCTTCATCCGGTCAATCCGCAGCAACGCCTTATTCGTCAGGCGGTCGAGATCATCCGGGGTGGCGGGGTGATCGCCTACCCGACTGATTCGAGCTACGCGCTCGGCTGCCATATCGGCGACAAGGACGCGATGGAACGCATCCTGCGCATCCGTCGCCTGGACGAGAAGCATAATTTCACGCTGGTGTGCCGCGACCTGGCGCAGGCCGCCGTGTACGCGCGCATCGGCAATGCCGATTTCCGCCTGCTCAAGGCGCACACGCCCGGGTCTTATACCTTCCTGCTGCCGGCGACCCGCGAGGTGCCGCGCCGCCTGCAGCATGCCAAGCGCAAGACCATCGGCGTGCGCGTGCCGGACCATCCGGTGGTGCACGCATTGCTCGCCGAGCTCGGCGAGCCGCTGATGAGTTCCACCCTGATTCTGCCGAATGAGGAGCTACCGCTCGCGGACGCCCACGAAATCCGCGCGCGCCTCGAACACGAACTCGATCTGGTGATCGACGCCGGTCCCTGCGGACTTGAGCCCACTACGGTGGTATTGCTGGAGGACGGCGCGGCGCGCGTGTTGCGTCCGGGCAAGGGCGACCCGGCGCCGTTTCAGGCCTGAGAACCGGCTGTTTACGGCTGCATTTATGCATGACAAGACGAACGAAGCAGGGCTTCTATAATGCACCAAAAACGGCATTTGAACCGCCAAGACGCCAAAGACGCCAAGAACATCAAATCGCGTTGCAGGCAGCACACCTCACCATTGGGTGAGGTGCTTCTGACTTTAAACGTTTTACATTACATGGCGTTCTTGGCGTCTTGGCGGTTAGACTGCTTTGTTATTAGGATGAAAAGACGAACGAAGTAGGGCTTCCTTTATGGCGCGGGGGTTCCTGATATACTGCCCCAATGTTACAGCAAATTTTCGGTATCCTGAGCACACTTTCCACCCCGCAACTCATTTCCGTCCTCGTCGTTCCGGTGCTGTTTGCCATCGTGGTGCACGAAGTCGCGCACGGCTGGGTGGCGAAACTGCTGGGCGATCCGACCGCGCAACGCCTGGGACGCCTCACCCTGAATCCCCTGAAGCACATCGATCCGGTCGGCACGATTCTGGTGCCGGCGCTGCTGGTGCTGTTGCGCACCGGATTTGTGTTCGGTTGGGCCAAGCCGGTGCCGATCACCTGGGAAAACCTGCGCCACCCGAAGCGCGACATGGCGATTGTCGCCGCCGCCGGGCCGGCCGCGAACCTGCTCATGGCGCTGTTCTGGGCGGTGCTGGCCAAGATCGGTTTTCTGCTGCCCGAGACGGCCGCCTGGATCGGCGAACCATTGCGTTACATG
>DATEYP010000032.1:0-16185 GCA_035256085.1 Acidiferrobacterales bacterium
GCTGCTGGCGGATCTTTATGAATACACCATGCTGCAAAGTTATATCGAGCATGGCATGGAAGAGACCGCCGTGTTTGAATTTTTCGTGCGCAGGCTTCCGCCCGGCCGGAATTTCCTGGTCGCGGCGGGCCTGGAACAGGCACTGGGGTTTCTCGAAAATTTGGCATTCTCGGCGGAAGAACTGGACTGGCTTTCCCGGCGCTTCCCGCCTCATGTCATTCACTACCTTGAAAACTTCCGGTTCACGGGCGATGTCCATGCCATGCCGGAAGGAACCGTGTTTTTTCCAAACGAGCCTGCTCTGCGCGTGACGGCGCCTTTGCCGCAGGCGCAGGTGGTGGAGTCGCGGCTCATGAACCTGCTCAACTTTGAAACGTTGATCGCCACGAAAGCGGCGCGCTCGGTACTGACCGCGCCGGATAAACTGCTGGTCGATTTCGGCCTGCGCCGGGCACATGGCGCCGAGGCGGGTCTGCTCGCCGCACGGGCGAGCTATCTGGCTGGATTCACCGGCACTGCCACCGTGCTGGCGGGGATGCTCTACGATATCCCCGTGTTTGGCACCATGGCCCATTCTTTCATTCAGGCGCATGACGATGAAGCGGTCGCCTTCGAGCATTTCGCCCGCTCCCATCCGCACAACGCCATTCTCCTCATCGATACCTATGACACCGAGATTGCGGCGCGCAAGGCGGTGACCCTTGCCGCCAGGCTTCGAGGGCAAGGCATCGCGCTCAAGGCGGTGCGCATCGACAGTGGCGACCTCGCTGAGCACGCGCGGCGGGTGCGGCGCATTCTCGATGCGGGCGGCCTGAAAGAGGTCACGATTTTCGCCAGTGGCAACCTGGATGAACATCAAGTGCAGGCACTGCTCGCGGCGGCTGCGCCGATCGATGGCTTCGGCATTGGCACCGCGCTGGATACTTCAAGTGATGCACCCGCGCTCGACTGCGCCTACAAGCTGCAAGAATACGCGGGGCAGCCACGGCGCAAGCGCTCGGAGGGCAAGGCAACCTGGCCGGGCAGAAAGCAGGTTTATCGCCGCTACACCGCCGATGGCCGAATGGCCGGGGATGTGCTGGCGCTGGCGGAACACGACGCGCACCCGGGCGAGGCCCTCATCCGTCCCGTGATGCGCGCCGGGTGCCGAATGGAGCCGCCGGCTCCATTAATGGCATTGCGCCAGCGGGCCCTGGCTGGATATACCCACCTGCCACAGACGCTGCGAGGACTGGACAACGGACCGGCTTATCGTGTGGCGGTTTCCAGTGCATTGCAGGAGCTGGCGGGCAAGGTGGATCGCGGCGCGCCGTAGGGCGCGGGAAGCATGACCCTGGAAAAAGCTGTTAGCCGCAGATGAACGCAGATAAACATGGATATTCAATGCGCTGCCTGAATTCGTCAGCCCACCAAAAGGGTGAACGGCTTCGGTGCATAAACGGCATGATTGATTTGCATTACTGAGGAGAACAGTAAATAGTGCGCACCACAGCATCTGTTGAGTCCCTTCTCCCTCCGGGAGAAGGGCAGGATGAGGGGAGTTTTACGGCTATTTTCCCCTCACCCTAACCCTAGTGAATGAAGCCCCATTCACTAGGGAGAGGGGAAAACGATGCGCGCTATTTGCCGGTCGGATCAGTAATCTGCGTTCATCGGCGGCTAAACACCGTTTGTTGGATGACCGGTATTTCTCCGCGCGGTGTTGGCGTCCCGTGGATGATGCACACGTGAGCATCTGTACCGATGCCGAGGAAGGTATGTCGCCCTGCATGCGGAATGCCGCCTCAGTATTTTCCGGAACGCAGCACCAGCAATACCAGCAGCACCCCGAGAATAAAGGCAGCGCTGAAGCCGACCAGACCGAACACCGGCAGCCCCCACAGCGTGGGTCCGGTCCCCGCGAGGATGATGAGGCTGGAGCCGATGATGAGGGCGGCGACGATGAGGCCCACGGCGATGCGGTTGCTGGAACGATCCAGCTCACCGATGAGAAATTCCAGCCCGCGGTGCACGAAGTCGATGGACAGGCGACCAGCGGCCATTTTTTTCACCAGATCTTCCACCTCGCCCGGCAGCCGCCCGGCAGTGCCGGCCCATTGTTCCAGCCCTTCGCGTGTGGCCGCCAGCAGTTGTGCGGGTGCGTGGGCCGCCGCCGTTTGTTCCGCGGAGAATGCGCGGCACAGCGCGACGACGTTGAACCCGGGATGCAACAGCCGCAGCAGACCCTCGATCTCGGCGAAGGTGCGAAACAGCAGGAACAGCTCGCGCGGCAGCCTGAGCCCGTGGCGCGCGCCATTCTGCACCAGCTGCAGGAACAGCTCGCCGATGCGGATACGCTCGTACGGTTGATTCATCTGGCTGCGCAGGATCGGTTCCAGGTCGCGTTGAAACGCGGGCCGGTTCACGTCCGCGCCGGCATGGGTGATGTCGAGCCACAGCGCCGCCACGCGCTCATAGTCTTCGGTCAGTGTGGCGCTGAACAGCTCCGCCAGGGTGCGTTGTTCGTCCTGGGAAATCTGTCCGGCCAGACCGAAATCGAGGAACGCGATGCGCCCGCCGCGCCGCACCAGAAAATTGCCGGGATGTGGGTCAGCGTGAAAAAAGCCGAAACGGAAAATCTGGTCCAGAAAGGCGCGCAGCAAGCGCTCGGCGACCTGTTGGCGGTCAATGCGGACACGCCGCAGGCGCTCGATGTCGTCGATCGGAGTGCCGTCGATGTACTCCATGACCAGGACCTTGGGCGTGGTCCATTCCCAGTAGATCCGCGGCGCAAGAATATGGAGATCGTCGGCAAAGGCGCGCGCGAAGCGCTCAGTATTCGCCGCCTCCAGGATGAAATCCAGTTCCTGGCCGATGGAAACCGCGAATTCCTCGATCATGTCGGCGGGATTCAGGGTGCGGCTTTCCGGCAGGTATTTCTCCGCCAGCTGCGCCAGCTGGCGCATCACCGCCAGATCGGCGGCGATGAGCCGGTCGATGCCCGGGCGCTGCACCTTGAGCACCACCGGCGTCTGGTCTCGTTTCAGCGTGGCGCGGTGGATCTGCGCGATGCTCGCGGCCGCCAGCGGTTGGTGCTCGATGCTGCGGAACGGCGTGGGCGCCGCGCCGAGCTGTTCGGTCAGCACGCGCTGGATCGCCGGCCAGGGCTCCGGCCGCGCGTGCGCCAGCAAGCGGCGCAGTTCCTGCACAAAGGTTTCCGGCACCAGGTCGGGCCGGCTGCTCAGCAGCTGGCCGAATTCGATGAAGGTCGGCCCCAGGTCTTCGCACGCCTGGCGCAGGTGCACGGCCGCGTCTTTGTCTTCGCGCTGATGCAGGTGGGCAAAGCGGACGCGCTCCCACAGCGACAAATGCCGGTGCAGCGCGAGGCGTTTCAGGATCTGGTAAAAGCCGTGGCGCGCCAGCACCCGCAGGATCTGCCGCAGACGGCCGATTAACTGGATGCGTTGGCGCACGGATCTGAACATTGTGAGATAGACCTGCTCGGCGGCAGCGCCTCGGGCCGTCCCGCCTTCAGCGTCGGCCGGTCCGGTCGGCGCTTACGCGCGCCGGAATTCCTTTTTATGGCACTTGGGGCAGGGTCGCAGGTGTCCCGGCTTCTTCAGAGTTACAACATGGCCGCAGCCGCTACAGACAAAGGTGCCGCCGTGCGTGGCCTCGCCGCTGTGGTAGACGAGCATGGCGTCGAGTTTGTCGCCGAACAGCTGGTTCCATTCGCCGAGCGCCTTGATCGCCAGTGCCACGATGTGCCCGCCCTTGTCGTGCCACGCATCGAAAATACCGCCGGTTTTGTCCACGAATTCTTCCCATCGCGGTCCCGCGGTCTTCGAGGCGCTGGCCAGATCTTTTTTCAGGGCCTTGGTCGCCTGGGCGATCGCCTCCTCGGTATGCTCACCGGCGGCGTGCAGACGCCGGCTGGCCTCTTCCACGGCTTTGGTGATGGCCTCGGCACTGACCGCATCCAGCGCCTGCGTCAGAATGTTTCTAACCTCGCGCCGCAACTGCTCGTAAGCCACGAGTTCCGCCTCGGGCGCGGTGCGCGCGGGTTTGGTCCGCGCGCCAGGTGTTTTCGGCGTTGTTGTTTTCGTGTTCATGACACCTCCTTTGCCAGATTAATGTGACAAGGCGTACGAAGTAGGGCTTCATTAATGCTCATCAGAAGATGCTTATGTGACTTTTATCAGTGTACTTGAAGATAGGTCAGCACCCGGCACGGTGATTTGATCTAAATCAAAACATGCTGAATCATTTTGTTGTCTTGTGTTCATATTCCAAACGTTCGTAGCCGGCATTATCGCTCTGCGGGTGTATCCCGGCGCAGGTCATCGGTGGGGAAGTAACCCGATGAGCGGCAATCCAGGCGCCGTTAAAGTCCACTGCGCCAATCACGGCGCCTGGATTGGCGCAGTGGACGTTGGCAGACGGGGTTGTTGAACATCGGTGTCTCCATCCAAGGAGTTCAACCATGTTGTTAAAGCACCGCTCCGGAAATGTGTTGCGCAGTATGCTGGTCGGAACGCTGGCCGCGATCGCGGCCGCCGTGCCGGCGGATCACTCCGCGCAGCACAAAGTAATGGAGGGTGTGGAAATCTATGTGGGGATCGTGCCGGCCGAGATGGTTCAGGGGCGCCCCAAGGAACATCCCGAAAGCGAAATGCATGGCGGTATTCCGGTGGGCAAGTATCGCTATCATGTGCTGGTTGCTCTGTTTGACCAGGCGAGCGGCAAGCGCATCACCGGGGCGGAGGTCAAGGCCAGGGTGGGGGAACCCGGCTACACCGGGCCGCAGAAGCGGCTCGAATCCATGCTCATCAACGGCACCGTCAGCTATGGCAATTACTTCATATTGGGCCCGGCTTCCTACCGCATCGAGATGCAGATCCGCCGCCCGGGCGCGGCGGGGGTGATATTCGTCGATTTTAAGTCCCCGCAGGTGCGGGGATAGACCCTAACCCACAAGGAGGAAGACCATGAAAGCGATCCCCGTTAAAGTCCACTGCGCCAATAACGGCGCCTGGACGGTTGTCGGACTGCTGCTGTGTATTGCCGTCGTTATTAGCGGGATGGCCGCCCCGGCCCATGCCGCCGAGAACCCGGCCTTATGGAAGCATCAGGTCAAAGGCGACTTCGCCACCGTGCTCACGCACCTGAAGCACGGCCTGGAGGCCGGTCAGTTCATCATTACCGCCGAGGAGAACCTGTCCAAGGGGTTGGAGAACAACAAGCACCTGTTCCCCGCGGGTAAGTGGAACAGCATCGGCTTCGACAACGTGACCGCGGTGCATTTCTGCTCGGTGGTGTTCAACCAGGAGGTGTTCAACATCAACATGGATTGGTCGGTGCTGTGTCCGTTCAAAGTGGTTGCCTACAGCATGAAAAAGTCGCCGAACAGCGTGACCATTGTCACCCTGCGACCCACCTATCTGCTGGCGCAGGATCTGCACCCGAAGGCCAAGGAGATCGGCAAGAAGATCGAAGACCGCATCGTGAGCGCTGTCAAGGAGGGGCTTAGCCACTGACCGGCGCTGAAGGCACCCAGGCCGATAGGAACCACACAGTCTAGAATGTTCCTGGATTACCGCGAGAGAGCCACGGGTAGAAAGGAGAGGTCACATGCGCAAGATGGATGTTACGGAACAAGACGCGGTCGTGGCTTGTGACGTCTGTCTCAAGGAGATTCCGCGTTCAGTCGCTCGAAGTTTCGAGGGTTCGGATTACGTCCATCATTTTTGCGGCCAGGGATGTTATGACCAATGGCTGGCGGGCCAAGGGATGCGCGCGGTCGGGCTGGTGGTCAGTGGGGTGGAGCTCGATTTTGCGGCGGCCCAGGCACTGGCCCAGACCATGGCAACGCGCCATGCAAAAGATGCCATGCTGCTCGCCTGGTTCGACCGTGAACAGGGCAAGGAATCGCCGCAAGTCCCCGAGTGCCAGCACAAACCCGGATGGCTGGCATATGCCGAAAGTCATGGCGGCAACCTGAAGATCGACATCAATCACGGCGCTTACGTATTCATCTTTGCCTGCGGGCAGCAGTAGGCGCGGCTTCCCGGGAGCGGTGTTGGGCATGAACCGTTCCTCGCACGATGCGCTGCAAGCGTCCGCTCCCCGCACGCGCGGGGCGGTAATGAACTGGCAAGCGCCGTTCTACGACTTTGGCTGCGCACTCGTTGGACTCGGCCAACGGTTCCGCGCGCAAACGCTGCGCCATGCCGCGCTCCAGACAGGCGAACGCGTGCTCGACGTCGGCTGCGGCACCGGCGTGCTCACGTGTCTCGCGGCGGCGGCGGTCGGGCCGCAAGGCCGCGCCGTCGGCATCGACCCCGCCGCGCGCATGATCGCCGTGGCGCAACGTAAAGCAACACAGACACACTCGCCTGCGGAGTTCCACGTGGGTGTCATCGAGCGCCTGCCCTTTGCCGACGCGAGCTTCGATGTGGTGCTGTCGAGCCTCATGCTGCATCACCTGCCGCCGGAGCTGAAGCGCGCCGGGCTCGCCGAGGTGTACCGCGTGCTCAGGCCCGGCGGGCGTCTCGTGGTCGTCGATCTCGACCATCCCGGCCACCCGCTGTGGTGGCTGCTGTTCGGACCGTGGCTGTTCGAGCCGATGATCGCCGACAACCTGCGTGGCCGGATTCCGCAGTACCTGGAGGCGGCGGGCTTCAAGCCGGTGCGCGTGCTCGGGCGCCGGTTTGCGCTGTTGACGTTCTGGAACGCCGCGCGGCCCGGATAAGCCGATGGGACTCTCCGGATCCTCGTGCCGCTACCGGGTCCGATCGTGATTGTTGCAGCTGTCTGTTACCGGCACAATGCCGGATGTCCGGGGCAGGAGGTGAACCATGACAAGTCAGACATGGAGGACGGCGGTGTTGTACGCACTGTGTAGGGCGGCGTTATTGCAAGTCGTTGCTCCGTTGCGCGCGGAGGAAGCAGGATCCCCGCTCCAGACCGTCGCCGGCGTTGATATCTATGTCGGCGTGGTACCGGCGGCGCGACGGGCCGTGGTTACCATGTGATGGCGGCACTGTTCGAGGCAAAGACCGGCGCGCTCACTTGCGGGAACTACCTCGACTTGGCGCCCGGCGGGTCGTACCAGATCGATGTCTCCGTGCGTCGGACAGGTTCGGCTGAGCCAATACATGCGATCTTCCACTGGATGGCGCGCTGATTCCGCGCGACCCGATACCGTGACGCACGAACTCATGAAGCGGTTCCGCCTTCTGGCAGTAGCCGGGTGCGCACTGTTTGCTGCTGTGGCGCAGGGTGCCGAGCCCACGGGTCGTGATCTCGTCGAGCATGTCGAGCGCCTGTTGTGGGGCAAGACCAACCTGGGTGCGTCGGAGATGACGGTCACCACGCCGCGCTGGACGCGCACGCTCACGCTGCGCTTCTGGATGGACCGGCCGCGCTACACGCTGATCCGCATCCTCGCGCCGCCCAAGGAGCAGGGCATCGGTTCGCTGCGCATCCAGGCGGAGATGTGGAATTACCTGCCGAAGGTGGCGCGCATCATCAAGATTCCCTCGTCGATGATGTTGCAGCCGTGGATGGGCTCGGACTTCAGCAACGATGACCTGGTCAAGGAGAGCAGCATGCTCGAGGATTACACGCACACGCTGCTCGGGGTGGAGAAGCTCGATGGCGTGCCGGCCTACCGGGTGCAGTCCATCCCCAGGCCCGAGGCGGCGGTAGTGTGGGGCAAGATTGTCTATTTCATCCGCGTCGCCGACCGCCTGCCGCTCAAGCAGGAGTACTACGACGAGCGCGGTGAGCTCATCAAGACGATGACGTTCAGCGACGTGCGCGCGCTTGGCGGGCGCGTGATCCCGACGCGCTGGACCATGCAGCCGGTCGCCAAGCCCGGTAACCGCACGGTGATGGTGATCCGCGAGATGACTTTCGACCGGCCGATTGACTCTGGCCTGTTCACCCTCGCCAATCTTCAGAACCCGCGCGATTATTGAGCTTTGCATAAATGACTGACACGACGGAGTCATGATTGGCCGCGCCCACCTCTCCCCAATCCCCTCTCCCCGTTTGCGGGGAGAGGGCCAGGGAGAGGGGAAAGCTGTCAACCAATAGGTAAGCCCCAATAAAGCAAGCCTACACAAAATTAGCCATTATATTTAGGAGCCGCCATGGCGAGCGTGCGTGCCGAGCAGGTCACCAAGATTTACCGACAGGACAGCATTGTGGTCGAGGCGCTCAAGGACGTGGACCTCGAAATCACCGAGGGCGAATTCTTGGCACTCGTGGGCCCGTCGGGCTCGGGCAAGTCCACGCTGCTCAATCTCATCGGCGGGCTCGACCGGCCGAGCGCCGGCCGCCTGTGGGTGGCGGACGCGGAACTCGGCCAACTCACGCGGCGCGCACTCGCCGAGCTGCGTCTGAAACGCATCGGCTTCGTGTTCCAGGAATACAACCTGATCCCGGTGTTGAGCGCGCTCGAGAACGTCGAATACGTGATGCTGCTGCAGGGCGTGCCGGACGCCGAGCGCCGCGCACGCGCCACGGAAATCCTGAATGAGGTCGGGCTCGCGGGCCTCGAAGACCGGCGCCCGGGCGAACTCTCCGGCGGCCAGCAACAGCGCGTGGCGGTGGCGCGCGCGATCGTTGCCGCGCCGGCGCTGGTGCTGGCCGACGAGCCGACTGCGAACCTCGATTCCGCCACCGGTGCCGCGCTTATGGACCTGATGCGCCGGCTTAACGAGGAGAAGCGTGTGACCTTCGTGTTCTCGACGCATGATCCGATGGTCATGGAGCGCGCCAAACGGCTGGTGCGTCTCAAAGATGGGCACATCGCAAGTTGACGGTCATGGCTCAACTCGTGTTCCTGAAACTCGCGGTGCGCGCCCTCGCGCGCAACCGGCGCCGCAGCCAGATCACGCTGCTGGCGATCGCGGTTGGCCTTGCCGGCCTGGTGTTCCTGTGGGGCTACGTGGGCGGCATCAACCGCCAGATGATCGGGAACATCACCAGCTACCTCACCGGTCACTTGCAGGTGCACCAGCAGGGTTACCACGACGATCCGACGCTCGATCTCGCATTCGCGGACCCGGGCGGGCTCGTCGCGCGGCTCGCGGCCACCGGCACGGTCGCAGCGATCGCCCCGCGCGTCGAGGGCGAGGCGCTCGCAAGCGGCCCGGAAAAGACGCGTGGCGTGCTGGTGGTTGGTGTGGACCCGGAGCGCGAGCGTGCGGTGACGACGCTGGCGCGCGCCATCCACCAGGGAGCCTATCTCGATGCAGACGAGCCGCAGGGTATCGTGCTCGGTTCACGCGTGGCGGAGATTCTGCGCGTGGCAGTGAACGACGAGGTGACGCTCGTCACCCAGGCTTCTGACGGGTCGATCGGCGCCGGCCGTTATCGGGTGCGCGGCATCTACGCGAGCGGCATCGATTTGATCGATGGCCTGTACGTGTTCCTCACCCTGTCGGCGGCGCAGGAACTGTTCGTGCTCGAGGGGCGGGTGACGACGCTCGCCGTGCGCCTCGCCGATCTCGATCGCCTGCCGGCGGCGCTTGGCGCGCTTACGCGCGAGTTCGGGCCCGGTTACGAAGTGCTCGGCTGGGAACGACTCATGCCGGCGCTCGCCGACGATGTCGAGTTTCACGAGTTGCTCACCTATATCATTCTGTTTGTGGTGTTCGTGGTGGTAGCGCTTGGGCTGGCCAATACCATTCTCATGGGAGTCATGGAGCGTACCCACGAGTTCGGGGTGATGCTGGCACTTGGCACCGCGCCGGCAAGGATCGCACGCATCGTGTTGTACGAGGCCGTGTTGCTCGGGCTCGCGGGCATGGCGCTCGGCGATGCGCTCGGGGCCGGCGTGGTCGCCTGGTTCGGCAGCCAGGGTCTCGATATGAGTCAATACGCCCAGGCGTTGCAAATGATGCCGGGCCTCACTGGCATCGTGTACCCGCGCATCGGTGCCGGCCAGCTGCTCATGCTTTCGGCTCTGGTGCTCGCCACCACGGTCGTGGCCTCGGTCTACCCGGCGTGGAAGGCGGCCACGCTCATGCCAGTGGCGGCGATCCGCGGCACTCGTCCGGCGCTGCATGCGCGTCGTCTCCGGTTGCGGTTACCAGTCGCGGCGCGGGCGGTGTTCGCGCGCATCGCGCTGCGCGCGATCGCGCGCAACCCGCGGCGCGCGGTGCTCACCCTCGGGGCGCTCGCCGCCGGGCTCGCGGCCTATCTGTTCCTGGGCGCACTCGCCAGCGGTTTCTTTCTGCAGATGCGCGACAACGCCACCGATCTCGTCACCGGCCATGTGCAGATCGAGGCCAGGGGCTTCCGTGACGAGTATGATGCCAAACTCACGCTCACGCGCACCGACGAGTTGCTCGCGCGCGTGCGGGCACAGCCGCAGGTCGCGGCCGCGGCGCCGCGTTTGCAGGCGCTGACCATGGTGGCGAGCCCGACCCAGACCGAGCCGGTGATGCTGTACGGCGTGGACCCGGAGGCCGAGCGGTCGGTCACGCGCCTGCACGAGAAGATCCGCGAGGGAAAATATCTCGCACCAGCGAGGCCCTCTCCCCATCCCTCTCCCGCTCGCGCGGGAGAGGGGGAGTTGGAAAGAATCCCCTATACGACCGGGCGCGAAATTATCATCGGACGCAAGCTCGCCGAGCGCCTCGGCGTGCGCCTGGGCGAGAAGATCGTGCTGATGGCGCCGGCCGCGGACGGCACGCTCGGCTCGGCGGCGTTGCGCATCGCCGGCATTTTCGAGACCGACAACGAGCTGCTCGATCGCGGCGTGGCGCTGACGACACTCGCGGCGGCGCGCGAACTGCTTGCCGTGCCGCGCGAAGCCGCGACCCTGGCGTTGCGGCTCACGGACATCGAGGCGGCGGAGACGGTGGCGACAGCCATGGCCGCGGCGTTGACGCAACCCGATCAGCAGGCCGTGACCTGGAAGACGCTGCTGCCCGAGGTGGTGCAGATGCTGGAGCTGATCCGCGTCAATCTGGCGGTGATCCTGATCGTGGTGTTCGTGGTGGTAGCGCTCGGCGTGACCAATACCCTGCTGATGGCGGTGCTGGAACGCACCCGCGAGTTCGGCCTGCAACTTGCGCTCGGCACACGCCCGGGGTTGATCGTGCGCACCGTGCTGTACGAATCGCTGGTGCTCGGGTTAGTCGGGCTCGCGGCCGGTTTCGTGCTCGGCGCGCTTATCGTTTTCTACTACCATAGCTTCGGTTTCGACCTCGCGGCCTATGCCGCCGCCAGCCGTAACATCCCGGGCATGACCAGCGTGGTTTACCCGACGCTCGTGCCCGGTAACGTCTGGCTGCCGATGCTGGCGCTGCTCGTTACCAGCCTGGTCGCGGCGCTCTATCCGGCATGGCGCGCGGCGCACCTTGATCCGGTCGTGGCGTTGCGCCGCACCTGAGCGCTATCGGTCTGCGGAAGTTCGCTGTGTTTAATCGGCGCAGCAGAGGAGCCGTTTAACGTCCTTGGTGAAGGTCTGGGCGCAGTGCCAGTACGCCACCGCGGCGTGCTCACCGATATCGACGTGCAGGCGACGATTTCATGAAAACGATCAAGGTGCTCAAGCTCACTGACCATCCTGGCATCACCGAAATTGCCAAGGACGTGCGCGCCCGCCTGAAGCGGGTATGCGATCAGCTCATGTGCTGACCTTATTGGTGTAGCGCTTCCCAATGATCCACACATAGCCAGATCCGGTTGGCGGAGAACTGCTCCTGCGTTTTCCGCACTTCCGCCATCCCTGGCGGTCGCAGGTTGGCCATCAGGTTGACGCGTCGGGCTAAGGCCCGCCTACAGGAATTCCGGTTGCATCAATGGCGCGTGCGCAGCGAAGCCAGCCAGTCCGCGGGATCTTCGTTGCCGGTCCAGGAAAACAGCGTGCCTTCGCGTGCGTCCGGCGCCTCAAAACGGGCCAGTTGTTGTTCGAGAACCACGACCGTGGCATCTGAAATATCACGGCCTTCGGCGACGCGCCGATCGAGGCGGTGCCTGAGTTCGGTGTGCGGCGCCTGGCAGAAGAGTATTCCGAACGGCACGCCAAGTTCGCGCGCCAGTGCCGAGGCGGCGGTGCGTTCAAGCTGTTTCCCGTAAACCGCATCCAGAATGACCCAGCGGCCGCTGGCGATGATTTCGCGCGCGTGCTGCAACAGTGCCGCATAGGTACGTTCAGTCATGGCCGGCGTATAAATGTCGCTGCCGGACTTGTCGCCGCGACGGATCAGCGGAATGCCCGCAAGGTGCTTGCGCACCGCGTCCGAGCGCACCATGACAGCCTCCACGGCTTCCGCGGCAAGGCGCGCCAGGGTGGTCTTGCCGCTGCCGCTCACGCCGCAGGTAATCAGCAGCCCGGGCGCGCGCGGCGCGAGTGTTTGTTCGGCCAGATCGAAGTACGAGGCGGCTTCCTGTTCCAGCGCGCGCCGCTCCGCCGGTGTTGCGTCGCTCTCGAACGACATCACCTTGGCGCGCACACAGGCGCGGTAGACGCGGTAGAAGTCGAGCAACTTCAATCCGGCATAATCGCGCGCCTGTTCCAGGTATTCGTTCAGGAAGCGGGTGGCGTGCGCGGTCAGGGCGCGGTGATCCAGATCCATGATCAGAAACGCAATGTCGTTCATCACGTCACCGGCGCGTAGCGCCGGATTGAACTCGATGCAGTCGAAGATCAGCACGCGTCCGTCGAGCTTGCACATGTTGCGCAGGTGCAGGTCGCCGTGGCCATCCACGATCTTGCCAGCACGCACGCGCTCGGCGAACAGCGCGGCATGGGTGCGCAGGAATTCCTCCGACCACGCGCGCAGGCGCGCATGCGTGGCAGCGCTCACCGTGCGGCCGATGTAGGACCGGGTCTGGTCGAAGTTCTGTGTCACCGGGGTACGCACGCTGTCGACGCTGCCGAATTGATCAATCTCCGGGCCGCGCCCGGCGCTGGCGTGGAAACGTGCCAGTTGCCGGGCAATGTCGGTCATGACATCCGGTGTGAGCTGTCCGGTCATCGCCAGATGGTCGAGCAGGCCTTCCTGCGGGAAGCGGCGCATGTGTACCAGCACCTCGATCTCGCGTTCGCCCGGCGCACAACCTTGCGGGCGCACGCGATAGCCGGTATCGCCTAGACACACCGGCACCACACCCAGATAGATGTCCGGCGCGAGGCGCGCATTCAGGCGCACCTCCTCGGCGCAGGCGGCACGGCGCTTTTCCAGCGTGGTGAAATCCAGAAAACCGAAATCCACCGGCTTCTTCAGTTTGTAGGCAAAATCACCGGCCAGAAATACGTGCGAAATATGGGTCTCCAGATGCACAATCTCCCGGCACGGGTGTGCATAGGCCGCTGCTTGCTGCAGCGCGGCTTGTAGCGGAGATGGCGAGAGCGCCATGGGAGTGGGTATTTTGTGGGACACTTGCATTTACCGGCCATGAACGCCAATTACCATACTATCAATCCAGGCTTGGAGGATTTGATCATGCTCAAAAAATCGGAAAATCTTCCGGAAGAGCTGGTGTCCTGTAAGGTTTGCCTGAAGGAGATCCCGCGGTCCGTGGCCAGCAGTCAGGAGGGATCGGACTATGTCCTGTATTTCTGCGGAGAGAATTGCTTCATGAAGTGGCGTGAGGGTAAAACAGAGGCCGGCGGGCCTGATATGCAGACTGGCCAGTAACACCCTTGTCTGCCGCTGATACCGGCAGGTTGCCCGCCGCAATGTTAGGATGGCGGCCATGAACACGAGCGCCCGCGCTATACGTCTTTCAATCGGCGGCATGAGTTGTGCCGGTTGTGTCGCCACGGTTGAGAAAATCCTGAAGAATGTGCCCGGGGTCAGCGAGGCAGCGGTCAATTTCGCCGAGCACACCGCCAGCGTTTCCGGAACGGCCGATCCCAAAACGCTGATCAGTGCCGTGGTCGCGGCCGGGTATGAGGCGGCGGAGCTGAAGTCGCGTGCCGCCGAGGACGAGAAGGCGGCGGCCGAGGCGGCGTATTACCGCAGCCTGCAGCGCAAGACCCTGGTCGCGGGTATGGTGGCCGCGCCGCTGTTCGCGGGCGAAATGTTCATGCTGTTGCCGGCCCTGCATACTCCCGGTGGCCGGCTGTACGGGCTAATCGCGGGGCTGGTCACGCTGTTCGTGCTCGTCTATTCCGGCGGACACTTTTTCCGTGGTGCGTGGAAGTCGTTCCGCAATCACAACGCCAACATGGACACGCTCATCGCGCTCGGCACGGGCGCGGCCTGGGTGTATTCGATGGCGGTGGTGGCGGCCCCGCAGCTCGTGCCGACGCTCGCGCAACACGCCTACTTCGAGGCCGCGGTGGTGATCATCGCACTCATCAACCTCGGCCAGTTGCTGGAGATCCGCGCGCGCGGCAAGACCTCACAGGCCATCAAACGCCTGATCGGCCTACAGCCGCGCACCGCGCGCGTGCTGCGCGATGGCAGGGAGCTCGACATTCCGATCGAGGAAGTGGGACTGAGCGAAACCGTGCGCGTGCGCCCGGGCGAGAAGATTCCGGTGGACGGCGTGATCCTCGACGGCCACTCGAACGTGGACGAATCCATGCTCACCGGCGAGCCGCTGCCGGTCGCCAAGAAGACCGGTGACAACGTGACCGGTGGTACGCTGAATGCCTCCGGGTCGTTCCTGTTTCGTGCCACCCGCATCGGCGAGGACACGGTGCTGGCGCGCATTATCGAAATGGTGCGGCGCGCGCAGAACTCCAAACCGGCGATTGGCCGGCTGGCCGACAAAATTTCCGCGGTATTCGTGCCGAGTGTGCTGATCATCGCGGTCGTGACCTTCCTCGCCTGGTTCAATATCGGTCCGGCGCCGGTCATCGGCTTCGCCCTGGTCGCCACCATGACGGTGCTGGTGATCGCCTGCCCGTGCGCGCTCGGCCTGGCCACGCCGATCTCGATCATTGTCGGTGTCGGCAAGGCCGCCGAGTCCGGCATTCTTATAAGGAATGGCGAGGCGCTGCAGCAGGCCAGCCGCCTGACGACGGTGGTGCTCGACAAGACTGGCACGGTGACCGAAGGTCACCCGGCCGTGGTCAGCATTATTCCGGCCGCGGGCCGGAACGAAGCGGAGGTGTTGCGCATGGCGGCGAGTATCGAGGCCGGATCCGAACACCCGCTCGCGCAGGCGGTGGTCCAGGCCGCCGCGACGCGTGGTCTGGTCCCGGCGCCGGCGAGCGGCTTTGACGCCCAGTCCGGATTGGGCGTACGCGCACAGGTAGAAGGGAAGGTTGTCCTGCTTGGCAATCCACGTCTGATGGAAAACGATGGTGTGGATACCGGTGTGCTCCACGGCCATGCCCGGGCAGCGGCGCAGCTTGGTCAGACACCGATCTACCTGGCCGTGGATGGCCAGGCTGCCGGCCTCGTCGCCATCGCCGATCCGATCAAGCCGGACTCGCAAGCGGCGATCGCGCGCCTGCATGCCCTGGGCCTCAAGGTGGTGATGCTCACCGGTGACAACGCCGCGACCGCGCAGGCCGTGGCCGGGCAGGTGGGCATCGATGAAGTGTTCGCTGACGTGCTGCCGGCCGACAAGGCCGCGAAGGTCATCGAACTTCAAGCCCGCGGTGAAATCGTCGGCATGGTGGGCGACGGTATTAATGATGCGCCGGCGCTCGCGCAGGCGAACGTCGGCTTTGCCATCGGCACCGGCACCGATGTGGCCATCGAATCGGCCGATGTTGCGCTCATGCGCGGCTCGCTGCACGGTGTGGCCGACGCCATCGCCATATCCACCGCCACGGTGCGCAACATCAAGCAGAACCTGTTTGGTGCGTTCATTTACAACACGCTCGGCATCCCGATCGCCGCCGGTGCGCTGTTCCCGCTGTTTGGCATCCTGCTCAACCCGATGATCGCCGGTGCCGCCATGGCCCTGTCGTCGGTCACGGTGGTGAGCAACGCCAACCGCCTGCGGTTCTTCAAGTCGGGCGAATCGTAATTCCCGGCCGTTTTTTTACCCATTGGCCGTTGCGCTACATCAAGTGCACCATGACCGGGCATTTGCATGTGGCTAATCCCAATTTTAGTGCGCGCGAATTCTCTTCAAAATTAAATCCCCTTTGGAAATAGACCTTTATAACCGTGCTTATTTGGCACGGCAGTTGCTATAGCGATCGGTATTACCGATTAACCCTAAAAACGGCGTTTAGCCGCAGATGAACGCAGATTAACGCAAATGGATCATGCC
>DATEYP010000033.1:0-2280 GCA_035256085.1 Acidiferrobacterales bacterium
CCGTGCCGGTTGAAGTCGTGAAACAGGTCGAAGATCGAATCGGACAATTGCATGTCGAGATTGCCGGTCGGCTCGTCCGCCAGCAGCAGCGGCGGGCGGTTTACCAGCGCGCGCGCGATACCGACGCGCTGTTGTTCGCCACCCGACATGACGATCGGATGGAGCTTTTCCTTGTCGAGCAGGCCAACCATGTCGAGCGCGGCGCGCACGCGTTTCGGGATATCGCGCTGCGCAACACCGCTCGCCACCAGCGGCAGGGCGACGTTGTCGAACACGCTGCGGTCGGTGAGCAGCTTGTTGTCCTGAAACACCACCCCCAGCTCGCGCCGGTAGTAGGGCACGCGCCAGTTCGGCAGGCGCACGAGGTTCTTGTTGTGGACCAGCAGGTGGCCGCGCGTCGGGCGCTCGATCCGGGCCAGCAGCCGCAGCAGCGTGCTCTTGCCGGCGCCCGAGTGGCCGGTGACGAATACCATCTCGCCTTTCGCGACCGTCAAGCTGACGTCACGCAGCGCGACATAATCGCTCGGTCCGCTGAGGTAGCGTTTGGAAACGTGGCTGAGCTGGATCATCAGAAAGGCAGGGTAAAGAGAAAAGAGAAAAGGGAAAAGTGGAAGTTATGGCGCTGCGCGCAGCCGGTAACCGGAGTGCCGTTACTTTTCTCATTTCCCTTTTCTCTTTTCACTGATCCTCCGGCAGGATGGCTTCCACGAACTCGGCTGCGCTGAAGACGCGCAGGTCCTCGATGCCTTCGCCGACGCCGATGAAACGGATCGGCAGCGGATTTTTCGCCGCTATGGCGAACAGCACGCCGCCCTTGGCGGTGCCATCGAGCTTGGTGAGGACCAGACCGGTGACGCCGACCGCGGCCTGGAAGTGCTCGCGCTGCGCGAGGGCGTTCTGACCGATGCCGGCGTCCAGCACCAGCAACACCTCGTGCGGCGCCTGCGGGTGGATGCGCTCGATCACGCGCCGGATCTTCTTGAGTTCATCCATCAATCCACTCTGGGTGTGCAGGCGCCCGGCGGTATCGACAATCAGCACGTCCATGCCGCGCGCGCTGGCCGCGTGCAGTGCATCGTGCGCCACGGCCGCGGCGTCCGCGCCGGCGTCCTGCGCGACCACCGGGACCCCGTTGCGTTCACCCCAGACCTTGAGCTGTTCGACCGCGGCGGCACGGAAGGTGTCGGCCGCCGCCAGCATCACCTTGTATCCTTGCGCTTGCAGGCGATGCGCGAGTTTGCCGATGGTGGTGGTCTTGCCGGCCCCGTTCACGCCCACGACCATGATGACAAAAGGCCCGGTCTGCCGGGGAATGACCAGTGGTTTTTCGCACGGGGCAATCAGTTCCAGCAGGGCGGTGCGCAGCGTGGTGTGCAGGGACCCGGGGTCGGGCTGGGTGCGGATTTTTGCGACAATCCGCGCAGACGCGTCGACACCGACATCGGCCTGGAGCAGTGCGTCTTCCAGCTCTTCGAGCTGTGCCGCGTCGGGCGCCTGCTGAGTTCCCAGCAGATTGGCAAAACCGCTGCTGAGAGACTTGCGCGTCGCCGCGAGTCGCTCGCTGAGACGGGTGAGCATGCTGCGCGTGCCAGCTTCGGGCTCAGGGGAACTTCCGGTAAGTGCCATGTTCGTATTGCTGTCGGTAATATGACGATGTAGGTGCAGGCGTGCTTTCCATTAATATGACTATTTTTGTGCAGGCATGCTTTCCATAATCGGTTATCCTATCACCCGCTGCTTGCCCGATTAAAGGAAATACATGTCTTTCGTCCGTATTGGTTTAGCGCTGGCCGCAGGGCTGCTCGTGGCCTGCAGCCCGGTAAAGGAAACCACCCTCGAGAACGGTCTCAAGATCATCGTCAAGCAAGATCACCGCGCCCCGGTGGTGGTCTCGCAGATCTGGTACAAGGTCGGCGCGAGCGACGAGCCGGACGGCCTTACCGGCATTTCGCACGTGCTCGAGCACATGATGTTCAAGGGCACCAGCGCCCACAAGAACGGCGAGTTCTCACGCATCATCGCCGAGAACGGCGGACGCGAGAACGCCTTCACCGGCGCCGACTACACCGCCTATTTCCAGCAACTCGAAAAGTCGCGCCTGGCCATTGCCTTTGAACTGGAGGCCGATCGCATGCGCAACCTGGTGCTGGACGACCAGGAAGTCGCCAAGGAAATACGCGTGGTGATGGAGGAGCGGCGCCTGCGCACCGACGACCAGCCGGAGTCGCTTGCCTACGAGCACTTCATGGCCACCGCCTACACCACCCATACCTACCGGAA
>DATEYP010000034.1:0-6272 GCA_035256085.1 Acidiferrobacterales bacterium
TGTACCGCACCCACGAACGCGACCTGGAACGCATGGGCGGACTCATCCACCGCATGCCGGTCACGGCCGCGCTGTTCCTGGTCGGCTGCATCAGTATCTCGGCCCTGCCGCCGTTCAACGGATTTGTTTCCGAGTGGCTCACCTTTCAGGCGGCGCTCCAGACACCGAAACTCGAGAGCGGCGTACTGCGCGCGATACTCCCGATCGCCGCCGCGCTGCTCGCGTTGACCGGCGCGCTCGCTGCCGCGGCCTTCGTCAAGGTGTATGGTGTGGCGTTTCTCGGCAAGGCGCGTGAACGGCGCGCGGCACACGCACGCGAAGTTCCGACCGGCATGCTGACTGGCATGGGCATGCTCGCGATACTGTGCCTGGTGCTCGGCGTATTGCCAACCACGGTGATCAGTGTGATCGAGGCCGTTCCCAGGATGTTGCTCGGCCAGGTGCCGCCAAGCCTGACGGCACGCGGCTGGCTGTGGCTTACACCGGTTTCGGCGGACGTTGCCTCGTATTCGGCGCCACTGGTGCTGGCCGCAATTGTGATTACCTTTTTCATCGGACGCCTGCTGTTGCGGCACAACGCCAATCCGATCCGGCGCAGCGCCCCCTGGGACTGCGGTTTCGGGCCGCTCAATTCGCGCATGCAGTACACCGCGGCCGCCTTCGCCCAACCGATCCGGCGCGTGTTCGCCGGGGTATGGAAGGTTCAGGAACAGGTGGATGTGACGCACGCCGACGCGCCCGCCTCACTGGTCAGCGGCATTCGCCATCAATTGCACATCACCGACTGGTCCTGGACGAGACTTTATGAACCCATCGGCCGCCTGGTGCTGTCCGGCGCGCGCCACATCGGCCGCCTGCATTCCGGTCACATCCGCACCTACCTGATGTATTCGTTTGTCACGCTGCTGCTGCTGCTCTGGATCGTCACATGACGACCGCCCCCGACCCGATCCTGGCCTGGGCACTGGCGCTGCTCCAGATGCTGCTGTTTATCGCGGCCGCGCCGCTGCTCGCCGGCTGGGTGAAACGCGTCAAATGTCACCTGCAGAACCGCGCCGCGCCGTCGCTGTTTCAGCCGTATCGCGATCTGGCAAAACTTTTCCGCAAGGACGTGGTGCTGGCAGAGAACGCCTCGTGGCTGTTTCGCGCTACGCCCTATGTCGTGTTCAGCGCCTTCGCGTTGGCCGCCTCGGTCGTGCCGCTGGTTGCGGCACACCTGCCAACCGCGGCCATCGCCGACGTCATCGTGCTGGTCGGTTTTTTCGCGCTGGCGCGCTTCTTCCTGGCACTTTCCGGCATGGACATCGGCACGGCATTCGGCGGCATGGGCTCCTCGCGCGAAATGACCATTGCCTCGCTCGCCGAGCCGGCCATGCTCATGGCGGTTTTTACCCTGGCCATGATCGCCTCCACCACCAACCTGTCGGTGGTCATTGAATACAACCTGCATGCCGGTCTGGTACTGCGGCCGTCGTTGCTGTTTGCCCTGCTGGGGCTGGCCATGGTCGCCGTGGCTGAAACGGGTCGTGTCCCGGTCGACAACCCGGCCACGCATCTTGAACTGACAATGATTCATGAGGCGATGATCCTGGAATACAGCGCACGCCACCTGGCACTGATCGAGTGGGCGGCACAGATCAAGCTCATGATCTATGCGGTGCTGATTGCCAATATCTTCTTGCCGTGGGGTATCGCCGAGACATTCACCGCCGCGGCCCTGGGTTGGGGGGCAGTGGCCATTACCGCCAAGCTTGCCCTGATCGCCATGTTCCTCGTGGTATGGGAAACCATCATGGCCAAGATGCGGCTGTTTCGCGTGCCGCAATTCCTGGGCTTTGCGTTCCTGCTGGCGTTGCTCAGCATGCTCACGCACGTGATATTGGAAACAGGGGCTTAACTACTTTAGCCACAGATGAACACAGATAAACACAGATAAAAGGCTTGAAGCAAAGGAATGCCGTGGAACAAGGGATGAACGAGATTACGGAGAAGGTTATTGGTTGCGCGTATACCGTCTCTAACCGGATGGGATGCGGATTTCTCGAAAAAGTATATGAGAATGCCCTGTCACACGAATTGCGTAAGGCGGGCTTGAAGACTGATCAGCAAAGACGCCTGGCCGTACACTATGATGGCGTTGTGGTGGGTGAATACATCGCGGACATGATTATTGAAGACCTGGTGCTCTTGGAAATCATGGCAGCAAAGAATCTGGTAAATGCCCATATGGCACAGTGTCTGAACTACCTGAAAGCAACAGGACTGAACATCTGTCTCTTGATCAACTTCGGGAACCCGAGAGTTACGATTCAGCGAGTTTCAACGATGCGTAGTTATCTGCGGCAACTCAGGTTCATATTATTTCAGCCACAGATGAACACAGATAAACACGGATATAGACGCAAAACACCAAGCCAAGGAAATGCCGTGCAATACCTGAACTATCCAAAAGCAATCGGATTCCTTCCTAGTTATCTGCGTTCATCTGTGTTCATCTGTGGCTAAACTAATATGAACCTCGCCAGCCTTTCGCTCTACCATCAGGCGCTGCTGGTCGCGGCGGCGCTTGTGCTGTTCACGTCATTCATGATGCTCGCCACGGCGCGCATCCGCACGCTGATCTATGCCTTCGCGTGGCAGGGCGCCCTGCTGGCCATTGTCACCGCGCTGGTGGCGCTGGTGTCGGACCACCCGCATCTCTATATCTCGGCGCTGCTCACGCTCGGCCTCAAGGCGCTGCTCATTCCGTGGATGCTGTACCGCCTGAGCAAAAAACTCTACATCCTGGACGAGGTCGAGCCGATCCGGCATCCGTCGATGATGCTGGTGGGCGGCGCGATGCTGGTGATCTTCAGCTACTACGTCGCCATTCCAATCGTGCACCTGTCCACGCTGGTCACGCGCAATACGATTGCCGTCAGCATGGCGGTGATCCTGCTCGGCATGCTGTTGATGGTGTCGCGCAGCAAGGCGGTCGCGCAGGTGGTCGGCTTCATGTCCATCGAAAACGGGCTGTTCTTCGCCGCGGTGGTGTCCACCTATGGCATGCCGATGATCGTCGAACTCGGCATCGCCTTCGACGTGCTGGTGGCGATGGTGCTGTTCGGCGTGTTCTTCTTCCAGATTCGCGCGTCCATCGACACGCTCGACGTCGATCGCATGAACCGCCTGTCGGAAAAGAACGAATGAACCTCCTGGAAATCTTACTGTCCGTGCCGCTGGCCGGCGGCATCCTGCTGGCATTCATCGGTCACCGGCTATCCGGCGGCTGGCTGAATGTTGCCGTGAGCGCCGGCACGCTGGCCGTTTCGCTGCCCATGGCCTTTGGCGTATACGAAAACGGCCCGCTGCTCAGCGCCAACAAACTCTTTTACATCGACGCCTTCAATGTTTACCTGGTGGTGCTGACCGCCCTCGTCGGCCTGACCACGGCGATCTTCTCGCGTCCTTACATGCAGCACGAGGTGGAACGCGGACGGCTCGGCCAGGGGCGCATGCGCCTGTATCATTCCATGTATCAAGGCTTCATGTTTGCCATGCTGCTGGCGCTCTCCACCAACAACCTGGGACTGTTGTGGGTGGCGATGGAGGCCGCGACCCTGGCGACCGTCATGCTGGTGTCGCTCTACCGTACGCCCGAATCCATCGAGGCGGCGTGGAAATACTTTATCCTGTGCGGCGTCGGCATTGCCCAGGCGTTGTTCGGCACCGTGCTGCTGTACTTCGCGGCCGAGCAAAAACTCGGCGCGGAACGCGACGACACACTGTTGTGGAACGTGCTGCATGCCAATGCCGCCGGACTCGACCCGACAGTACTGACCCTGGCGTTCGTGTTTCTGCTGGTCGGCTACGGCACCAAGGTCGGGCTCGTGCCGCTGCACGCCTGGCTGCCGGATGCACACTCCGAGGGCCCGACGCCGATGTCGGCGGTGCTGTCCGGCCTGCTGCTGAACGTGGCCCTGTACGCACTGGTGCGCGTAAAAATGCTGGTCGACGGTTCGCTGCACAGCGCGCTGGCCGGCAACCTGATGATGGGCTTCGGCCTGCTCTCCTTCCTGGTGGCCGGCCTGTTTCTGCACCGCCAGCATGATGTGAAGCGCATGTTCAGTTACTCGTCGGTCGAACACATGGGATTCATGACCTTCGCCTTCGGACTTGGCGGCCCGCTCGCCACCTTCGGCGCCTTGCTGCACATGACCGTGCACTCGCTCACCAAGAGCGCCATTTTTGTCACCGTCGGACACGCCGCGCAGCTCGCCGGCACGCAGCGCATCGAGCACATTCGCGGCCTGATCCGCACCCAGCCGACGATCGGCTGGGGACTGTTGATCGGCACGGTCGCCATCGCCGGCTTTCCGCCGTTCGGCGTGTTCATGAGCGAATTCCTGGTGCTCACGGCCACCATGAAAACCTGGCCATGGCTGACGCTGCCGCTGCTGGTCGGTCTCGGTGTCGCGTTCGCCGGCCTGTTCCGGCATATTCACCCGATGGTATATGGCGAACCGCCCGAGGGGCAGAAACCGGTGCAGGCCAACATGCTGCCGGTGATGCTGCATCTGGTGATTGTGCTGTGGCTCGGCCTAGCCATCCCGGCATTCCTGTCGAGGTGGTTTGAGCAGGCCACCGTGCTCATTGCCGGGAGCTCGCCGCTATGACCCGCATGGCCTGGCTGAACCCGTTCTTCGGGCGCCTCGTGGATGAAGGTATTGTGCACGACGCGGAAGCGCTGACCGGGCTCGCCCCGGCACACGCCATCCGGGTGCAGGCCGAAGACTGGGGCCGCCTCGCCCATCAGGCACGCCAGTGGGGCTGTCGCTGGGTGGCGGGCTGGGGTGATGACCAAGACGACCAAATCGCCGTGTATGCCTGCTTCGAGAAGGACGCCGGCTATCTGCTGGCACGCGCCTTGGTGCCCAAGGCCAGCCCCCTGCTGCCCTCCCACACCCCGCACTATCCGGCCGCAAACCGCCCGGAACGCCATATCCAGGACATGTACGGCATCGCCTTCAGCGACCATCCGGACACGCGCCGCTGGACACGGCATCGCGCCTGGAAAAACAGCCAGTACCCGCTGCGCAGGAATTTCCCGGCGGCCGGGACGCCGGCGGCGCAGACCCCGCCGGACGACGTCTACAAATTCCTGTTCGCGCACGGCGCCGGTGTTTATGAGATTCCGGTCGGGCCGGTGCATGCCGGCATCATCGAACCCGGGCATTTCCGTTTCCAGGCGGTGGGCGAGCAGGTGCTCAATCTGGAAGAACGCCTCGGCTATGTGCACAAGGGCATCGAGAAAATCGCCGAGGGCCGTGACCCGGAAGGCCTGGCACGCCTGGCCGGTCGGGTATCGGGCGACACCACCGTGGCGCACAGCTGGGCGGCCTGCATGGCCATGGAAAAGGCGGCCGGCGTGGAGGTCCCGGAACGCGCCCTGTTCCTGCGCGCCATCATGGCCGAGCGCGAGCGCATCGCCAATCACCTGGGTGACATCGGCGCGGTCTGCAACGACGTGGCCTTCAGCTTCTCGTTCTACCAGTTCGGCCGGCTGCGCGAGGAATGGCAACGCCTGTCGCGCGACGCCTTCGGCCACCGCTTCATGATGGACTGCGTCGTGCCGGCAGGCGTGGCAAACGATCTCGGTGCCCTGGCCATCGAATCCATGCGCGCCCAGAACGGCGTAATCCGCCAGGAGCTCGACAAGCTCGTCTCGATCCAGAGCGAACTGCCGTCGCTCGAGGACCGGCTGGTCACCACCGGATATTTAAGTCCGGAGCTGGCCGCCACCCTCGGCTGTCAGGGCTACGTGGGGCGCGCCAGCGGCGTGGATTTCGACCTGCGCCGCGATGCGCCGTATGCACCATACGAGCGCCTGGCGGTGAACGTACCGAGCTACCACTACGGCGACGTGGCGGCGCGCGTGCGGGTGCGCGTCGAGGAAATCCGCGCCGCGCTGGAAATGATCGAGACCCTGCTGACCGAACTGCCGGCCGGAAAGATCCGCGCCGAGTGGCGTGTGCCCGCGGCCGGCAGCGAGGGCCTGGGGCTGGTAGAAGGCTGGCGCGGCGAGATTCTCACCTATATACGCTTCGCCGCGGACGGCACGATCGCGCGCTACTTCCCGCGCGATCCAAGCTGGCTCAACTGGCCGGCGCTCGAACACCTGATCCACGACAACATCGTGCCGGACTTCCCGGTGTGCAACAAATCCGTAAACGGGTCCTATTCGGGAAGTGATCTGTAATATATTTATGAGCCACAGATGAACGCAGATGAAT
>DATEYP010000035.1:0-8089 GCA_035256085.1 Acidiferrobacterales bacterium
CCGGCGCGTTCTGGTTGTTGCTGGCTGGTTGACGTGTATCACGGCGAACGACTGAACAGTTACACGCACCTGCTTGGCGCGGTGGCCGCGGCTGCCGGACTGGCGGTGCTGGTGGTGCTGGCCGCGCAGCAAGGCGACTTCTGGAAGCTGGTGAGCTTCAGCGTCTACGGCGCCACTTTGTTTCTGCTATACCTCTTTTCCACGCTCTACCACAGCACGCGCGGCCGCGCCAAGCCAATCCTGGCGAAGCTCGATCACGTTGCCATTTATCTGCTCATTGCCGGCAGCTATACACCGTTCACCCTGGTCACGCTGCGCGGTGCCTGGGGGTGGACGCTGTTTGGCCTGATCTGGGGACTGGCGGTGCTCGGAATCGTGGTGGACAGCCTGCACAATCGAACTGCGCGCCGCATCCTGCCGATGGTCATATATATAGTCATGGGCTGGCTGGTGCTGATTGCGTTCAAGCCGTTGCTCGCCGCCCTGCCGTATGCC
This sequence comes from Acidiferrobacterales bacterium, assembly GCA_035256085.1. GTDB lineage: Bacteria > Pseudomonadota > Gammaproteobacteria > Acidiferrobacterales > UBA6901 > UBA6901. Next base: position 496 of record DATEYP010000035.1, read on the forward strand.
GGTCTGCTGTGGCTCGTGGCTGGCGGGCTGCTCTATTCCCTGGGCATCGTTTTTTATGCGTTGGACAAGAAACTGCGCCATGCGCACGGCATCTGGCATTTGTTCGTGCTCGCCGGCAGCATCAGCCATTACCTGGCGGTCCTGTTGTATGTCGCGTAGGAGCCGCTTGATCGCCGGCATGCCGGGTAACCAGGGTTTTGAAGAAATTCAAAATAACAGTAGCCGCAGATGAACGCAGATAAACGCGGATATTCAATGCGCCGCCGGTATTCGCCAGTCTGCCGATAGGGGTTATGGCTTCGGTGCCTCGAAGACATGCTGCATTTGCGTTAATCTGCGTTCATCTGCGGTTAAACGTCGTTTAAGATAAAGTATCCGCACCATCATTTTTCTGAAAGAGGGACCTGCCATGCACATCCAGTCATTATCCACGCGGTTTACCTTGGTTGCCGTGCTGCTTGCCGTTTCCGCCTGCACCACCGCCAAGGTGGTGAGTTCGAGCGGCGGCGGGCCGACCATCCAGCAGGCGCAGCAGGAGCCGGTCGCGGGCCCGAAAAAGCGCATTGCGGTGACGGCCTTCGAGTTCAAGGCGGCGCGTGGTAGCCGCGAGGTCGGGCGCGGCATGTCGGACATGCTGTCCGATGCGCTGTTCAACACCAACCGCTTCATCGTGCTCGAACGCGAGCACATCAAGGAAGTGATCCAGGAACAGGACTTCGGCGCCTCCGGGCGGGTGAAGCGCGAAACCGCCGCGCCGATCGGCGAGCTGGAGGGCGCGCAGTTGATCATCCGCGGCTCGGTCACCGAGTTCGAGCCGCGTTGCAAGGGCGGGGCGGCGTTGATCATCGCGGCGCAACAGGCGTGCGTCACCGTGAACCTGCGCATCGTGGACGCCAAGACCGGGCGCGTGGTGAATGCCACCACCGTCGAGGGCCGTTCCGGATCGGTCGGCGGCGGCCTGGTGTTTGCAACCGGCAGCCTGCCGGTGGGCCTGGGCGGCTGGGCGAAAACGCCGATGGAGTCGGCGATTCGCAACTGCATCGAGACCGCGGTGCAGCACATCGCCAACACCAAGCTTTGAGGCGGCACGTGCAGCCACCGCGGCGCGTGCTGTCGCGCGCAGGGCTGATGTTGGCCATGCTGGCGCTGGCCGGTTGCGCCACCACCGCCGAGGTGACTAAGGGCGGCGGCGCGACCATCGGCGAGGCGCAGGCCGAGAAATACGACGGCCCCAAGGCGCGCATCACGGTCGGCGCCATTGTCGACAAGACCGGTGCGGCGGACAAGAAGGGTTCGCTGCGCTACCAGCTGGACGTGTTGCGCCGGCGCAGCAGTTCGCCCGAATCATTTCAGAGCGAGAATGTGGTAGGCGGCATCCGCGATCTGGTCACCACTGCGTTGTTCCAGTCCAACCGCTTCATCGTGCTGGAACGCGAGGCTATCAGTGAGACGCTGGTTGAGCAGGAATTCTCCGCCTCCGGCAAGGTGGGCGAGGCCAGCCGTATCCCGATCGGCCAGGTCGAGGGCGCCGAGCTGCTGGTAGTCGGGGCGCTCACCGGTTTCGATGCCGCGGCGGCCGGCGGCGGTGGTTTCCCGATCCCGATTCCCATCAACCGCGGACGCGATTTCGTGGTACTGGATGTCGAGATCCGCAAGAGCCACGTGGCCATGGATCTGCGGGTGATCGACGTGCGCACCGGACGCATTGTCTCGACCGTGGCGGTGGAGGGCAGCGCGCGCAAATTCGGCGCCGGCCTGAGCGGGTTTGCGCGCACCCGTCACGGCGGCATGGTGCGTATTCCGACCGTGCTGCGCGGCTTCGCCAACACGCCGGTGGAAAAGGCCATCAGTGAGATGGTGGACGCCGCCGTCACGCACATCGTGGAAAAGACCCCGCCGGTGTATTTCCATTTTGAAGCGCCAGACAGCGGAAAGCCGCCGCCACCCGCCACCAAACCGCCGGCGCGCTGAGCGCGCCCTTTCGCGCGCGCCGCTTTCAGCTTAACCTTGGCGCGCATGTCCAGCCCGCGTTTTTACATTCCCGTCGCGCTCGCCGCGCAAACCACCCTGGCGCTGCCGGAAGCGGCCGCGCACCACGCGGCGCGGGTGCTGCGTCTGCGCGGCGGCGACGCCGTAACGCTGTTCAACGGCACGGGCGGCGAATACACCGCGCGCATCACCGCCATCGGCAGGCACGACGAGTCCAGGGATGGACGAGGTAGACCGCGTCGGGAACAGACGGTCGACGTGACGGTGGCGATCGAGCGTCACGACCCGGTCGAGCGCGAGTCGCCGCTGCCGGTCACGCTGGTGCAGGCGCTGTCGTCCGGCGAGCGCATGGACCTCACCATCCAGAAGGCCGTGGAGCTGGGCGTAAGCCGCATCGTGCCGGTCGAGAGCGAGCGCTGCGTCGTGCGCCTGAAGGGCGAGCGCGCCGTGAAGCGCGTGACGCACTGGCAGCAGGTGGTGATCAGCGCCTGCGAGCAGTGCGGGCGCAACCGCATCCCCGAAGTCAGGATGATTTCACCGCTCGACGTGTGGCTGGCGGCGGAGGAAAGCGATGCGCAGCGCTGGCTGTTGCTGCCCGGCGCACGCACGGCGCTGCGCGAGCTGCCACGCCCGCAGAAACCTGTCGAGTTGCTGGTCGGTCCCGAAGGCGGCTTGACGGATGTCGAGGCCGACGCCGCACAGCGTGCCGGGTACCAACCGGTACGTCTCGGCCCGCGCGTGTTGCGCACCGAAACCGCCGCGCCGGCTTTGTTGGCAGCGGTGCAGGCGTTGTGGGGCGATTTCTGAATCCTGCTAGCGTGGTCGCGACTGCAGTTGCAACTCATCCTGCAGGTCGTACTCCAGGTTGCGCAGGTACTTCACGATCGTCGAGTGGTAGCCGTTGAGAAAGGCGATACGGGTGGCGTTTGACAGGAAGCGGATCTCAACCCGGTATTCCATTCCGTTTCGACGGTAACTGCCGACTTCGCGATCGCTTTCCGATGCGATGATGTTCCAGCCGCGCCGCTGCAACACACGGCGTGCCGCCTGACGGAGTGCCTCGGGTGAAGTGTTGTACCGGCGGGTATCCATCGTGACGTAGTTAACGAACAACGCCGGTTCGCCTATCCCGGTCACCAGCTTGGTTGGAGAAACCCCGTTTGCGCTTTTCGCGCGGGTCTGTGGCAATGTTGGAATCACCTTTGCCAGGTACTGCACGATCGGCTGCAGGCTGCTGTCACCCTGTCTGATGAGCATCTCGGTATCGTCGAGCGCGTTGCGGCCCGCGCGATTCATGAGCTGGGCGTCTGCGCCCTTGGCCAGCAGATACTTTACGATGTCGAGCTGGTGATATCCGGCGGCCAAGTGCAAAGCGGTATCACCGTTGTTGTCCTGCAGGTTGACGTCCGCCCCCGACTCCACGAGCATGCGCACGGCCACCAGGTGCCCATAACGCGCGGAAACCAGCAGGGCGCTGCGCCCGATGTCATAGCGCCGGTTGATGTCCATGCCGGCAGCCAGCTGTGCGCGGAGTGCATCCGTGTCGCCGCGCTCGGCCGCTCTCTCTATGGGTTCAGCCGCTTGCGCGAGCCCGGCGCCAGCCAGCCATGCAATGACTAACAGCCTTGTCAGGAACATTGAGGCGTCTCCGTGAAGGGAGGGGCAACCGGATCCCAAGGATCACGAAGGGTCCGATCGGCAAAGATTCTGGCCTGTATCCATGATACTGGCAACTCTGATGTTCATGTTTGTCCGCAATGTACAGTGCGGTCACGCCCGATGTGTTCTGGACATTCACGCCGGCACCGGCCTCGATCAGCAACCTGACGATCGCCGTGTTCCCGTGGCGCGCGCCCACCGGCAATGGCTTGTGCCCCTGTTCGTTTCGGCTGCGCACGTCTGCGTGGCGGCCAACAGGGCGCGGACCACGTCGACATCGTGGCGGACAATGGATTTATCGAGGTCGTCGCCGGCGAACGCCGAAGCAGTGAGCATCACAAGCGCGGTGGCGAATACAAGCGGTCGGCACATCCCATGCCCCTTTCACGGGTCGTTCTTCAGCGGCCCGGTTGTGATGCTCCGCGATGCGGGAGAGGATTCTTAGGAGCCGCTCGCTACCGGTGCAAACGGTGCCGGCCGGGTGCCGCTCAGCAGATACTCGATTAGTTCGCGCACCTTGCGGATCTCGCGGCCGAAGGGTAGCGATTCGCTGCCACGGAAGAACAGCCCCTGCTCGATATTACCGCGCTGCGCGGCGGCCAACTGGACCTCGATGCAGAATTGGCCGGCGCCCGGATTGCCATCCTTGAAGCCGCAGTGTGTGAGGCATTCGGTTTGGCTCGGACACTGGGCGCAGTCGGGACTGGCTTCGGCACGCAGTTTCTGTTCGCGCCCCAGGTAGCGTCGCAGCCACGGCGTGAGCACGGCACGGGCCGGCAGGCCGGCGGCGCTCAGGAAGGTCACGATGTCCTTCGGACCGGCCTCGGCCAGCACCTTTTTGAAGTTCGGGTGCGCGTCCGATTCCTCGGTGACCGCGAATGGCGTGCCGATCTGCACGCCGCTCGCGCCCAGGTCGAACAGGGCCTTGAGCTTCTCGAAGGAATTGATGCCGCCGGCCGGGATGAGCGGGATCTTCTCGAGCGTCAGCCCCAGTTCGCGGATCACTTTCTGGATCTCGTCGAGCACGCGCCGGAAGTCGAACTTCGCGTCGCGCACTTCCTCGAGCCGCGTGGCGCCGAGGTGGCCGCCGGCGTACCCGGGGTGTTCGATTACCATCGCGTCCGGCAGGCGGCCCTTGCGCATCCACTTCTTGAGCACGGCGCGCACGCCGCGCTCCTCGGACAGAATCGGAATGAGCGCCACGTCCGGGTAATCCGCTGTCAGGTCTGGCAGGTCGAACGGCAGGCCGGCGCCCATGACAATGGCATCGGCGCCGCTCGCGCACGCCTGGCGCACGTGTTCATCGTAGTGGTTGACGGCATGCATCACATTGACGGCGACGAAGCCGCCCGGCGCCAGCACGTGCGCGGCGCGGATCTCGCGGTCCAGCGCCTCGAGGTTGGCATCGGCATGCGCGCGCGGGTCGTGACACTTGCGCAACCGCTGCATGATATCGGGGTGCAGGCGGCGCAGGTCGACGCTCGCGATGGTGCCGACCGCGCCTTCCTTTGCGACGCTGCCGGCAAGGCGATGCGCGGAGATGCCGACACCCATGCCGCCCTGGATAACGGGCAGAAGCTTGTGGTCGCGCAGGAGGAGTGGGGGGAGGGAAGTACGGATCTTCAGGTCTGCTTGCATAAGCAAGAAAAAATAGCGGATCGGCGCGCGCCGCGAAATGACCCAGGTCAAGCCAGGCGCTTATTATAAGGACATGACGAATGAGCGCAGCGAGTAGGGCCTCCTCATCAGGCCAGACCGCCGCCGCAATAAATCCAGTCTTGGGCTGAGGGCACTTATCCGCGTCCCTGGAAGCAACCGCTACCGGACATAGTCTGTGCCCGGTTACTTGTTCATGTAACGCTGCGCCTCGGCCTCGCGACGCTGTACCGCGGCCTCGATTTTCAGTTGCTTCGCCAGTTTGCGTAGCCACCCATTACTGGAGTGGTGAAAGCCGGGTATAAAGCCGATGACAATCGTGTCGCCGGTAAAACGGAGCTCAACCTTGTAGGTCTTGCCAGACTTGATATAGCTGCCCTGCACGCGGGTCGTCTCATTCGCTTCAATCCTCCAGTTCTGTTTGAGCAGCACCTTGAGCGCTATTTTCTGGAAGGAATCCGGCGTCAGGTTGTAACGCTTTGATTGCAGGATAAGTGGTTTTGCAGAAACCACTTCATCCCCTTCGTCCTCAGCCGAGCTGGGGGCGCCAAGGTTGTAATTGTATCCGGCGTCATTTTTCGGCACCGCCTCACCGGACTCGCCGGCCTGGCTTGGGGGTGACAGGGTGGCGATGAATAGAACAACCAGAACTGAACAAAGTATGTGCATTGTCTCTCCCTGTGAATGCAGAAATGATGTGATGTCGAATATTAATGACACCCATGTGGTGCCATGTGCGGGATTCTATCCACACCATGGGGAGCGCGTATACAGAGCTCTGTCCACCGCGCAAGCGCAGTGGGTTTCAGGCCAACGAAAACACCCGGTATGGGTTGATGCGGTATGGCCCGGCCTTCAGTGAGGGACCAAACCGCCGGTCGGATTGCGGGTGATGGCTACGAGCACGATATAGAGAAAGAACAACAAGGCCAGCCCAAAAGACAGCGCCCGAACCCGCTGGTTCTTGCCATATTTCAGCGCGAAGCTGCCGAGCACGATATAAGCAAGCAGCGCCAGCACCTTGGCGGTGAGCCAGGCGTGCACGAACGGGTATTGCGCAGTGCGCAGCGCGAGCGCGATCGCCGAGACCAGCAATACCGTGTCCACGACATGCGGCACGATGCGCGTGGCACGCGCGCGCAGCAGCGGCGAGTCTTGCAGCATCCACACGCCGCGCACTACGAAGCCAGTGATCGAAAGCACGGCGCTGCCGACGTGTACGGCATTCAGGAATTCCATGCCGGCAATTCTAACCCGGCAGATGATCAGCGCGTGGTTGCAGATACATCGGCAGATAGCGCCGCACCCACGGCAACAGCGCCGCCAGCCACACCAGGGCGGCCAGCAGGTTGAGCCAGTGGGCCACCGGCGTCAGGAATTCGCCGGCAATGCGCAGCAGCGCACAGGCATTCACGCCGAGCAGTACCGCCCAGGTCAGGGTATCGGCGCTGAGCGCGCGCCCGGAATGGCCGAGGGTAACGCGTGAGGCCATGGCCACGATCATGCTGGCGAGAAAGCCGATACCGAGCGCATGCAGCGGCGCGCGCCCGAAATAATCGCTGCCGGTCGCCAGCAGCACGAGACTCTGTGCGGCATACAGGCCCATGCCAATGCCGAGCCACAGGAACGCGATGTGCAGCATGGCGAGCAGGCGCGCATGGAAACTGCGGCGAAACTGCCAGACATAAGAATGATGCAGCGCGGCCACGGCGAGCGGCAGGTCGGCAAGAAAACGCCACTGCGGCAATCCGCTCAGTTCGAATCCGGCATGCGCAGTCACGCACACCGCCATCAGCGGCGGCCCCCACGCCGGGCGCACCATGATGTAGTTCATGAGCGCGCTCTGACTGAAGAACGGAATCATGCGGTGACTCACCAGGAACACCGTCGGCACCAGAAACAGCCACAGCCCCAGTTCGCGCGCGACCACGAACAGCTGGGCGGAGCCGGTGAGCACGGCCGCCAGAAAGACCGCGATGCCGAGCAGCCCGGCGGCGAGCGCCAGGTTGAGCAGACGTTCGTGCGGACCACGCCCCTCCGCGCGCGCGTACACCCGCAACAGGCTGGCCAGTGCGCCGGCCCAGCCGGCCAGAAACAGCATCAGTGCCAGTGCAACGATGCGGCGATCCAGAGCCAGGCCGGCGGCGAACAGTAGGATGCCGCCGAACAACAGGGCGAATACCGGCACATAGGCGCGGCGCGCGATCGCCGTGCCGCGCAGCCAGCGCGGGTAGACGGTAAACAGGAACCCGAAAATGAAAAACGGGAACACGCCGTACACCATCAGGAA
>DATEYP010000036.1:0-3437 GCA_035256085.1 Acidiferrobacterales bacterium
GAACTCACACCGGTTTTGATCGCTTCGTTCAGGCTGACACCCAGACTCACCAGATGACTGATCTTGGTGCGCGGCCACCGCCACTGTTTCCAGTAGCAGCAGCGCAGACGCCGCCGTAACCATTCGTCCAGTTCGGGTATCGGCCGGTAGTACTCCGATAACGCAAAGTAGTTCAGCCAGCCCCTGACATAAAGCCGCAGTTCGCGGTAGCGGAAGCCCAGGCTCACGCCCCACGACCGCCCTGTCAGTTGCCGGATTCGATGCTTGAAGCGGTGTAGCGCCTTGTCGCTCCAGACGATCTTTGTTCCCCGGAAGCAAAACCCGAGGAATTCCAGTTCGTTGCTGGTACAGATGCGACTTTTGTTGACGTTGACGTGCAGCTTCAGCCGGTTTTCCAGAAAGCACTGGACGTTTTCCTGCACCCGTTGTGCGGCGCGTCGGCTGCGCACGCAGATGACAAAGTCATCGGCATAACGCGCAAACTTGTGGCCGCACCGGTGCAGGTAGACGTCCAGTTCATGCAACACGATGTTGGCGAGCAGTGGCGATAGGGGCCCGCCTTGCGGCACGCCCCGGGGTGTGGCTTGCCACTGTCCGTTCTCCATGACGCCGGCACGCAGATAACGGCCGATCAGTCGTAGCACGCGCTTGTCGCGTATGCGCTGGCTGAGTAGCCGCATCAAGACGTCGTGATTGACGCTGTCGAAGAACGCCGCCAGATCGATGTCAACCACAATACGGTGTCTTGCTCGAATGTAGTCGCGCACCTGCTTGACGGCCTGATGCGCGTTACGTCCGACTCGGAACCCGTAACTGTGGTCGCTGAACTCACGCTCGAAATAGGGCGCGAGCTGTTGCGCGATTGCCTGCTGGATAATACGGTCCGCCACGTTAGGGATACCCAGTGGCCGTTTGTCGCCATTCGGTTTGGGTATCCACACGCGTCGTACCGCCTCCGGTTGATAGTCACCGTTCAGCAATTGTGCCTTGATGGTCGGCCAGTGTAGACGCGCCCATGCCGGAAAGTCCGTCACGGAGATCGCATTCACCCCGGCCGCGCCCTTGTTCGCCTTGACGCGCTTCCATGCGCGTTGCAGGTTGTCTCGGGCGACGATGGCCTCCAGTTGTCGTTCCAGGGCGTGCACGGTGGTCATACGCCGGTCCTCACTTCCCGCGTGACGCAGGCTGCGTGATGATCGAGTACGGCCAGGCGCTGCCCTGTCCTGTTTCTTTGGTCCTTCGCGTGGATGGCACTCCGGCCCTCCCCGCTGTCGGGTCGGAGGAGGCGCACCCGAAAGTGCTGGCCTCCGTCCGCCGCTCAAACTGGACGTGCGGATTTCCCGCATCCAGCTTTCACGAAGACACGGTCGCCCGAGACGCAATCGAAGGTATTAATCCAATCAGATTCACCAGCCCCAACTCCCCGTATAGCCTAGCGTTCGGCAGAGACTTCCAGCCGGCGCAACGCCAACGCTTGAATCGATGCGACCAAATGCGTCGCACGACCCAGCGGTCGAGTCGGTTGAAGAGCTTTCGGACGTGGGCGCGCTTGTAATAGTGCCCCCACCCTCGCAGTAACGGGTTTAGCTGCTCGATCAGCTCTTGGGTCGCGAGCGGCACGCACCGCCTTGTCCGCTGCCGCACCTGATCCATAAAACGTCGAATCGAGCTCTCTTTCGGATAGGCATATAGCCTCCCCGAGCGGGCACCACTGCGGATCTTGCCCGGGGACAACGATAACTGTTTCCCGCGCTTGATCTTGTACCCAAGGAACTCAAACCCATGCCGAACATGCACGACCCGCGTCTTCTGCGGATGCAGTTGCACGCCCAGCGCGTTCAGGACTCGTTGTGCCGCCGCCAAAGCAGCTCGTGCCTGTGCTGCGGTCCGGCAGGTAACCACCCAGTCGTCCGCATACCGCGTGAGCTGATAACCTCTGCGTCGCATCTCCCGATCAAACGGCGTCAGAAGAATATTGCTCAGCAGAGGCGAAACAGTCCCGCCTTGTGGGGTCCCGCGCGCTGTGGGAAATAGTCGCCCTTGTCCGTAACTGCCGGCCTTGAGTATCGCCTCGATCAGGCGCAGCACGCGGCCGTCCGCCACGCGCTGAGCGACCAGCGTCAGTAGTTTAGCGTGATCGACCGACCCGAAGAAGTCCTTCAGGTCCGCATCGACAATCCATACCCCTCCGCTGTCGATTTCTTTCCACACCTGGCGCAGTGCATCCTGTGTCGATCGCCCTCGCCGATATCCAAAGTTGGCGTCGTCGAATACCGGCTCAAAGATCGGCTCCAGCCGATTGAGCAGCGCCTGCTGACACACCCGGTCATAGATCGCGGGGATGCCCAGCATTCGATACTCTCCCGGCTTACCGGCCTTTGGGATGGGGACCTGACGCACCGGTTGGGGCCGATAGGCTTCGTCCGACAGTTCCTGCTGCAATCGATCCAACTGCTCGTCGACTTGCGCTGCAAAACCGGCCAGATTCTGCCCGTCTACACCCCCACTTCCACCGTTGGCTCGGACCCGCTCCCAGGCCATCTCCAAGTTCTTCCGCTTGTACACCTTGTCGATTAATGAATGGACCTTCTTTGCGCCCAATGGGTTGATCCAGTCCGTCAGTCTCCTCGGACGCAGATGTACGGGTGTTTCGCTCATGGAACTGTTCCTCCTCTGCGCCTTTACTCGCTGACTTCCTTTCTCTTCCCTTCTGCCCTCGCCTGCCGCCTTCCCCGACCCACTTCCGTCGCCGATCGCTCGGTCACGCGGCTTTCGCCGCGCTTGCGGTACTACTCGGCAGTCCGACTACTCGCTCGGCATCGCTTCCCGCTTCGCTCTCGCTTATAGGGTCACTTGTCTCGGTGCCACCCGAGAACCGTGCGAGTCCTCCTGAGGTCACACGCTGTTCTTCCGTACCGTGCCGCCCGCAAACACCTTGGTGCGGTGGGTGAATGAGAACGCCTTCGCCTCCTATAGTGCAGGCTCGACCTTGTCCCACCTTTGGCCGACCGGTTCATCTTCGGGGCAGCCCCCATCGATTACGGCCCGGTACTTCTCCTCATGCCCTTCGGATTCCATCTCGCGATGGACACCCTGCCCTCCGGAGTAATGCTAGAAGATGGCTTTAGGTTCGCCTTGGCTGTGTCCGGCTTTCGCCTGCGTGCCCGGTTAGGCTTCTCCCTACCTTCCTTCCTTCTCCGGACAGCGAGGCATTACCCCCGCTTTCGGATATGGCGCCCCTCATCCGAGCGCCAGAGGGACTTCAACCCTCCTGAACAACGCGCTGCTCAGCGCACACCATGAAGGCTCTGACTCCTGTCACGCTTCACCGGCATGACAGGTCTCCCCGCTTGCTCGCCACACCTTCCTGCCGTTCCATCTCCACCCACGCCGTGTGCCCCAACATCGCTTTATCCGCCACCACAGCGTGTCAGGCT
>DATEYP010000037.1:0-6719 GCA_035256085.1 Acidiferrobacterales bacterium
ATCTGCTGCTTCAGGTCGTTGTTGAGATATTCGTCGGGATTGTATTCGGGTGCATAGGCCGGGAGATAGAAAATCTCGATGTTGTCTTTTTGCCCCGCCAGCCACGCGCGGACTTTCCGGGCGTGGTGCACGCGCAGGTTGTCCACGATGAGAAAGACTTTCCGGTCCGCATCCTTCGTCAGGCGTTTCAGGAAACCGACGAAGGTGTCCACGTTCAGTGCGCCGCGATAAATCATGAACCGCATGAGGCCGCGATTGCTCACGGCGGCGATCATGCTGGCGGAGAATTTGCGCGCGGTCTGATGCAGGACGGGCGTGACCCCTTGCGGCGCATAGCCTTTGCCGATCTGGTCCTGATTGTTGACACCGGTCTCGTCGCTCCAGTAAATGACCGCCTTTTCACGCTTGGCGCGCAGGGCGATGCGCGGATATTCCCGCTTCAGCCACGCCTTGATCTTCCGCGGGTCGCGCTGGGTGGCGCGCTTCAGGGGTTTTTGCGGCGTGAACCCCCAACGCTTCAGGTACAACTGCATGGTCGAAAGGCCCAAGGCCTTGCCGAACTTCCGCCGGATCAATTCCCGCACCGCGGGCGCCGTCCACAGCGCGAACGGCAAGCGCATCTGGTCAGGACATCTGCCGAGGATCCATGCCTGGACTTTGCGCGCTTCCGCCGCCGTCAAAATGCCGCTGTCGCGGCGATGTTCGTTGCGGCGCCCGTCGTCCAGGCCGGGCTGGCCGGACGCTTCATACCGTTGCAGCCAACCGCTCACCGTCTGCCGCGACACGCCCAGGATGTCTGCGGCCTCCTGGCGGCTCTGTCCACGCGACACAACCAGCGCCACGGCGCGGCGCCGGATGACCGCGCGTGCTTCGTTCCCGATGGTCCGGAAATCTTCCTTCTTCATGCGACATAGGTTCGCACGGAAAGATGCCGTCGTCAAGTATTATGTTGTGATATTAGTAACCCCGTCCGTCGCCCCCGGCGGACAGGAAGTGAAGCAGCAACCAACAAGGAGGTACCTACCGATACATTTTCGCACTTACCGTACGCTGTTCGCGCTCGTTCTCTCTCTGGCCATGGCCGCTCCCGCGGCTGCGGACCTGCCCTGGCAGTTTGGCAACAACACACGCTATATGGCGCTGGGCGACAGCCTGGTCGCCGGTTACGGTGCCGTGCCGGCCACGCAGGGCTATGTCTATCTGCTCTATAAGGAAGGCACCTTTGACAAGGTGACGAATACGCTACTCAGCAATGCCGGCGTTCCCGGTGTCACCAGCCGTCAGGTGCTCGAGCATCAAGTGCCGCAGGCCATTGAGTCGTTCCGCCCGATGGTGATCACGCTCACGGTAGGCGGCAACGATTTGTTGCGTATCCTGAAGGGCGCGAATGCCGGCCAGGTGCTGAGCGAGTTCCAGACGAATTTCACTCTGATCCTGCAGAACCTGCGCGCGGCATTGCCGGATGCGCGCATCGTCGTCAGCAATCTCTACACCATTCCGCAGATTCCCGGCGCCGATCAGGTGGTGCCGGTTTTCAACCAGATCGTGGCCGGTGTCGCGAGCGCGTTCAACGTGCCGGTCGCGGATGTGTACAGCGCCTTTCAGGGACGTCACGGCCTGTTGCTGATCGAGCGTCCCGGCGCGGCGCCGGATGAAGTGCATCCGACCAACGCCGGTTACCGTGTCATCGCACGGGCGTTCGAGACAGCGGCCCGGTAACGGGGTGGGTCATGCGGCGCGCGCGCCGTATTACTTCCCCGGTCGCGGTCGGCGATACTGCCATAAAGACAGCGCCACGACGATCAGGGTACCGGCGAGCAACGCGGCACGCGGGATTTCCGCGTACACGATTTGCTCGACATAGTGGCGGATAAAGGTGCCTTCGTACGGCTGCGCCCCGCCCAGTCTGCGCAGCCAGACCTCAAGATACGTCAGCGGGCAGATCCAGCCGAAGGCCTGTAGAGCGATGGAAAAGGCCAGCGAGGCGAGGTGCGTCCATTTTACCCACGCCCAGCGTCTGCCGGGTAGCGCGCCCAGTATCAGGAATACGATCCAGAGCAGATGCAGAACCACAACCGCATCAGCGGCGGCGAGGAATAACGTTTTCATGCTGTCCCCCGCTCTGACTGCGTTCAGGCGCGGGCCGCGACCGGCGTGGCGCTGCGTGCCTGGACCAGGGCCGTTTCGAGCGCCGCCAGGCAGAACAGCACGTTGCGGTTGCTGGCGGCGTGGCCCATCAGGCCGATGCGCAAGATTTTTCCGGCCAGGGCGCCAAGGCCGGCGCCAATTTCGAGATTGAACTCATTGAGCAGGATCGAGCGCAGTTTCGCCTCGTCTACACCGGCCGGCAGTTTCATGGCATTGAGCTGCGGCAGACGCGCGCCGTCTTTGCCGATGTACTCGAAACCAAGGTTTTCGAGGCCGGTGCGCAGTGCGCGGTAAAAGTGCTCATGCCTGGCCCAGGAATTTACCAGACCCTCCTCCTGCAACATCACCAGCGCCTCGTGCAGACCACAGAGCGCATTCACCGGTGCGGTGTGGTGGTAGGTGCGCTTGGCGCCCGCGCCCCAGTAGCTCATCACCAGCGTCAGATCGAGGAACCAGCTTGCCACTTTTGTGTTGCGCGCCTTGATCTTTTCCACTGCGCGCATCGCTGATGCTGACCGGCGACAATCCCGGCGGACAGGACAGGCACTTTTGCGTGCCGGAGTAGATGGCGTCGATGCCCCATTCATCCACTTTCAGCGGCACGCCTGCGAGCGAGGTCACGGCGTCCACGATCGCCAGGGCATGATGCTGGTGCGCCAGCGCCACCAGCGACTTGGCATCCGACAGTGCGCCGGTGGAGGTTTCGGCATGCGCAAACGCCAGAATCTTCGCGTCCGGATTTTTCTTGAACGCGTCCGCGACTTTGTTCAGGTCTACCGGATCGCCCCAGGCGTCCTCAACGACAATCGGCACACCACCGAGACGCTCGACGTTTTCCTTCATGCGTCCGCCGAACACACCGTTCACGCACACGATCACCTTATCACCCGGCTCGACCAGATTCACGAAGCAGGTCTCCATCCCCGCCGAACCCGGCGCCGATACCGGCATGGTGAGCTCGTTCCTGGTCTGTAAGGCGTACTGCAACAGTGCCTTCACTTCGTCCATCATCTCCACGAATTTCGGGTTAAGGTGACCGATGGTGGGGCGAGCCAGGGCGGCCAGCACGCGCGGATGCACATCGGACGGGCCCGGGCCCATGAGTGTGCGCACCGGCGGGTTGAAGGAAGTGATGTTCATAAAAAGCCTCATGTCAGTTTGGTTTTGCGGAAGGCATAGCGTCGCAGTATACGTGCAGCCGAATTTTTCCGGCAACGCATACTCAGACATCAGCTTCCCTCGTTCAGCGGGAGAGGATAGGGCGGGAGAATACATTCCCCATGCAAACCAGACTCACCGAATCCCTGCATAGCACGGCGGATGGTCGCGAGGCCGACGCCATCCTGCGTGCCTGTGTGCACTGCGGCTTCTGCAACGCCACTTGTCCCACCTACTTGTTGCTCGGCGACGAACTCGATGGCCCGCGCGGACGCATCTACCTCATCAAGCAGATGCTCGAAGGCGGCGCGGTGACCCGCCACACGCTTACCCACCTTGACCGCTGCCTCACCTGACGCAACTGCGAGACCACCTGTCCCTCGGGTGTGCGTTACGGGCGGCTGCTCGACTATGGCCGCGAACAGGTGGAAAAGCAGGTGTCGCGTCCCGGGTTTGAGCGCCTTCGGCGCTGGCTGCTGCGCAAGCTGCTGGCCTCGCCGGCGTGCTTCACGCCGCTCCTGCGGGCGGGCCAGTTACTGCGACCGCTGCTGCCGGCCAAACTCAAACGCCGCATTCCACCCTATCAACGCAGCGTCGCGCGGCCGCGTGTAGTACATGCGCGTCGCATGCTGATCTTGGAAGGTTGCGTGCAGCCGGCCGTCGCGCCCGGCATCAACGCCGCCGCCGCGCGCGTGCTGGACCGGCTGGGCATTGCCTTGATCCCCGTCGCCGGCGCCGGTTGTTGCGGCGCCGTCTGTCATCATACCTCCGGGAAGGAGGAGGGCCTGGCGCAGGCGCGCCGCAACATCGACGCCTGGTGGCCGCATCTTGAATCCGAGGCCGAGGCGATTGTCATGACCGCCAGTGGCTGCGGTGTGCACGTCAAGAATTACGGTCATTTACTGCGCGGCGATCCTGCATATGCCGACAAGGCCCGGCGCGTGTCGGCGTTGACGCAAGACATCAGCGAGTTTCTGGTGAAAGAGGACTTATCGGTATTATAATCCAAATTTCAGCCGGCTGCCAAAATTGCCTTTCAGTCACCTTGTACGTTGCAACACGGACAGAAATTGGGCGGAGTGGTTGAGAAGATACTGCGTGAACTCGGCTTCGTGTTGACGCCGGTGCCGGATGCGCACCTGTGCTGTGGTTCGGCCGGAACCTATAGCTTGTTGCAGCCTTCGCTCTCGCAAAGCCTGAGAAAGAGAAAGCTCGAAACGCTTATGAACGGCAGTCCCGTGGCGGTTGCCACCGCCAACATCGGCTGCCTGCTGCACCTGCAAGGCCATACCGCAGCCCCCGTTATGCACTGGCTCAATGTCGTGGCGGATGGCTGAGTAGACGAATAGGCCTCGATTGGCCGCCATTTCAGGTCCATTTGTCCGTGCAGGGCTCTGTCAGACTTGTGAATCCGCCAATATTGCATATTCTTTCGTATGGGTGGGAGCGAGTTCACGTACAGACGAGAATGTCATGACGCAAGGAGGCCATCGAGCGTACGAGCGCGTCTATCGCCTGCTCGTCATTGACGATGAAGAGGTTATTCGCGACCTGTTCAGCATACAGCTGGGGCGCGAGGGTTTTGCGATGTCCGTGGCGGGGAGCGCGCAACAGGCTCTCGAAAGGCTTACCGCCGAGCGCATCGATCTGGTGCTGCTCGACATGAAGCTGCCGGATATGTCGGGCCTGGCCCTGCTCAAAAAACTGCGTCAGACCTACTCGATTCTCGATCTGCCCGTCATTATCGTTTCCGGCGCCGGCCATAGCAGCGACATTGTGGCCGGGCTGCAATGCGGCGCCAACGACTACCTAACCAAACCCTTCGACCTGGCGATTGTCCGTGCACGTATCCACACGCAGCTTTCGCTCCGGCAGTTGAAGGAAATCAACGACAAGTTCTCCAGGATCGCCGGACACGACTTGAAGAAACCCGTAATCCTCATGCTCGATGTCGCACAGGAACTACTACGGGCGAATTCCCGCAAGGAACTGAGTGCCGACGACCTGCAGTCGTCCCTGTCCATGGTCATCGAATCCGGAAAGTACATGCAACAACTGATTGAGGAACTGCTTGAGCTGCGGACCATCCGCGACGGTCGCATGAATCTGACCCGTTTGCCCACGGACGTCGGCGCGATTGTGCGTCAGGCGGTGACGCGCAACATGGCCTATGCCAAGGGCAAGGGGATCGAGCTGCGGATGGAGTTCGGCCCCGAGCTGCCACCGATTTTGGCCGACGACCTGCGGCTCATGCAAGTGCTGGACAATCTCATCGGCAACGCCATCAAGTTCAGCCCGCCGGCCACCCGGGTGGTCGTGCGGACAAGCCGCGCAGACAGTCATATCCTGTGCGAGGTCGCCGACCAGGGCCCCGGCATCGCGGATGAGGACAGGGGCAAGCTGTTCGTCGAGTACGCGCGCCTGCGAAATAAACCCACCGGAAACGAAACGAGCACCGGGCTCGGCCTGTCCATCTGCCATGAGATGGTTACGCTGCACGGCGGCGACATCGGCGCGCGCAACAATCCCGGCGGCGGGACCATCTTCTGGTTCCGGTTGCCGTTGCCAACGGAGTCGGTTCACACACCGGCAGGGTAGGTCCCGGTTTGACAACCCGCAGAGCCGGCGGAGACGTGCCCGCTGCGCTGAATAGATACAGGGAGGCGGTATCCCCTGATCGGTTGTTACCGTATTTAATATATTGGCGGAACCGCAGGTAAGCTTGAAGTTTCTTTCGTGGACAGGACAGACAGTCGTCAGAGCGGTGTGCCATTGTTGCAGGAAGCGTCTTCGCAGTACCTGCCGATCAGGCCCGGCCCTGCTTGAGCAGTTCGCGAATTTCGGTCAGCAGTTCCTGCCCGGGCAACCGGCGATAGGCGGACGGCCCGTCGCATTCATACGGGTGCAGGTCTTCTGGCGAATCGAGCAGCGCGTCGCGTGGCAGCAACTTGTGCAGCCGCTGCGTGAGTTCCCGCAATGAGAAGCAGGAAGGTGCATGGCCGAAAGGCAACGGCTTGCTCATGCGTCCATGGTGATGACTTTCCGGCAAGCGAAAGCAAGGAATAACGTAGGGTGCGCCCTGCGCACCAAGCCGTGGCTCATCGAAGTTATGGTGCGCAGGGCGCACCCCACGAACAATATAAAGATGGGGTAAGTTGAGACGGCCTCTCATGAACTACGTAAGATGAAGGCATTCGAACCCTGTGCCTATGAAGCCAACTATCAACCATCCCTGGCCCGTCACCGCCGCCGAGGCCATTGCCTTGCAGCGTAAGCTGCGCGAACGCGTGATTGCGGTGGATCAACTGGGCACGGTGCGGTCCGTCGCCGGGCTGGATGTGGGTCCGGAGGGCGATGGCCGTGTGATGCGTGCCGCCGTGGCGGTGCTGTCGTTCCCCGATCTCAAGACCGCC
>DATEYP010000038.1:0-3746 GCA_035256085.1 Acidiferrobacterales bacterium
AGATCGGTGACAACGTCGATGTCACGATCCTCAGCGTAAAAGGGAACCAGGTGCGCATCGGGATCAATGCCCCGAAGGAAGTCACGGTGCATCGGGAGGAAATCTATTCGCGGATCAAGGAAGAGCAGAAGCAGCCTCCTGTCTTACCGCGCGCTGCCGGCTCCGATCACAAGGAAGACTAGCGTGCCTGTTTTTCCAGGCGCCGTTATTGGCGCAATGGACTTTGTGCAAGAGTGCGTTCCTTAGACGGGGCGCACTCGTTCCCGGATATTTCTCCCAGTGCTTTGGAGTCCCCCTGGTGTATTCCGGGCCCGGGACTTCCCCTTCAAGAGCGGTGTTGATCATCCAGCCGCGCGATGACAATTCTGTGGTGAACTTCGCAAGTCTGAAGTGGGTGTGCGTGGATGGCGAGGATGCCTACTACACACGCCGCCACGACGTGCTCACCCCGATTCGCGACTATGCCGACCAAGCCTTCGACGTGCTGCTGCCGTTCTACGGCATCAAGAAGAGCGCCGAGCGCATGCAGGCGTTCGACACGCGTTATGCCGCTGAAAAGTAGTTTGTGTATTTCATGTAGGTTGGGTTAGCGCAAAGCGCGTAACCCAACGGACCTTAGAAACGATGTAGGGTGCGTTCCACGCACCATTCTATATCTGGTGCGTGGAACGCACCCTACGTAATGGACACCGCCAGTCATGACAAAAAGGGTGTCACCCGGATGAAATCCGGCAATGTAGCGGCGCCCCATGCGGGCAACTTGCTGCCACCTTTTCCCGGCCAAGCGGTGGAAAGTGCTATAGGTGGTACCGGATAAGAAAGTGTGCTTAAAATTAACCCATGCATTTCGAATGGAACTCCATCAAGGCGCGAAAGAACCTCCGCAAGCATGGAGTAACATTTGAAGAAGCCTCCAGCGCGTTCCATGACCCGCTGGCAGTGACGGGCGCCGATCCCGATCACTCCGAAGGTGAAGAAAGGATGATCACTTTCGGGAAGTCCTCGTCGGGTCGGCTTTTGGTTGTGGCGCACACCGAGCGCGGTGACGCCATCCGAATCATCAACGCACGTGTCGCAACACAACATGAAAGGCGCATCTATGAAGAAGGCTAAATCCGCATCCGACGAACTGCGAGCCGAATACAAGCGATCAGACTTTGGAAAGCTTGAACGCGGAAAGTACCACAAGCGAGTCAAGGCCAGCTCTAACGTGGTAATTCTTGACGCTGAGGTGGCGGCAGTTTTCCCAAACTCAGCCGCGGTCAACAAGGCGCTGCACTCCCTCGTTGACGTCGCACAAAAAGCATCAGGTTTGACACGTCGTTCCGCGGGACGTGCAAAATCGGCACGTCGGTGAACCCTGCATTAGATCACAAGGGTAAATGAGCGATAAACTTAAGCAATGTACAGTCTGTAAACTAGGGAACCTCTGAGCAAGCCTGCCGTTCGCCCTGAGCCCTTCGACGGTGCTCAGGACAGGCCTGTCGAAGGGTGTACGGCAACTTCCTGATATCCCGAAACTCCGGATCGTTCGTGGTTCGACGGGCTCACCACGAACGGACTTGATCAGAGCTTCCCTAGATAACCAAAAGGTTTATTTTAACGATACGGAGCTGTTCAACGAGGGAAGGGTGACGGTGCCGCCTCAGTCTGAACAGGATCATCCAACTGCTGGTACATGAAAATACCCCGGCCTCCACCGCTTCTGCTGGTCTTGCTTCTGGCGATTACGATGCTGGTTCTGGACCGGACGCTGCCGCTGTTCCGGGTTTTGCATCCGCCGGTTTCCTATCTGGGTGCTGTTTCGGCTGCGCTCGGTGTTTTGATTGTTTTGCTTTCCGCAGGGTTATTCAGGTTTCGCAAAACCACGATCAACCCCTTTGGTGAACCGGCGGTCGTGGTGCAGGACGGGTTTTATCGGTTCAGCCGCAACCCGATGTACCTGGGCATGTTGCTGGTGCTGACCGGTATCGGCCTGTGGCTGGGCAATGTTCTGGCCTTGCTGCTGGCGCCGGCCTTTGTCGCGATCATGACGCGCCGGTACATCGTGCGGGAAGAGCAGGTGCTGGAGGACCGGTTCGGGGAGGTGTATCGCGCCTACCGCAGCCGGGTCAGGCGTTGGATTTAATGTGGAGAACGGTAAATAGTGCGCACCCTGACATGCCTTGGGTTCCTTCTCCCTGCGGGAGAAGGTCAGGATGAGGGCCGTTTTTTGCGCTGCCATGCCCTCACCCCGGCCCTCTCCCCCAGGGAGAGGGGGAAAACGACATGCACTGTTTAGCGACCAGATCAGTAAGCGGGAAGTATCCATGTAAGCCGCGCGGTTTGCCGTCCGCGTAGCGCAATGCTAAAGTTGCGCGCATGTCCCTGCCACGCATTGCACTTTCCATGATTCTGACACTGGCGCTGGCCGGTGCGCCGGTGGTGCAGGCGTTGGCGATGGCGACTGCATCGGCACCGGATTCCGCGGGTATGCATGCCGGTCATGCGGCGCAACAGGATGCCGCCGCCGCGGCAACCAGCCATAACCAGAACAATAACTCCTGCGTGCAGCACGATTCCTGCAACGGCGCGTGCTGCGCCAATTGCGCCCAGTGTTTCACGGGTGCGCCGCCGCTTCCGTTCCTTACCGATGTTATCCGGCCGGTGCTGACGCCGTCGGTGCATCGTCTGACTTTCTCCTCCTTGATCTCCCTGCGCGAGCGACCGCCGCGCCTCTTCTCCCTCTGATCTGACCGCGTTTGTTCCGCGGTGTGTCGCCGTGCCATGTGCGGCGATGCCGATCGTGTTCTCGCAATCCATACGGGAGATGGTTATGCCCACACGCTGTGCTTTTCTGCGAATCGCGACCGCCATGGATGGCGGCCGCTTCGGGCTCCTGCAGTGACTGAAGCCTCATTCACTCGGCATTACTCCATCCATGGAGGGCAGAAGTGCGGAAAACGCAGGAGCAGTTTTTCCGCCGACCGCCATGGCCGCCCGTGGCGTATCCATTTTCCAGGCCGAGTACCGTAGGGTGGGGCCCAGCCCCACCATTGCTCAGGCAGGTAAATTGGTGGGGCAGGGCCCCACCCTACAAACAAGACACCGGAGCTACGCACAATTTCGTGGCCTCCGCAGCAACTGAACAGGACAAATCCAAGATGAAACATATTCCCCAATCTCCCCATGACTTGCCGGCCCTGCCGCGCCGGCGATTTATTCAGGGCCTGGCCGCGGGCGGCTTGGCGCTGGGCGCATTGCCCTGGCTGGATGCGGTCGCGGCACGTGCGACGGCCGTGACCGCCGTTGGCACGGCCCCGGTGCTGACCGGCACCGAGTTCGATCTCACCATTGCCGAAACGGCCATCAACATCACCGGCACGCCGCGCATGGCCACCACGATTAACGACTCGATGCCGGGGCCGACACTGCGCATGCGCGAAGGCGATACCGTCACCATCCGTGTTACCAACCGCCTCGCCGTGGACACCTCGATCCACTGGCACGGCATCATCCTGCCGTACCAGATGGACGGCGTTCCCGGTATCAGCTTCCGCGGCATTGCGCCCGGCGAGACCTTTACTTACCAGTTCAAGGTCGCGCAGTCCGGCACCTACTGGTATCACTCGCACTCCGGCATGCAGGAGCAGACCGGCATGTTCGGCGCCATCGTCATCGATCCGGCACGCGGCGACAGCATCCGCGCCGACCGCGAGCACATTGTGCAGTTCTCCGACTGGACCGACGAAGACCCGCACCGGGTG
>DATEYP010000039.1:0-3845 GCA_035256085.1 Acidiferrobacterales bacterium
AGGACTTCACGGCCACCGCCCCGAACCAGAAATGGGTCAGCGACATCACGTATATCGCGACCGACGAAGGCTGGCTCTATCTGGCGGTGGTGTTGGACTTGTATTCCCGGTTGGTCGTGGGCTGGGCCATGGCCGAACGCACGGCCACAGGGTCAGGTCTTGCACAATCACATAAAAATATTTTGAGTCAGGGTATAAACTCTGAGTCAGTTGGCGAGGAGGCGGTCAGTTTTTACTCTGGCCAAAAATATTCAAGCCACCGTTTTTACGCATCCTTAGATTTCAGAGGAAATCTTTCTGGATGAGCAATGATCTCGGCTGTGAGATCAACGTTCAGATCTGGCCAATAAAAGTGGCCAGGTTTTGGCTCTTCAACATTCAGCACCTTGCCCACTGGAACATCCTTGAACCATGGGAAGTCTTCGTAGGACATAAACAACTCCTGCTCACCGGCGAGAAGCCAGACGCCGTGACCAGAGATGTTTGTGACCTCAACCGAAGTGCTTTTTCCAAGCGCGTTTGATTTCATCGCGGTGATCCTCGATTAGCTGTTCGGTTTCTTTCACGGGCGTCAAGGTTGTAGGCTGGGGTTCGCTGCGCTCACCCTAGCCTGCATTTATTGGCACTAACCCTAACCCAAAGCCTGCCTCCTGCACAAATCAGGGCGCATCCCACTCCCGCCACCCCCCAAGCAACGGAAAATACAGCCCCAACCGTATCGGCCGCGCATCCAGCTTGTGCAACACCGCCGCATAACGCTCCAACTGCCCACGATAACGCTCCTGCTCCCGATCCAGAAAGGCATCCAGCCCCCCGCCTTCGTGGGTGCTGGTCTTGTAGTCGATGATCCAGCGGATGCCGTTGGCATCCACGAAGCTGCGGTCCATGATCGAGGTAACCGGCTTGCCATGTTCGATGAGCGTGAGCGCATATTCGCTCTTGGCTTCGCTGTGCTGCGGGTCGAACAGCCAGGCGCCTTTGGCATCGCTCAGCGTGCGGCGCAGGGCTTCGTGCACGCGTTGCACGGCCTGGTCGAGTTTCGCCTCCGGCACGCCCTGGCGCGCGAGCGCGAGGCGGAAGCCCGAACCATGTGCTAAGCGGCGCGGCGCTTTGTAGCACGTCCGCTGGCGCGCGATGGCTTGGGTATTTCTTCGCGGATGACTTGACGAAGAACGGACTCGGTAACCGGTTCCTCGGCGCGAGCAGACAAGAATGCCCGCAGGACTTCATTGATCATGGTTTGGTAACCAGTCCCTGCTTTCTCCGCGCGCTTCCGGAATTCTGCCAGCACAGAATCATCGATGAAAATGGTAACGCGCGTTTTTCCCTTCGTCGGCAGAAGCGCGCGGCGCTTTCCCCTGGAAAAATCAAATTCACGTTTCATAAGCTTTTACCTCTCGGCGAGTAGCGCGGCGAGCAGAAATAAGCCTGATGTCATCGCCGCGCAGCGTGATCGGCAAATGAAACCCCGTGTATTTTTATAGCCCAAGGCCGTGCTAAGCCGCGCCACTCTTTGGCGTGGACTTGAGCATATAGTCAGGACATAGCATTTGATAAAGAAACTCCGGCGCGAAATCTGCGCCGTTTGGCCAGACGATGGTCTGGAGTTCTTTGTCGAGTGAAAAGTTCGCGAACAGAGTCTTTTCCTTTAAAGGCTCAAATATTTCTCCCCACAGTTCGCCTTTTAGATCGACTTCACCTTCTATACCATCTGCAAACTTTAACCAGATGCAGTAATCGTGTCGGTATTTGGCTTCTCGCAATTTTGGCAACATGATGTCACTCCAATGGTTCGATTCGTTTTAACGCCTTTCGTTCGCGGGCCAGGCTCCAATCTTCGGTTAACTCGGCTCTATGATATTCACGCCACTCTTGAACCAGACCCAGAACACGCGGCGGCAAACGGCCTTCTACAACCTCGCCCGTATCAATCGCGATCACCGCCTCAAAATCGCCGTACTTCGCGTGAAAGTGCGGAGGGGCATGGTCGTTGTAATACATCGCTATGATGATTCCCAGGAATCGGCTAATCTCGGGCAAAGTATTTCTCCTTATCCTGCTTGTGCCCTACACTAATCACGCACTTACCACAAACTAACGGGGCATCGGTTCGACAGCAGCGCGTAGGTTGGGGTGAGCGCAGCGAACCCCAACATCTAGTTGGAATGGTTTTCCCATAGTTGGGGTTCGCTGTGCTCGCCCCAACCTACATTTATTGGCATTAACCCTAACCCAAAGCCTGCTTCCTGCACAAATCAGGATGCCTCCCACTCCCGCCACCCCCCCAACAACGGGAAGTACAACCCCAGCCGTATCGGCCGGGAATCCAGCTTGCGCAACACCGCCGCATAACGCTCCAACTGCCCGCGATAGCGCTCCTGCTCACGATCCAGAAAGGCATCCAGCCCTCCGCCCTCGTGGGTGCTGGTCTTGTAGTCGATGATCCAGCGGATACCGTTGGCATCCACGAAGCTGCGGTCCATGATTGATGTGACCGGCTTGCCGTGTTCGATGAGCGTGAGGGCGTATTCGCTTTTGGCTTCGCTGTGCTTAGGATCGAACAGCCAGGCGCCTTTGGCGTCATTCAGCGTGCGGCGCAGGGCTTCGTGCACGCGTTGAACGGCCTGATCGAGTTTCGCTTCCGGCACGCCCTGGCGCGCTAGCGCGAGGCGGAAGCCCGGCGCGAGGGCTTCGATGCGTGGCAGCGGCCAGCGCGCCACGCCTTCGCGGCCGATTAGTTGCAAGGTGCGGTGCACCACGCTGCCGACGTGGCGGATGGTTTCGCTTGCCCAATCGAACTCGACTTCAGGGCTGCCTTCCGGCACGGGCAGCGCGGCGCCGGCTGCCCAGGCAACGGCCGACGGCAGCGGCGGCGCCTGCCAGCCGGCGACGAGGCGGCGCAGGTTGCCGGGGGCCGGTGCTGGCGCGGCGATGGGCGCTGGCGTTTCGCCATGTGCCAACGCAGCCACGAACTCTTCCTCAATCACCGGCCAGAGCAGCGCGAGCAGCGACGCGGGTGGTGGTGCTTTCATCTCGTCGTCCTTGTCGCGCTTCACCGTGCCGAGCAGATGCAGGGCGCGCTTGGCGCGCGTGGCGGCGACATACAGCAGGCGACCACCTTCGTGACGGCTTTTGTCCTTATCTAGAGTTTTGAGATATTCATACAACAGCTCCTTTTTACTGCCGGTTTCATGTATCGGTGCAAGCAAAAGATCAGCCGGATAGCTGGAACCACCAGCATGTGGCGTTTCCATCCAGCGCAGCAGTGGCGGATCGTCGTGGCGCGGTGGGCTGCCGAGGCCAGGCAGGATGACGGTGTCGAATTCCAGGCCCTTGGCCTTGTGGATGGTCATGAGCTGCAAGGCGTCGCTGGCGGTGACATCCGGCAGCGCGTACAGCTCGCTCACCTGCTCGGCGAGGCGCGCGGTGTCGGTGATGTCGCCGCCCTCTTCCAGTTCATCCAGCAGGTCGAGGTAGACGCGCGCGTCTTCGAGATCGGTGAGAGCGTCCACGCACGCCGGCCCGCCGAGCGCGAGCCATGCGCCTTCCACGATCTGACGCAGGCGGCTGCGGCCGCGCATGGCGAGTGCGCTGGCCAGCACGGTGCGCACATTCTCAATGCGCTGACGCGCTGAGGCGTTCAGGCGCGCGATGCGGGGTTCGTCTTGCAGGAGTGTCCAGATGCTGGCGGCGCCATGTGTAGGTAGCAACGATGAATCAATCCCCTCACCCTGGCCCTCTCCCGTAGGGAGAGGGGATTGCTTCGGAAGCTCCTTCGCAGCGTGCTCATCACCGGCTAACGTCACCAGATCGGCCAGCGTCAGGCCACACCATGGCGCGCGCAA
>DATEYP010000040.1:0-6210 GCA_035256085.1 Acidiferrobacterales bacterium
AAAGCACAACGACCACCGCGCTGGTCGCGGCCATGAACAGCCACGGGCTGACGAACCAGCCGAGCGCCGCGAGGCTGAAGTAAAACGCCCGCAGTCCCTGGTTGAAATCCTTGGAGGCATGGGTCGCCATCTCGGCGGCGCGCCGGGCGAAGGCGTCATCCGGCCCCTTGGGCGCGGCGCCGATCAGCGTTGAGCAATAATTGAATTGGCGCAACGCCCAGGTGAATTTGAAGAACGCGTAGATAAAGATCGTGCACAGCACGATCAGTTTCAGCTCCCACTGCAGCAGCGTCGTGGTTGCGGCAAATGGCAGCGCGCGCACGATTTCGATCGCCCTGTCCGTGGAGCCGAGGATGGTCAACAGGCCGGCCAGGACCAGCAGCGTGGCCGAGGCAAAGAACGCGACACCCTGCAACAGGTTGCGCAGGATGTTCACATCCGCCACGCGGTTGTCGCGCAGCAGCATCTGCTGCATCCACTGTTCGCGGTAGGCGTGCATGACCGCGCGCAGCGACCGGGCGCGGCGCGCGTGCCGGTCTGCATAGACGGTGTAGCCGATCCACAGCACGACAAACCAGACAAGGCTCAGCAGGTCGCTGCCAGGAATATCGATCATGGCGGGTATGCTTGCAGGGTGCGTGCGCTATCCGGAACATCGCGTCGGGAAACGCGGCGGCGACCTCGCCTGGACCAGGCCCGACCCCGTTCCGGTTTACACGTTGGCCAGAAACTTGTTGGCATGCTGACTGAACCACTCGACTGCGGCCTGATGGGCATTCATGGCCACGGCGCCTTCCGTGCTGTTCATCTCCTGGTAGGCGCGAATCGCCCGGTGCATTTCAGCAAAACGGGCGCGGCGCACAGTACTCATCTCGACAAACTCGGCTCCGACTGAAAATTTGTCGCGCTGTGGCCGGCACCAGATTACCCTGGCCTTGAGGGTAATGATCGGGTTCTTTTCGGGAACCTCAATCTCGATTCTCTGCCCCAGATGCAATTCGGTGTCCACGACAAAACAGAATCCGCCCGCACTCAGGTTGGTCATGCTCGCGGATTCGCCCAGAAACCTGGCCCCCTCGGGGCGAACGTTGACAATGTATTCCGCAACAATTCGTTCCGCTTCTCTCAGTTCGGTAGACATTCGCCCCCCATGTTGTTTCTTGTTTTTGAAAGACTGCGCATGAAAACCTATTTCTGTCTGACGAGCCTCCCGGGCACTGATTACATCTCACGTCCAGCCGGTATTACTGAGCCGGTTTATCGACAGTCAGTAGCTCCACTTCGAAAATGAGCGTGGAATTTGGGCCGATCATCGGGCCCGCGCCGCGTTCGCCGTAGGCCAGTTTCGCCGGGATATACAACATCCACTTCGCGCCCTCCTGCATGAGCGGCAGCGCCTCGGTCCAGCCGGCAATCACCCCCTTGACCGGAAAACTTGCGGGTTGATTGCGTTTATACGAGCTGTCGAACTCGGTGCCATCGATCAGCGTGCCGCGATAGTTCACCGTCACGGTATCCTCGACCGTGGGCTTCTTTCCCTTGCCCGCCGCAATGACCTTGTACTGCAGGCCGCTGGCCGTGGTCTTGACGCCCTTCGCGCCCTTGTTCCTGGCCAGGAACGCCTCGCCCGCTTTCAGGTTCATCTCCGGAACCTTGCGGGCGGCTTCCTGTCGCACGTCCGCAAAGCGCTGCTGTATTTCCTGGTCCGGCAACGCCGGCGCTACGCCGCCGATGGCGTCTTTCAGGCCCTGCGCCGTCGATGCGGCATCCACGTCCGGGAGCTGTCGCTTGAGTGAACGGCCAATGTCATAGCCGACGCTGTAGCCGTTCTTTTCCATGTCCGTCTTGAGTTCGACCCGCTCGGCGGCGACGCCAGGCAAGGCGACACCGGTGAGCGCGACGGCAAATACGGCCAAAACGATTTTCTTGTTCATGCAGTCACCTGATTTTCGTTAATCTGCGTTCATCTGCGGCTAAACGCCGTTCTTAGGATATTCAAGAATATCCGAAATCGCAGAGAACATCTGCCATGTCCGGCGAACCTGCCACGGACTGTCCGGCCGTGTGATGCACCTCAGAACTTCTTTTCCTCGCCAAACTTCAGATCCAACACCTGGGTCGGACTGCGACCGAGTGCGGCGATGTACTCTTGCGGCGTGCCCTTGAGCCTGGGGTTGGTGCCGTAGTGCATGGGAATGGCGTACTTGGGTTTGAGGTATTGGCGCGTGGCGTAGGCGGCATCCTTCGGATTCAGCACGAAATGCCCGCCCACCGGAATCAACACCAGGTCCGGCCGGTAGTAGCTGCCGATGAGGCTCATGTCGCCGAACAGGCCGGTGTCACCCATGTGGTAGATTTTAAAACCGTTCTCGAGCTCGATAATAAACCCGGCCGGCTCACCGCCCACGTGCACTTCGGTCTGCCCGCTCTTGGGATTGGTCCACTTGTATTCGGAGCTGTGCTCGGCACGGGTCATGGTGATTTTGATGCCCTCACCGAGCGGGGTGATCACGCCGCCCTTGTTGAATCGCGGCGACAGTTCGCCGGGCAGTTCGCCGAGAGCCACCAGCGTGTCGTTGAGACCCGCCGGTGCGTACAGCGGCGCGTTGTGCTGCCTGGCGAGCGCCGGGCCATCGCCCACGTGATCGCCATGCGCATGGGTGACCAGAATCAGGTCCACCTTGCCGAGCCGGGAGAGATCTTTTTGTTCAGCGGAAAGCTTGGGATTCTTGCTGATGAACGGGTCGATCAGGATCACCTTGCCGGACACCGAGGTAATCTTGAATGCCGCATGCCCCAGCCACTGCACCGACACCTGGCCTTTTGTTTTATCCGCCGCCAGCAACAGCGCCGGAAGCAGGCCAAACAGCAACCCGGACCACAACAGTGCACGCCGTAGCTTCATGTCACGCTCCGTAGTCGTAAGGACCAGCGGCCATTATTCCGTTAAAACGGCGTGGCTGTCACCCCATATAACCGGACCGCCGGGTATGCGACCATGGCGGGCATGAACCGCCTGCGCCTGCCGATCGGATTGCTGGGCCTGGTCGTCGCCATGCTGCTGCCAGGCTGCCAGGCGAAACACGCGAGCCCGGAGGCCGAGGTGCGCGCGCTGATCTACAGCGCGGTGGCCGCAGCCGAACAAAAGAACTTCGGGACGCTGAAGGATATCATTTCGAAACGGTACACAGATGAGCAGGGGCAGAACAAGCGCGCCATCGAGGCGCTTCTGCGGCTGCATATCCTGCGTAACGAAACCGTCCATGTGTATGCGCACATCCAGTCCGTCACACTGCCGCAAGCGGATCGCGCCCAGGCCACCGTACTCGTCGCCATGGCCGGCGTGCCGATTGCGTCGGCACAGGATCTGCCTGCCTTGGTCGCTGACCTGAACCGGTTCGAGATCGAGTTTGCGCGCGAAGGAAGAGTCTGGCGCGTGCAACGCGCCGCCTGGCGACGGGCCGAGCCTGGTGAGTTTCTCGGTTCGTAATAAAACGTCTATTTCAGAAGCGGATGGTCCTTCGGCAGTTGTTTTGAGTACCAGATGGCCAGTTTGTGTTTCATGCTGGGTTCCGAAACCTGGTCTTCCGGCAACGGCTGAATGAGTTTATCGTGGATCAGCAGCCGGTAGATAAAGCGAATTTTCTCGCTGGCCGAATCCGTCGGCTCGAACACCACGGCGCCCCGTTCCACGCCATACTTCATGCCGGCGAGAATCGCGGCCTTAACCAGCTCCGCCTCGTGTTTCAGTTTATGCATGGCGACCTCGGTTTGATGACGCATACCGCATCCATTGAACCTGGAAAAAGCAGTCAGCCGCAGATGAACGCAGATAAACGCGGATATTCAATGAACTGCCGGTATTCGCCAGCCCACCAAAAGGGTGAATGGTCGCGGCGCATAAACGGCATGATTCATTTGCGTTAATCTGCGTTCATCTGCGGCTAAAGCCGTTTTTAGGTTGAAGACAGTTCATCATAAACCGCCGCCACGGGAAACAGGAGAGGCGCTCCAGGATGCAGGGGACAGGCCGTGCGAAACGCCGCATAATCATGCCATGAAGATACTTTCTCCACGAACCCGATACGTACTCGAGCGCCCGTGGCGATTTGTGGGCCGGGTGGTTGCCGGGTTCCGCGCCAACCAGGGGTTTCTGCTGGCCGGGGCCGTGGCCTATTACACCCTGTTGTCCATTATCCCGATGTTTGCCCTCATCCTGGTGTTGCTATCGCAATTCAGGGAAACACCGGCGCTGCTTACTGCCCTGCAGGAATACCTGGTACTGGTGGCCCCGGGACAAGCCGAGGCCCTGGTCGCCCAGATTGGCGTGTTCCTGGAAAACTGGAAGGTGGTCGGCATAACGGGACTGGCGCTGCTGCTGTTCTTCAGTTCTCTGGCGTTTACCGTTCTGGAAAATGCCATGTCGGTGATCTTCTTCCACCGCGTGGCCGTAAAACGCCGGCATTTTCTGATCTCGGCCATCATTCCCTACTGCTACATCTCGCTGCTGGCAGCCGGAATGCTGGTGGTGAACGCCGTCAGCGGCGCGCTGGCCGCGCTCGACACCCGAAGCGTGATCATCATGGGCCGCGTCTGGTCGCTGGATGGCACCGAGGCTGTACTGCTTTACCTGTTCGGAATCCTCGGCGAGATCGCCCTGCTCACCTCGCTGTACATGGTGATGCCGGTCGGCCGGCTGGCGCTCCGTCACGCCTTGATCGGCGGGGTAACGGCCGCGCTGTTGTGGGAAATCACCCGGCATATTCTGGTCTGGTACTTCTCGACCCTGTCGCTGGTCAATCTGGTATACGGTTCGTTTGCCGCGGCCATTCTCATGCTCCTCAGCCTGGAGGCGGCGGCGATCATTTTGCTGCTCGGCGCACAGGTCATCGCCGAATACGAACGCATCGGCTTGCCGCCAACCTCGTCGCACGGGCTGCAAACCTAGCTGCGGCGCGCACTCATCACGTTGGCCTCAAACCGGTTGCGTTTGAGGCGGGGTGCCGGATTAGCCCTTTGGTTCAGGCGTCCAGACCGTATTTTTTACCATATCGTCGGGGATAACACCGGAGGCGCTCTGCCGGGGCGGGAATCGAGCTATGCTATTTACTGTCTCTCCGATTTAGTATGTTGATCTCACGATGAATGAATCCGGGAATAATACTCCGGTGGAACAAGGCGACAGCGCTGTATCGACGCTTAACGCCCGGCAAAAAGAAACCTTGCTGATGTTGATTGTCATCAACTATGCAGAGGAACACGGCCTGTTGAATGCGGAACAACTGGAGGATGCCCGGGCCAGTTTGCGCGCCCTGTTTCTGCATGCCACGGGCGAGGAAACCATGCTGCGCAAGATCATCGGAATTCTCCAGATCAACCGCGCCCTCAACAGGACATTCAGTGAAATGGCCAACATCCTCGCGGGGATCACCAAATCGCACCAGTCACTCGTCGGCAAGCACGCGGCCCTTGAGAGTCAGCTGGCCGATATGGTGGTTACTCCCGATGAAGTCACACACTTTGCCCGCCCGCTGCTGGAATTCTCCGGCGATTTCGTGCGTGCGGTCGCCGATTTTGACCGGCAGATGATCGAGTACAAGGAAGCCAAGGAATTGGAGGCGCGTAGCGCACACGTCTACCGGCTCGCCCAGGAGGCACGCGCCAGGCTGAAACAGCGCTTTGAACAGGGTGTTACGGAAGAGAACCAGCAGGAAGAACATGTCAAACAGAAGGTCTATCAGGCATTCAATTTCGCGGAGGCCGCATCAGACTACCAGTATCACAAGCGCAGCGCCAAGAGCATCCGCGAGGAGATTTCGGGCTTACTAAAAGATTTTCAGATGATGTGCCAAATGGCCATGAAACCGGAAATGCGCAGTGTCCACAAAATCAGCGACAAGTCCGGCAAGCCGCCCTGCGTGGATATCTACACTATTACATTGAAGGCGATGCGTCGCTTTCCAAGACTTCAGCCCCTGATTCCCGCCGTTCAAGACCAGCTCAAGCTTTACCAGCGCTCGTTCGGTATGTTCATGCTCGACTTCGAGAAGTTCAACAACACCCTGGGGCCGATGATCGAGAACACCGAAGACTATTTTCAGGCGAAGGAACAGGATGAAGACGTTCGTACCAAACAGAAGAAACTGGCGGATATCGAGGCACTGATCGCATTTATTGAGGACGTGTCCGGAATTCTCCACGATGGTCACG
>DATEYP010000041.1:0-4030 GCA_035256085.1 Acidiferrobacterales bacterium
GAGGCACCTGTTGCCCGAAACCAGCGACACCCTGACGCACCTGTCCTGGCCCGGCAACGTTCGCCAGCTGGAAAACACTTGCCGCTGGATTACCGTCATGGCGCCGAGCCAGGCGGTGCGCGTCGACGACTTGCCGCCGGAACTGCATGAAGGCGCGCCGGCCACGACCGACGAGGAAGGCTGGCGTGCGGGACTCAAACGCCTGATCGAACAGATGCTGGCTAGCGGCGAGAGCAACATTCTGGAGAAGCTCAATCCGGAGTTCGAACGGATACTGCTGCAGGCGGCGCTGGCGCACACCGGCGGACGCAAACAGGAAGCGGCCCTCAAGCTCGGTTGGGGACGCAATACCCTGACACGCAAATTGAAGGAATTGGGAATCGAGGAATAACGACCAGTCCCAGCGAGGGACGGGACCTACAGGGTTTGTTTTTCAAAAAACCCTTAAGCGACTGGGCGCGCCGGTATTGCGCGTCTTTACTTTACAGATGCTGAAAAGTCAGGGAGTCAGCCGCTGCGCGCACTCGATGTTTGTTGGAAAACATATCCCTACTGCAAGTTTAGCGAAGGGGTCTGCTCGGAGCTTATCCGTTTCACATCCAGTTCCTGGTGTACCCAGTTGGCCGTTGCCCGCAGGCTCGCGAAATCTTCCACCGAACGCACGACGGCTTGTGGATAGGCATCGCGCAACAGGCGGCTGAGTGCCCGTCCCGGTCCAATCTCCAGAAACACCTCATGGCCGGTTTGCCATGCCGCTTGCATGCATCTCGACCAGGCGAGCGGGCGGCAGAGCGCGGCGGAGAGCGCCGCCCTGCCCGCTTCGCGTTCTGTTACAACGCTGGCATCCACACCCGAGAGCAGGGTCACTTGTGGATCCAGCATACCCGATGCATCGAGCGCGAGCGCGAACCATTGCGCGGCTCCGCTGAGCAAGGATGTATGCGAGGCCACACGCACGTCCAGCAGGCGGGTACGCTTCGCGCCGGTCGCTTGTGCCGCCTCCCGCAGGCGCGCCAGCGCCGGAATCGTTCCGCCCACGACGATGTGTTGGGGGCCGTTGATTGCCGAAAATTCCGCGCCATATTCCGCACAAAGTGTACCCACCGCCGCCTTGTCCAGGCCCAGAATCGCCAACAACCCGGACTCCGATGAGCTCGCCTCGTTCATGGCTGCCGCGCGCTGTTGCGCCAGCGAGACTGTCTGTTTGACGTCCAGTGCGCCGGCAACGCCATAAGCGGCGAGCTCGCCCACGCTATAGCCAAGCACTAGATCGGGGACCGGTAACTCGTCGCGCAGCGCCTCCCAGGTGGCAAGCACCGTGGTGCAAATGAGCGGTTGTGCGAAACTGTTTTCGTACCAACTCGATGCAGGCCGCCTCAACAACTCTTGGCGCATATCCAATCCGGTCACTTCCTCTGCTTCCTGGAGCACTCTCCGTGCCGCCGGTTCGCCGCTCAGGCGATCCAACATGGTCACGTGCTGGTTGCCCTGCCCAGGAACAAGCAACGTTAGTCCCATTATCCTTCTCCTTGTCCTGCTCCTTGTCCTGCTCCTTGTCCATTTATCGGTGCAGACCCCGGCAACACAGGGCCCCTCGATCACTGTAGCCACACTCCTGTCACGTCGCTGTGAAATACATCACATTATTGAATCCTGACAGTGCTGTTACAACGCGCCACTCCGCTTGTCGGACGATTTGTACCGCTGTTCTGACGACAGCGTGTGGCACTACCCTGCAAACTGGCGTCCTCCCATGCAAATGCTAGTGTTATCCATTCGTGGAGCACGATGAACCCGGGGCGGGTCAGTCCTGTAGTCCCCCAGAGAACCGGTTTTTTAAGGCGTCGTCAGCCCCGGCGACCCGATGCCGTTGTCTGATGGATATGTAGGAAGCCAACAAGGATGAAACTACATGAAACTTGGAATCACGCACAAAATACTAGTCACGATGTTGTTTGTAGCAATGATCCCGCTGGTTGCCATCTGGTACATCAATTACCAGGCCACGGCCCAACACCTCACTGAGAGCAGCGAACAACAACTCAGCGGTATCTCCGACAAATTGGTCGCAGTCGTCGACGACTGGGTGACCGCGAACCATAAGGTACTGAACCAGAACGGCGCCCTTCCGGAAATGTCGTCGATGAACGCCAAACTCCAAGACCCGGTCTTGAAGGCTGTGCTGAACGAATATGCCTGGAGCTACCTGGTCTTCACCATCCGCCCGGATGGCATGAATGTCGGGCGCAGCGACGGAAAGCAACCGATCGATTACAGCGACCGCAGCTACTTTAAGCAGGTGATGGATGGCGCTGCGCTTGGCAAGCAAGTGGTCATCAGCAAAACAACCGGCAAACCGTCCCTGATTTTGTCGGCGCCGATATACGCAACCGGCAAGCGGCTTGCCGGTGTCATTGCCATGGGCATGTCGCTCGCCGACATCTCGGACATCATCACCAAGGCGAGTATCGGCAAAACCGGTTATGCGTTTCTCCTGGACGAAGACGGCAAGGTGGTGGCGCACCAGAAGCAGGAATACACCAATACCATGGCCGACTTCAGCAAGCATCCGGCCTTCCTGGGACGTTCGGGCGAACAGGCGCGCAAAATCGTCTTCGACGATCAGGGACGCAAGGTCGTGGCCTACACGCAGAAGACCCGGCAGGGCTGGACGCTGGTGGCGCAACAGGACTACAGCGAGGCCTTCCACGCGTTGAACGACGCCAACCGGAATGCCCTGATCCTGCTGGCCATCACCCTGCTGGCGGTGTCGTTCATCGCCTACCTGCTGGCGCAACGCCTGACCAAACCCATCCGCAATCTGACGCTGATTGCGGACGAGATCAGCCGCGGGAAACTGGACATCAAGATTCAGGAGGTTAGCCGTGGCGACGAAATCGGTGCCCTGGCGGCCGCCATCGAACGCATGGGTGTAAGCATTCGCATGTCGATGCAGAGACTCCGGGCCCGGGCCTGATCGGCACACGGAAACAAAACGACAGCCTGGACAGCCTGTGAGAGGTGCACTACGATGACTCAAGACCCAGCCCTCGTCGCTTACAATTCCTATCACGAGCTTATGCAGGCGCTCAAAAGCCTGTGCGTCCAGAGAAGTACGGGCACCATGTTTATTGCCACGCCCGACAACCATTTCGGTCGCATCGTGCTCAAGGGTGGCGAGATCATCGCGCTCATCTTCGGTACCAAGTCGGGCGAGTCCGCGATCCCGTTTATCCGGGCGATCAAGGCTGGAAAATTCAAGTTCTCTCAGGGCCCTGCCCAGGCAGGCGGTAGCGAAAACCTGCCGCCCAGCCCGGTGCTCTTAAAACGTTTGAGCGCCGGTGTACTGGCATCCGGACCGACAGCGCACACGGCGATCAACAGGAATATGCTTGGCCAGGTTTATCGTATCGTCGAAGGAGAATTGGTGGAGTTCGTCGGACCGATCGCCAGCCTGGTATGCAGCGAACACAAGGAAAAATTCGGCGCCATCACCCAGGCAGGCGAACTGTCCATCATGCTCGAATCCATCGCCAGGGAGATTGGCGACGCAGGCAGGGCGCGCCATTTCATGGAGCGCGTCTGGGAACGGCTGTCACCCTGAAACGGCTCGACATTACCCGAACAGCGCCGTTCTACCGGCGCCCGAAACCGGGCAAACTATCGCCGTAGGCCGTGGCGCGCGTAGATTTCGGTGGTCTCGCTCCCCAGCAGGAACTCGCGCAGCGCCGCACCCCAGGCGCCGCCGTCACCCACGATGGCAAGGTGAAAATCGCTCACTGTGTTTTCTGGCTCGGGTTGCTCCGGTGCACCGCCGACCGGGATGAACTCGAAGCGGTCCGGAAAGATGCGCGCATAGCGAAGCGCGAGATGGTAGTAGACCAGCGCCACATCGGCGCGTCCATCGGCGAGCGCCTGTGGCGCCTCGCGGTGATGGATGCGCTCGCCGTACACGACCCGTCCGTCCGGTTCCGCGCCGGACGGACGATCGAGCCAATCGAACCGGGTTCCGGTTTTATGCGCAAGCGCC
>DATEYP010000042.1:0-2325 GCA_035256085.1 Acidiferrobacterales bacterium
TCGAGATGTTGATTACTTGAGCGCGTCGCGCATGACCGCACACACGCGGTCGACATGCGCCAACGGCATGCCCGGATAGACAGGCAGAGACAGCACTTCGCCACTCGCCTGTTCGCACACCGGTAAGTTGCCCGGCTTGTAGCCGAGGTGCCTGTAGACATCCTGCAGATGCAGACCCTGCGGATAACAGAATGAAGTGCCGATCTGCGCGGCCGTCAGTGCGTCGCGCACGGCATCGCGCTTCGGCAGGCGCACGGTGAAAAGGTTGTAGCTGTGCGCATCCGGCTTGAGCGCTACCGGTGGCTTCACCGGCGTCCCCGCGAAACGTTTTACGTACTCGGCCGCGACCGCGCGCCGGCCGCCGATGTCCTTGTCGACAGTGCGCAGCTTGAGGCGTAGCAGCGCCGCCTGGATTTCATCGAGGCGTGAATTCATACCGATCTCGGTGTGCACGAACGGCTTCACCGCGCCATGATTGCGCAGGCGGCGGATGTGCTCATTAAGATCGTCGCGGTTGGTGGTAATCATGCCGCCATCGCCGTAGCAGCCGAGCACCTTGGTGGGATAGAAGCTGAACGAGCCGGTATCGCCGATCGCGCCGGTCACCTGGCCGCCACTGCGCGCGCCGAAGGACTGCGCGCAATCCTCGATCACCGCAAGCTTGCGGTCTTTCGCGATCTGCATGATGGCGTCCATGTCCGCGGCATGGCCGAAGATGTGCACCGGCATGATGGCACGGGTTTTCGGTGTCAGGCGCTTCACAATACTGTCGGGGTCGAGACAATAGGTATCCGGGCGGATATCGACAAACACCGGCGTGGCGCCAACGTTGCTGATGGACTCGGCGCTGGCGAAAAAGGTCCACGGCGTGGTGATGACCTCGTCGCCCGGACCGATGCCAAGCGCGCGCAGCGACAGGATCAGCGAGTCGGTGCCGTTGGCGACGCCGATGGCGTGCTTCACGCCGACGTACTGGGCAAACTCCTTCTCGAACTCGACGGTCTGCGGACCGAGAATAAAGCTACCCTTGGCGCCGCTGACGCGGATGGTTTCCAGCCATTCGGCCTCAAGGGCCTTGAATGCGGTGCTGAGATCGAGAAACGGAACGGCGGTCACGGCTGACATGCGGCAATTTTCTCCTTGACCATGAGGGCGACGCGCAGCGCTTCCAGGCCGGTGCGGCCATCGATGAGCGGCGCGCGGCGCGCGCGCACGGTGTTGACGAAATCGGCGAGCTCGGCATCGAGCGGCGCGGTGGGGGTAATGGACAGTTTCTCGCTCTTGATGTCCGGACGCCCGCCGGCCGGATTGGGGTGCGCGATGACCTCTTCCACCTGCTGGTCGGCGAAATCGAGGGCATGGTAGCTGTTCACGCCGAACACGCGGATGCGGCGCTGCTTTTTGGCGGAGATGCGGCTTGCGGTCACGTCCGCCACCGCGCCGCTCTCGAATTCGAGGCGCGCATTGGCGATGTCGGCATGTTCGGTGAGTACCGGAACGCCGATGGCGCGCAGGTCGCGGATCGGAGATTTCACCAGCGACATGACGATGTCGATGTCGTGAATCATCAGGTCGGTGACCACGTCCACGTCGGTGGCGCGCTCCGAGAAACCGCCGATGCGCGTCGCCTCGATGAAGCGCGGCTTGCCGACCCGCTTCACCAGCTCCATGAAGCCGGCGTTGTAGCGTTCCAGGTGACCGACCTGAAAGGTAACGCCGGCGCGTTCGGCCAGTTCTACGAGCTGCAGGCCCTCTTCGTAGGTCGGGGCGATCGGCTTTTCCATGAGCATGTGCACGCCGCCCTCGAGGAACGGCCGGGCGACAGCGAGATGATAAATCGTGGGCACGACGACACTGACCGCATCCACCTTGCCGAGCAGCTCTTCCGGCCTGGCGTAGGCGGCGCACTGGTATTCGGTAGCGATACGCGCGACGGTAACCGGGTCTTCATCCACCACGCCGACCAATTCGACATCCGGCAGGCCCGCATAGATGCGGGCGTGAAATTTTCCGAGGTAGCCTACACCCACTACCCCGACGCGCAGTTTCGAACTCATTCCGGATGTCGCCGCAGAAAACCGTAAGGGCCGGTATTGTAAACGATTGCCGGGTATTCCGGCAGGGCAATAAACCTAAAAACGGCTTTAGCCGCAGATGAACGCAGATTAACGCAAATGAATCATGACGTTTATGCGCCGAGACCATTCACCCTTTTGGTGGGCAGGCGAATACGGGCAGCGCATTGAATATCCGCGTTTATCTGCGTTCATCTGCGGCTGACTGCTTTTTCCAGGATAAACACTCCAGGGAGACGCTGATTAAGTA
>DATEYP010000043.1:0-10422 GCA_035256085.1 Acidiferrobacterales bacterium
TGGGGACGCAATACCCTGACACGCAAATTGAAGGAATTGGGACTGGACGAGTGATGGCCCCGTTACCGGCCGCTTTGTGTGGCACGCCTGACGCCACGCGCTGCCTGCTTTCTGTCCCGCATGAGGCGGTTGGAAACCAGACGCTCGCCCAGACATGCTTGCATAAAAAAGCTACCGGTACGTCTGGACATGATAAACGGCTACTAACACGGCGCAGATCAGGATAATAAACGGCAGCAGTGGAATCAGGCGTTGGGCCCAGCGCTTGAGACGTTTCATGGAATGGCGCTATACGCTGAACGGCAGGCGGTAGAAATAATTGACAATATAAAGTCCGCCCACAACCCCGGTAATCGTGCCCAGCATCGGCTTGAGATAACTTTCGGGTATGTATTTCTGCGTCTTGGCGGCGAGCCAGGCGCCGAATACGGCACCGCTGGCGACAAACAAACCGAAGCTCCAGTCGACCGATGTCGGTATGCCCGTCAGCAACGGCAAAAGAAACAGATAAGAAAGCAGGCCGACCGCGGACAGAACGATCACATAGGGGATACTGGCGGCGACCACCACGTACATGGGCAAGCCATAGACAATCACCAGGATCGGCACCAGCAGGAATCCGCCCCCGATGCCGAGTGCCGCACCCGCCACGCCGACTGCGAAACCGGTCATGAGCATGGCCAAGGTCGGCAGTGTTGCCTCCTGTCCCCAGTAGCTGATTTTCACGTGCCGCCACGAACGCTCGAGGGTGGCGATCGAAAAGTGGCCGGGCAATCCGGCCGCCGCCCGGCCGTCCCGGCGGTGCCCGGCGCGGGTTTGGTCGAATTTTTCCTTGAACGCACGCTGGCGGCGCGCGCGGCGCAGATACCAGGGACTGATCTCGACCCATAACTGAACGGCGGTAATCAGCAGTGCCGCGCCGATACAGGCTTTAAAGGGCGTTGGATCGCTCAAAAGATAAACGCGGATGAACGGACCGAGCGGAGCGCCCAACACGGCGCCGACACACAGCCACAAGGCCATATCCAGGTTCCACTGGCGCTCACGCCAGAAACCCAGCAGCGCGCCGAACGGATTGATAAAGGTGATGAGCAGCGAGGTCGGACTCAGGCTGATACTGTTGAACTGAAAGATCGAGGCCGAATAGGCGAGAGAAAACGTGCCGCTCGCCTGCCCGACCACCGCCATGGTGTAGCCGGTCCAGAACCCCATCCACACCAGGTGCCAGATGGGGGCGACGATGCCGGCCACCGGCAGCGGGTGTTGCGCATCGGGCAGGTATCCGTATCCAAAATAACTGACGAGCAGCGCCAGCCCAAACACGCCAAGCGCCAGCGGCGCCTGTTCATACAAGAACTCGCGCAGTACCGGTTGACTGGCGAGCGGCGGCGTACGTTCTTTGCCTGTCACGACTAGCGGGCGAAGAGCTTTTTGTCGACGCTGATTTTGGTCTTGATCATCCCATGCTCGTAACTCGACTCAAACCAGTCGCTCAGCATTTTCTCGATCTCCGGCGTGATACCGACGACAACCTCGTCCGGGGATTTCATGGGCCGGTAGTTGGGATCGTCGGCGGATACGCGTCGTACAATTTCCGGGTCCACGCGCAGCCTTTCACCAAACCAGACGCTGGCCTGTTCCTTGTTGTTGGCAATATAGTGGATTGCCCCGCGCAGGCTGGCGCGGTAACGCGCGAGCGCCGCGGGATTTTGCGCGAGATATTCGGCGCGCATGATCGACACGAAGTTGAACGGCCAGGTATGAATGATTCTGGCGCCGAACTGTTCCTGCACCTTGAGCACCTGCGGCTGGCGAATGACGATGGCCTCGGCGAATCCTTCGTTCAGCGTGAGCACCAGCTCGTTGGGCTGAACGTTGAGCAGCTTGACGTCGTTCTTGCTGTCCATCCCGGCGGCCTTGAGCGTGCGCAGCAAGTCCAGATGCGAGTCGGAGTTGAAGGACACGGCAATACGTTTGCCACGCAGCGCCTTGATGTCCTTGGCCGGGCTGTCCTTGGGCACCATCAACGAGTAGCTTGACCGGCCGAGTCCCGCCACCACTACGGCGGCGCCCGGCTGACGCGACAGAAACGTGGACACCGGCATCAGACTGGTGATGATCGCGTCCACATGCCCGGAGGCGAGCGCCTCCATCATCGGCGGTCCGTACTGAAAAAATACATACTCGGCATCGATTCCATGTTTCTTTGCTATCCCCATTTTTTCCATCACCACGGGTATCTGGCCATTCATGCCGCTTGGATAGGCGATGCGTAACTTGACCGGCGGCTCAGCGCCGGGTTCACCGGCGGCGAGTACCGGCACGGACAAAGTAATCGGGATCACACCCAGCAACACGGCCATCCAAATTTCGCGCACACGCACCATAGCCAGCCTCCTTTCGGTGAATTATTTTTGTTTCCAGGGCAATATAAATCCTTCGACCGCACCCAACATAAGCGTCATGAGCGATCCCAATACGCCAATCGTCACCATACCGACCAGTACGTGGCTGGTCTCCAGGTTCAGGCGACTGACTTGTATCATGTAGCCGAGACCGGACTGGGCGGCGATCAATTCGGCCGTGACCACTGCCATCCACGACTGGCCCAGACCGATTTTCATTCCTGTCCAGATCATTGGCAAGGCCGAGGGGAACAGGATGCGCAGCACCAGCGCTCTTTTTCCCGCGCCCAGGCACTTGGCGGCGTTGAGATGCTGATCCTCGACCGATTGCCCGCCAAAAAACGAGTTGAGAAAAATCGGAAAAAAGGCGGCAATGGCAGTGATGAAATAACTCGGTTTGTCGCCGATGCCAAACCACAGAATCGCGATCGGGATCCAGGCAATGGGCGGGATCGGCCGGATGAGGTTGATGACCGGCAATACGGCGCGGCGCAGCGGCTGGGAGTATGCCAGCAACATCGCCAGCGGCACGGCGATGAAGGCCGCGATCAGAAAGCCGACGAACACGCGCTTGAGGCTGGCCAGGATGTCGGCGATCAAACTGCCGTCGCGCAGCAACATCGAGAACCCTTCCAGCACCGCCAGCGGGGCCGGCAACAACACGGCGTTGCCGAGCCGCCAAGCGATCACCGTCCACACCAGCACGAGTATACCGAACCCGGTCGCCATCCCCAGCAGATTCGAGGTCCAACCGGTCAACGCCGGCGATGCCGGCGTTCTCGTCAGGCCATTACTCGTCAATGTTGTCACGTCAATTTCCTTTTGCCGGCGAATGGATGACTCCGCCGATCGCCAGTTACCGTCATTTAGTGCTGGAGGCGAACACCTTCAAACTTTCCTCGCGGATCAGATGTTTCACGCGTTTGCGGATATCGCCGAATGCATCGGTCAACATGATCTCGGGTGTTCGCGGCCTGTCCAGGGACACGCGGATCTCCTCCTTGATCGAACCCGGAGCGCTGCGCATGACGAACACACGGTCAGAGAGGAAAATGGCCTCATCCACGTCGTGCGTCACGAATACCACGGTGGTTCTGAATGCCGTCCAGATTTTCAGTAACTCCTCCTGCATGATGCTGCGTGTCTGGGCATCCAGGGCGCCAAACGGCTCGTCCATCAATAAAACCGGCGGACGCGTGGCGAGCGCCCGGGCAATGCCGACGCGCTGCTGCATGCCTCCGGAAAGCTGGGACGGATAGGAATGCGCGAACTTCTCCAATCCAACCAGCGCCAGTAATTCACGGCCGATTTGTTTCGGCGCAGGGTGGCCGAGCATTTCGGGACCGAAAGCCACATTGTCGAGCGCGGTCATCCACGGGAACAATGAATGCTGCTGAAAGACCACCCCGCAACGGGCATTCGGCTCACGCACCGGCCGGCCGTCAATCGATATCTGTCCCTGAGTGGGGGCGAGCATGCCGCCGATCGCGTTCAGCAGCGTGGATTTCCCGCAGCCGGAAGGACCGAGCAGGGACACAAACTCGCCAGGCTCGATTCGGACATTGACGTTCTCGACGGCGACCACGCGCGTGGATTTCCGCTGAAAAACAACGGCGACATCCGTGATGTCGATCGCACCGTCGAGGAGTCTCGGTGCTTCACCACGGTCGGCGGCCAACGTGGCGGCCCGCTCCCCGGGGCCGGACCTACCGTTTCCTCGGGCATGCTCGCGCGGCACCGGCACCGGCACAAGACGAGGAAGCGGCTTGGACTTGTCCTCGTGTCTCTGTCTCACAGGGTTACCCGCTTTCCGGTGTATTGGCGCTTGACGCACAAATACTCCTTCCATTTCTTCCAGGCCCGTTGTCCCATGATCAGCTCCTCGTTCCGGTCGCCGATGGGGAATGGACGGGGTGCGCTCTTTTCACTCCAGATGCCCTGTCGACGGCGTTGTTCGCGCTGATCGACCAGCCAGTCGTTGTAGCTTTCATAGACAATATGTCCTTCCGGAGCATCGAGTGTCGCCGCCCGGGTACGCGCATCCAGTTCCCGAAAGAGCGCCGCTTCCTCGGCGTCGATGACAAGCGGCTCGATGGCGCAGTCGTAACCGGCCTGCTGCATCGCCTCGCCGGCCACGCCGGCGAAAATTCGTTGCTCCCGGAGACTGAGCAGTTCCTTGTAAATATCGATGTATTGGGTGCTGACCGGCGATCCCAGCGGTTTGTGGTCACGCGTGGCGCCGCGCGCGTGGGCAATCTCGGTGGTATGAAAACCGAGCATGGCGGGGTCGTAACGTTCGCCGAGGAACTCGCAGACCTGTTTAAGGATTCGCTCCGGTTCCCGCACCAGGGATTCGTAGCGGACATCCAGCCATTGGGAGGAGTCGAGTTTCTGGCGCCACGGTTTGACTGCGTTCTGACACAGCTTCCAGATCTCGGCGGCGCAGAATATATTCGTGGGACCGAAACCGGACTGAAGATAATCGGCGCTGGCATCGCGGCCGTCGCGGGTAATGAAGATAAATTGGGTGCCGGGAAAATCCTGGTTGATCTCGTCGACAAAAAACAG
The DNA here is from genome assembly GCA_035256085.1 of Acidiferrobacterales bacterium. Lineage (GTDB taxonomy): Bacteria > Pseudomonadota > Gammaproteobacteria > Acidiferrobacterales > UBA6901 > UBA6901. The sequence continues at coordinate 4,974 of DATEYP010000043.1, forward strand.
ATTGTAGGGTGTCTTTTCACCCCAACGCGGCTTGCCGCCGACTGTCAGCGCGTAACGCTCCAGCATGGCGCAATAAATACCGGCGAAGCTGCGCTCGGGCGCACTGGAAATAATTTCATCGACGATCGTACGCGGGTTGACCGGCATGCCCCAGAACGGCGTCTTGAGACCAAAAATCATCTCGCCCGCGAGCGTGCGGAAATTCCGGTCGTGACCGAGGTCGCCGTAAGTATGCAGGTAGGGGCGAAACCGCGGGTAGTACCAGACCACCTCGGGCACCGCGATACGGGGATGACAACCGAGCATGGCCATGAGTAACGTCGTACCGGTGCGTTCCGCGCCCAGCATGATTACCGGTTTGTTCTTCAAATGGATCGGCATAATACCCTTGTCTTGAATACAGGCAGCTCCTCCTCAAACACAGGTTTGTTAGAAGGCAAGACAAACATGCATCGTAAGTTGCGCTTAATTGGATTCGGTGTTGTCGCTCTTGCCATGCTGCTTCACTTCTACACTGCGGCCTTTAAGGCCGAGGGTGGCTTGGGTAGTTTTAGTGTCAGCCTTATGCTCTGGGCTTGGTTGCCGTATCTTGTCTGTTCGTTCATGCTTTTCGTTACAAAGAATTCAATTGTGCCCCTAGGCGGCGCCGTGGCGGCATTCGGCATGGACGTTGCGCTTTATTTGTCGGTGTTTGTGTGGCCTCAAAGTTCAACGGCACCCATCGCTTTGCTGTTCATGCAGCTCTGGAATCTGTTGCTTTTCATGCCTGTTGGTATGCTTGTCGGCTGGGGTATTCTTAAATTTCGGAAACACAAACAACATGCCTTCTAACTATGTTTTCAACCGGACGCGGTGATACGGCGCGCCGTTTCCTGCGGCTTCGTGCCCCACGCCGGTTAAAACCGCGTTTGAGAATGACACAGTCAGCGGTGATTGGGTACGGTCTGGATACGTTACCTTGCGGCGACGCCTCCGCGCAACGACTTTAGCCGCGACATAATCATGGCGGTCAGGCCCGGACTGGAACCGGCCTCCGCCTTTTCGACCCGGTGGCGCGACAACAACCGCGGCTGGTGCTGGCACTTGGCGTGGTACAGAAGCGCGGCCTCGATGCTGACCCGCAGCTGGCCCGTGTGTACCGGCTTGGTCAGGTAACGGAAGATCTGGCCATTGTTAATCAGCCCGACAACCATGTTGGCGTCGTTGAACGCGGTCAACACGACTGTCACCATATGCGGATGCTGGTCTTTCAGTATTTTGAGCAATTGCGAAATGTCCTGACGGGCGACGAAAACATCCGCAACGACCACGCCGATGTTGCCCTGTTCCAGAATGTCCAGCGCCTGGTCACAACTGGAGGCGGACAACACCTGGCGCTTGCCCTCGAAGAGTTTCCTGATTATGACGTGCACCTCGGGCGTGTCATCGACCACCAGGATATTCGTTTGCGCGTTTTCAATGCCGGCGGGCGGCGCATCGTACAGATCGCCTGCCAGACTGAGCGCCACCTCGGCGGCGGCAGTGACCGTGGCCAGCACATCCTTGTTGTTCCATGGCTTGTAGATGTAGCGGTAGATCTCACCGTCATTGATGGAACTCACGATCGCCGCAAAGTCGGCATAACCCGTCAGCATGATGCGCATGGTGTTGGGCGAAAGCCGTTTGACCTCGCGCAGCAATTCAATACCCGCCATTTCCGGCATGCGTTGATCGCTGACGATCACGTGGATCGAATTACTTTTCACGATCTCCAGCGCCTGGGCGCCGCTGGTAGCGGTATAAACATCGCACACGTTCCTGAACAGGCTTCTCAATGTGCTGACGATGTGCTCCTCGTCGTCGACAAATAAAACTTTCGCCTTGGCCATGACTTAGCTCCTATGCTCGTTTGCGCTGTGCCACGATGGCTTGCACGGGTAGCGACACCGTCACGACGGTGCCTTTGCCCACCACCGACTCCGCCTTAATCGTACCGCCGTGTTCCTCGACAATCTTCCTGGAAATGGACAACCCCAGACCGGTGCCTTCCCCCACTTTCTTGGTAGTAAAAAACGGTTCAAAAATTTTCGGCATGGCCTCCGGCGGGATTCCTTTTCCGTTGTCGCGCACGACAATCTGGACCCGATCCGCCGACGCGCGCGTCTGGATATGTATCGTCCCGCTATCGCCCTCGATCGCCTGGGCGGCGTTGGTGACCAGATTCAGAAACACCTGGTTGATCTGCGAGGGCGAACAGGCGACGAAGGGGATGTCGCCGTAGTCCTTGACGACCTTCACGCGCGTCTTGACTACCGGCTTGGCCAGCATCAACACACTGTCCAGACCTTCGTTCAGATTGAACTCCATCATCCGTTCGCGATCGGTGCGGCTGTAGTTCTTGAGATTCATGACCAGCTCGCGTATCTGATTGAGACCATGGATGCTGCGCGTGAGCAGCGCGCCGGCCTCGTCCAGGGGGCGGTTCTCGCGGAATGCGGCCGCCCGCGCCTGCACCTGCTCGAACTGCTTGCCCAGCGCCTGGTCATCGGCGCCGGAGTTCAGCAGCCCGGTGAGCTTGACGTACTCCGCGATGAGTTCTTCCACCTCCGGCAACTGGTCCTTGACGAGTTCGACGCTGCTGCTCACATAGGCCAACGGCGTATTCATCTCGTGCGCCACGCCGGCGACCATCTGGCCGATGGACGCCAGTTTTTCCGACTGAATCAGCGCCGCCGTGGAATCTTTCAGCGCGCTGTTCATGCGGTCCAGCTCGTCTCGCGAGGCGGTGGTCGTCTTGAGGTTATCCAGCATCCGGTCGAAGGTACGTGACATTTCCCCGATTTCGTCGTTCGCGTCCAGTCGCAGGCGATGGTCAAGATTGCCCCGCGCAACGATCTCCGCGCCCTCTTGCACCTGCGCGATCGGGCGTACCACGCTGCGATTGATGACCAGCGTGGTGCCGGCGATGGCCAGACCCAGGGTCAATACAAAACCCATGATCGTCACAACCGCCTGGCGTTCGGCGCGCGCGACCTTGTCCTGGCTGCTGTTGCTGAGCTGCAGGCCGCCGGAAACAATCGCCTGGGATTTGGCCAGCATCTGGCCGGCCAGTCGCGCGTCCAGCTCGCGCAGCAGCGCGGTCTCCTTGCCGACGCGCTCGATTTCCGCGCGCAACCCGGCCGCGGCCGGTGCCCGCGCGGCGGTTTTTTTCTCTGTCTCCATCCTGGCCAACTGCTGGCCGAGTTCGACCTGTCTGGACTGGTTCGCGGCGCGTTTGCTCTGGTTTTCCACGACCTCGGCGAAGGTCGCCTTGATGCCCTGGTGTTCGGCACGTACCCGCAGCAGGATCGACTGTTCGCTTGGTTCGCTAAATTGAATCCCCTGCAGCAGACGGGCGAGAGAATCGTGTTTCAGGTTCCACTGTCTTTGTGCGCGTTCGGCGCGGTTCATCAAATATTCATCGGCCACCATCGTGAGTTCGAACACTTCCTTGACGATGGTGTTCGCTGCCCGGCCCTGCTCGGCTACACCCGCGACATAGCGCGAAGAGGCAAACAACACGATGCCGGTGACAACCACGAGCCCGACCGACAACCCGGTGTTGAGCCACAGCTTGGTACTGATATTCATGACTGGTTCTCCCTGATACGAATCTAGAAACTGCTCCCGTCAACCTGAATGCCCATGGCAAGACCGGCCATGATTCCATTCAGCAATCTTGTCAATGGATCAGTGACACCAGAAACGGGGCCACCGCCTTGAGCGAGCCTACGTGGACCATCTCCAGATAATTCGGTGTCTCGGTGGTTTCGGCCAGTTTGCTGCCGATAACCCATTTGGCCTCGTCCTCCAGACTCACCAACAAGGACTGGTCGAGAGAGACCTTGAGCACGGAATCCGGCCAGATGGCGGCAATGTCCGCGGGTGGCGATTCAAGTACCTTGGCAACAATCTGGATGGCCTGGTTGGGATGCTTCTGCGCGAACGCCTCGGCCTGGACCAGGGCGTGCATCGCCCGCCGCACGACTTCCGGACGGTTCTTGAGCAGATCGGCCGTCACGACAACATTGAAGGTCTTCCGGTAGAGGCCGGGTTTTTCGAAAACCAAGGCGTTGTCGCCCAGTTGTTTGGCGGCTTGGGAGATGTACGGTTCACGCATGGAGAAGGCGTCGATTTCTCCATCGACCAGGGTCTTCACCAAGTCGTCGGGCTTGAGGAAACTCAAGGTCACATCCTCAGCAGTCATGCCATTCTGCAACAGAAAGACATGCAGAAAAAAATGCACGGCCGACGCTTTCTGGGTGGCAATGCGCTTGCCGCGCAGGTCGGCGGGTACCTTCACGTCCCGGTCTTTGCGGGCGATGATTCTCGGTTCATTGTCGGAAGAGCCGATGGTGGCAACGATGCGAAAATCGCGCCGCGCCATACTTTCAAAGACGATGGGAATATCGGCGGCCGTGGTCATCGCCACGTCGCCGGCCAGCAGGCCCTTCATGGCGAGCGACCCACTCTTGTAGCCCTTGACCGTTACATCGAGGCCCGCCTCAGAGAAATAGCCGCGGTCGCGCGCAATCATCGCCAACGCCGCGAGCGATTCGTGCGCCAGGCCCAGGGTCAGCGCCTCGCGCGGACCGGCGAACTGCTTTGTGCGAAATAGTCCGGCAGGATCGAGTAAATAAAAAACGGCTCCAGCCAGCGCCAACACCAGCGCCAGGGAGACAGCGGTCTTTAACGAACGGGAAGACTTTGGTGGCTTTATGCCGGGGCCGGTATTTCTGCTGGCTTCTGGAGAATGCATGGCCTATCCCTGGCTTATCTGGTTATTAGACCCTCTGTGTCAGGACTTTAAACCGGCACGCGATCCGCGCCAGCCGCCTGCCACCCCTGCCCATCTGCACCGGGAATCTAACGCTCCCGTTTTTTGATCCCGCTTTGTGTATATAGGCTGGATAGACCAGACCCGAAAGGTCGCCCGCGTCGGAGACGATGGAAGGCCTGTTGCGCCCGATGAACGAGCGGGATTTACGGGACAGGGGTGAACCCGGCATTCAGGGCCGGTGCACAACGCCGCCCGGGTTGCGCGCGCGACACTCAGCTGTGGGTGCGCCGAAGACCGTGATGTGCGTAGATTTCGGTGGTCTCGCTCCCCAGCAGGAACTCGCACAGCGCCTCACCCCAGGCGCCGCCGTCACCCACCATGGCCAGGTGAAAATCGCTCACTGTGTTTTCAGGCTCGGGTTGCTCCGGTGCGCCGCCGACCGGGACAAACTCGAAGCGGTCCGGAAAGATGCGCGCATAGCGAAGGGCGAGATGGTAGTAGACCAGCGCGACATCGGCGCGTCCATCGGCGAGCGCCTGTGGCGCCTCGCGGTGATGGATGCGCTCGCCGTACACGACCCGTCCGTCCGGTTCCGCGCCGGACGGACGATCGAGCCAATCGAACCGGGTTCCGGTTTTATGCGCAAGCGCC
>DATEYP010000044.1:0-9597 GCA_035256085.1 Acidiferrobacterales bacterium
CCCGGTGATCGCCATTGGCGCGACGCTGGTTCTGGTGCTGTCGCGTCCGGCCGTGCTGGTCGTGGCGGGACCGATACTGATCTTGTGGCTGGTCTCACCCGCCATCGCCTGGTGGATCAGCCGGCCGCTCGCCCGTCGTGAAGCCAGGCTGACGGCCGACCAAACCTTCTTTCTGCGCAAGCTGACGCGCAAAACCTGGGCGTTCTTCGAGACCTTCGTCGGCCCGGAAGATCATTGGCTGCCGCCGGATAACTATCAGGAGTATCGCGGTCCCGCGGTGGCGCACCGCACGTCGCCGACCAACATGGGGATGGCGCTGCTCGCGAATCTGTCCGCGTACGACTTCGGTTACATTTCGGCCGGGCAACTCATCGAGCGTACGGCGAGTTCACTGCGCACGATGCAATCCATGGAACGGTATCGCGGCCACTTCTACAACTGGTACGACACGCTATCGCTGAAACCGCTGCACCCTGCCTACGTTTCGACGGTGGACAGCGGCAACCTCGCGGGTCATCTGCTGACCTTGCGCCCGGGCCTGCTCGCACTACCCGATCGCCCGATCCTGGAGGCACGCTGGTTTGAAGGCCTGCGCGACACGCTGGGGATCCTGGCGGATGCCATGGGAGGCGCCACGCCGGTTGCGCTCGCTGCATTTCAGAAAGATCTGGACTCCGCCTGTGATTCCCGGCCAACCACACTCACGGCGGCGCGTCTCACCCTTGACCGGCTGGCGACACGCGCGGAAGAGTTTGCCGGCAGCCTCGATGCTGTCTCTGAGAGGTTGTCACAAAAAGGTAGCGAACGGGTATCAGCCGAGGGAAGACGTCGCGCAGAACCCGAAGTATACCTAGAAGCGCATGATGATTCCGTACACCACCCGACCCTGAATCACGCCAGCGCAGTAATTTCCGAGACGGCTTCCGAGAGCGATGCGAATTGGTGGGCACGGACGCTGGCCCGGCAATGCCGCGTCGCTCTCGATGAATTGACGTTTCTCGCCCCGTGGCTATTGCAGCCCGCCGCGCCGAGTGGGCTCAGCGACTACCACGCCATCAGCGGGATTCCCACGCTGCGCGAACTGGCAAGACTCGAGGGGGCGTTGCTCCCGGCAATCGAGCAGCGGCCCGGCGTCGCTGCGAGGCCCGCAGAGCGCGAGTGGCTGGAAGAGCTTCGACGGCTGATCAAGGAAGCCAGCCGTCGCGCCGAGCAGCGGATAGCGGCTGTCGAGCGCCTGGCCCTGCAAGCAAGTGAGTTCGCGCATATGGAGTACGACTTCCTGTACGACAAGGCGTCGCGCCTGCTGGCGATCGGGTACAACGTGGATGAGCTGCGGCGCGACGCGAGTTACTACGACCTGCTGGCCTCGGAAGCGAGATTGATCAAATTCGTCGCGATTGCACAGGGACAAGTGCCGCAGGAGAGCTGGTTTGCCCTCGGGCGGCTGCTCACGTCCGCCGGTGGCGAGCCGATTCTCCTGTCGTGGAGCGGTTCGATGTTCGAGTACCTCATGCCGCTGCTGGTGATGCCCAACTACGAGAACACGCTGCTCGATCAGACCTATCAGGCGGCGGTGCAGCGACAGATCGAGTATGGGGGACTGCGCGGCGTGCCGTGGGGCATGTCGGAATCCGGTTACAACACGGTCGACGTTCATCTCAACTATCAGTACCGCGCGTTCGGCGTGCCCGGACTGGGGCTCAAACGCGGACTGGCGGAGGATCTGGTCATCGCCCCCTATGCCTCGGCGCTGGCATTGATGGTGGCGCCGGAAGCGGCATGTCAGAATCTGCAACGCCTCGCCGCGCTGGGGCTTGAAGGAAAATTCGGCTTGTATGAAGCCATCGATTTCACCCCGACACGTCAACGACGCGGGGAATCGAGCACGGTGGTTCGCTCCTTCATGACCCATCACCAGGGGATGAGTCTGCTGTCCCTGGCCTATCTGCTGCTGGATCGTCCGATGCAGAAGCGCTTCGTGTCGGATCCATTGTTCCAGGCGACCCTGTTATTGCTCCAGGAACGGATTCCCAGGGCCACGGCGCTGTTTCCGCACACTGCCCAGCTCTCCGACATTCGACCCACGACCGGTGCTGCGGAGACGCCGATTCGCGTTTACGACAGCCCCGACACGCCGAACCCGCAGGTGCAGTTGCTATCGAACGGCCGCTACCACGTGATGGTCACGAACGCGGGAGGCGGCTACAGTCAGTGGAAAAACCTCGCCGTGACCCGCTGGCGCGAAGACGCTACCCGCGACAACTGGGGTACCTTCTGTTACCTGCGCGACGTGGCGAGCGGGGAGTTCTGGTCAACCGCACACCAGCCGACGCTCAAGCGCGCGGACAGCTACGAAGCGATTTTCTCGGAGGGGCGCGCGGAGTTTCGCCGCCACGACCACGATTTCGAGACCCATACCGAGATCGTAGTGTCGCCGGAAGACGATATCGAGCTGCGCCGCATCCATATCACCAACCGCTCCCGATCGCGCAGAACGATCGAGGTGACGAGTTATGCGGAGGTGGTGCTCGCACCCTCGGCCGCAGAAGCACTGCATCCGGCGTTCAGTAATCTCTTTGTTCAGACCGAGATCATCGACCCGCGGCGTGCGATCCTCTGCACGCGCCGGCCCCGCTCGCTCGAGGAGTCGGAACCCTGGATGTTTCACCTGATGGCCGTGCACGGGGCGGACATCGGTGAGATCTCCTACGAGACGGACCGCCTGCAGTTCATCGGCCGCGGCAACACGGTCGCCTCGCCCCAGGCCTTGAACGGCGCCGCCGCGCTCTCGGGCAGCCAGGGTTCGGTACTCGATCCGATCGTTGCGATTCGTTGCCGCATCACACTCGATCCTGACGAAGCGGCAACCATCGATATGGTTTCCGGCATCGGCGAAACCCGCGACGCTGCCTTGGGCCTGGTCGACAAATACCAGGATCGGCGGATCGCGGATCGTGTGCTGGAACTGGCGTGGACCCACGCCCAGGTGGTGCTGCGGCAGATCAATGCCACCGAGGCCGACGCGCAACTCTATGGGCGCCTTGCCAGTTCTGTCCTCTATGCGAATTCCTCGTTGCGCGCCGACGCCGCCGTCCTCGTCAAAAACCGCCGCGGTCAATCCGGCCTGTGGGGCTATGCCATTTCCGGCGATTTGCCGATCGTGCTGCTACAGATTGGCGACCCGACCCATATCGATCTGGTGCGCCAATTGGTACAGGCGCACGCGTACTGGCGCTTGAAGGGACTGGCCGTGGACCTGATGATCTGGAACGAAGACCGGGCCGGTTACCGGCAGCTGCTCCAGGAGCAAATCATGGGGTTGATTGCCGCGGGCGTCGAACCGCATGCCATGGACCGGCCGGGTGGCATTTTCGTGCGACCGGCAGAACAGATCTCGGACGAGGATCGCATCCTGATCCAATCGGTCGCGCGCGCCATCATCAACGACAGCCGGGGGACGCTGGCAGAACAGATCAACCGGCGTGGTCCGGTGGAAGTGCGCGTTCCGCGCCTCAAACCGACCCGCCGCCAGCGCGCCGAACTCCCGGCCGCCACCGGGTTGCCGCGCAGCGATCTGATCCTCTTCAATGGACTGGGAGGATTTACCGGTGATGGACGCGAATACGTCATCATGACCGCGCCCGGTCAAGTGACACCGGCACCGTGGGTGAACGTGCTGGCGAATCCGCACTTCGGAAGCGTCATCTCGGAGAACGGCCTGGCCTACACCTGGGGCGAGAACGCGCACGAATTCCGCCTCACCCCCTGGCACAACGACCCGGTGAGCGATGCCAGCGGCGAAGCCTTTTATCTGCGCGACGAAGACAGCGGACATTTCTGGTCGCCCGCGCCATTGCCCTGCCGTGGAGCCGGTTATTACGTGAGCCGCCACGGATTCGGCTACAGCGTCTTCGAGCACGTGGAGGATGGCATTCGCTCGGAGCTCACGGTTTACGTGGACGTGGACGCCGCGATCAAGTTCGCGGTGCTGAAAGTGCGCAACGAGTCGGGCCAAGCGCGCAAGCTGTCCGCGACCGGTTACGCGGAGTGGGTGCTGGGAGATTTGCGGCCGAAATCGGCCATGCACGTGACCACCGAAATTGACCCGCACAGCGGCGCGCTGTTCGCGCGTAACCCGTACAACACGGAGTTCACCGGTCTGATAGCGTTCTTCGATGTGGACGACGCAACCCGGACCGTCAGCGGCGACCGCACTGAATTCATCGGGCGTAATGGCACGCTCGGGAATCCGGCGGCGATGCGCCGTTCGCGCCTTTCCGGCAAGGTGGGAACCGCGCTGGATCCCTGCGCCGCGATCCAGGTCAGCTTCGAGCTGGCCGACGGGCAAGAGCGCGAGATCATCTTCAGGCTCGGCCTGGCAGGAAGACGCGGGACGGATGACGCCAGCAAGCTGGTGCACCGCTTCCGGGGTGCGGCCGCCGCGCGCGGCGCGCTCGCGGCGGTGCACCAGTACTGGAATCACACGCTCGGCGCGGTGCAGGTGGAAACGCCCGACCCGGCGCTCAACGTGCTGGCCAACGGCTGGCTGGTGTACCAGACGCTGGCCTGCCGCCTGTGGGCGCGCAGCGGATACTACCAATCGGGGGGCGCCTTCGGCTTTCGCGATCAATTGCAGGATACGATGGCGCTGGTGCACACGGAACCGCAGCGGCTGCGCGCGCAACTGCTGTTGTGCGCCAGCCGGCAGTTCCTGGAGGGCGATGTCCAGCATTGGTGGCACCCGCCGGCGGGCCGCGGCGTGCGCACGCATTGTTCGGATGATTACCTGTGGCTGCCCCTGGCGACGTGCCGCTATGTGTCGACCACTGGCGACACCGGGGTACTGAATGAATCCGTCCACTTCCTCGAAGGCCGCCCGGTCAATGCCGAGGACGACTCTTATTATGATCTTCCCGGCCGTTCTGGCGAGACGGCCAGCCTGTACCAGCACGGTGTGCGCGCCATCCTGAGAGGACTCCGGTTTGGCGAGCACGGCCTGCCGCTCATGGGCACCGGTGACTGGAACGACGGCATGAACCTGGTGGGCCATCGCGGTAAAGGCGAGAGCGTCTGGTTGGGATTCTTCCTGCACAGTGTGCTCATGCAGTTCGCCGTGGTGGCGCGCCTGCAGGACGATTCGTCCTTCGCCGAGCGGTGCGAAGCGGCAGCGGATCAGCTGCGCCAGAATATCGAGCAACATGCCTGGGATGGCGCATGGTACCGCCGCGCCTACTTCGACGACGGCACGCCGCTCGGGTCGGCCGCCAACACCGAGTGCCAGATCGATTCCATTTCGCAGAGCTGGGCGGTTCTCTCCGGGGCGGGCGATGCCGGGCGCGCGCGCCTTGCCATGGAAGCGGTGGATCAGCGCCTGGTGCGCCGCGATCCGGCGCTGATCCAGCTTCTGGATCCGCCGTTCGACAAGTCGCCGTTGGATCCCGGCTATATAAAAGGATACGTCCCGGGCGTGCGCGAGAATGGCGGGCAGTACACGCATGCGGCGATCTGGACGGCCATGGCGTTTGCCCAACTGGGCGACCATCAACGCGCCTGGGAACTGTTGGTCATGATCAACCCGGTCAACCATGGAAAAACGCCGGAGGGCGTGGCGACCTACAAAGTCGAACCCTACGTCGCCGCCGCCGATGTCTATGCGCTCGCGCCGCACACCGGCCGCGGGGGATGGACCTGGTACACGGGCTCGGCCGGCTGGATGTATCGGTTGATCGTGGAATCGCTGCTCGGCTTGAGGCTGGACGTGGACAAACTGCATTTCGCGCCGTGCCTGCCGGCGGATTGGAAGGCCTTCACGCTGCACTACCGGTATCGGGAAACGGTCTACCATATCGTGGTCTCGCAAACACGTGCCGACGGTGAGGCGAAGATCGGTGAGACGCGTGTCACGGTGGACGGCGTTGAACGCTCCGACAACATCATTCCGCTGATCGACGACCGCCGGGATCACGCGGTCGAAGTGAAAATAACGACACTACCCTCCCCAGTTCACGAATGACTCAGGAGATAAACATGGGCATTTCGCGGGAAATCCTTAGGTTGCGCGCTCTATGTGGTAACACGCCCGGGTGCAAAGCGTGTATGCTGTACGCATGAGCTCATGCCGCTTAGGCGATCATTCGGCGACCGCATATGGATACCCCGCAGAGCCCCAATCAAAACCAGCTCCTCGCCGCCCTGCCCACGGCTGAATTCGAGCGCATCGCCCCCCATCTGGAGTTGATCGCGATGCCGCTGGGCGAGGTTCTGTACGAATCCGGCGGCCAGATGCAGTACGTCTATTTTCCAACGACCGCTATCATATCCCTGCACTATGTAACGGAGAGCGGCGCCTCATCCGAAATCGCCGGGGTGGGCAACGAGGGCGTACTCGGCATTTCTCTGTTCATGGGCGGGAATACCACACCGAACCGGGCCGTTGTGCAGACGGCGGGCCACGGTTACCGACTGCCGGCGCGGTTGCTGATGGATGAATTCAATCGCGCCGGGGGGCGCCGCGCCGGGGTGATGCAGAATTTGTTGCTGCGCTATACCCAGGCGCTGCTTACACAGATATCCCAAACAGCGGTATGCAATCGCCATCATTCGGTGGAGCAGCAACTGTGCCGCTGGCTGTTGCTGACCCTCGATCGCTTGCCTTCGAATGAGTTGACCATTACGCAGGAACTGATTGCCAGCATGCTCGGCGTGCGGCGTGAAGGCATCACCGTGGCCGCCGGGCATTTGCAGCAAGCGGGGTGCATTCGCTACCGCCGTGGCCATATCACCGTGCTGGACCGGTCGGGCCTCGAGTCGCGCGTGTGCGAATGCTATGCGGTGGTCAAAAAAGAACACGATCGTTTGCTGTGCGATCTACGTAATCGCCAGGAACTGCCCTCAGCCGATCAAGGTTAACCCTTCGCCCCGCTGCACGCGTTGCATTAAACACCACCCTATGTGCGCTAACACACAGAGCGCGACGGGCTATTGCGTTATAAAGATCAAGGGTTTATCGAAACTCATCCACGGACTCAATTTAGTCTGTCCCTGCGACACCTGTTAGCAAAGGGATGCATTCTTTTGTGCAGGATGAGCGTATAAGTAGATGAGGTGCTGCACGCACCTCCGGCCACGCGATCCGCCAGACATATTCGCGCGTTAACAGAGGCCGGCCATGTCCAAAAAAATCCGCAATCCCGCCCTTCTCAAGCCCGCTGCTGGTGCGACGGAAGGCATCACCGAGCTCCGACGCCAGGAGACCTTGCTGATAACCGGGGCCTTGCAGAGCGCGATTCTCAACAGCGCCAACTTTTCGAGTATCGCCACTGACGAGAAGGGCGTCATTCAAATATTCAATGTCGGCGCCGAGCGCATGCTGGGTTACACGGCCGCCGACGTCCTGAACAAAATCACACCAGCCGACATCACCGATCCGCAGGAAGTGATCGCGCGCGCCAAGGCATTGAGCGTCGAGCTCGGAACCCAGATTGAGCCAGGCTTCGAGGCATTGGTGTTCAAGGCCTCGCGCGGCATCGAGGACATATATGAACTGACCTATATCCGCAAGGATGGCAGCCGCTTTCCGGCGGTGGTGTCGGTCACGGCGCTGCGCGACGCGCAACACGCCATTATCGGCTACCTGCTCATCGGCACGGATAATACCGCGCGCAAGCAAGTCGAAGCTGAGAAACAACGTTTGCTCGAGATTCAGGAGGCAACGTATAAACAACTGCAGCAGACCAATGTCACCTTGCAGGTCAGCGAAGAAAAGCTCGCCGTTACGCTCAACTCGATTGGCGATGCCGTGATCGCCACCGATGCCGATGCGCGTGTGACGCTATTGAATCCTCTTGCCGAAAAGCTCACCGGCTGGACGCAGGCGCAAGCCAGCGGTCGCCCGGTGGACGAGATTTTTCACATCCTCAACCAGGAAACCCGTCAACCCTCCGCGATCCCGGTCATGGAAACCTTGGCGCATGGCACGATACAGGGCTTGGCCAACCACACTTTACTCATTGCACGCGATGGCAGCGAGTGCGCTATCGCCGACAGTTGCGCACCGATTCGCGACCGCGACGGTCAGGTGATTGGCGCCGTGCTGGTGTTCCGCGATGTAACCGAGGAATACGCCGTGCAGCAGGCCCTGCGCGACCAGCAGTTCTATACCCGATCACTGATCGAATCCAACATCGACGCGCTGATGACCACCGATCCGTCCGGCATCATTACCGACGTCAATCAGCAGATGGTGGCGCTCACCGGTTGTGCGCGTGACGAGCTGATCGGCACTGCGTTCAAGAACTATTTTACCGATCCGGTGCGGGCCGATGCGGGCATCAAACGGGCGCTGAGTGAAAAGAAGGTCAGTGATTACGAACTCACCGCGAGCCACAGGCACGACGGGGAAACAGTGGTGTCCTATAACGCGGCTACCTTTTACGATCGCGACGGGAAGCTACAGGGCGTGTTCGCCGCGGCGCGCGACATTACCGAACGCAAACGCCTGGATCAGGTGCTGCTGGATAAAAACACCGAGCTGGAGAACGCCAAGATCGTAGCGGAAAAAGCCAACCTCGCCAAATCGGATTTCCTGTCCAGCATGAGTCATGAGTTGCGCTCCCCGCTCAATGCGATCCTCGGTTTCGCCCAATTAATGGAGTCGGGTACGCCACTGCCCACGCCCGGACAGAAGGCCAGCATCGACCAGATTCTCCAGGGGGGATGGTATCTGCTGGAGTTGATCAACGAAATCCTCGATCTGGCATTGATCGAATCCGGCAAGCTGTCGCTGTCGCTGGAACCCATGTCGCTGTCCGACGTGCTGCTCGATTGCCAGGCCATGATCGAACCGCAGGCACAAAAAAGTGGCATCCACATGAGCTTTCCCCAGTTCGATAGCCTCAGCTTTGTCAGCGCCGATCGGACCCGGGTGAAGCAGGTTCTCATCAACCTGCTGTCCAATGCGATCAAATACAACCGCGCGGGGGGATCGGTCGATGTCACATGCAGCGCGAACAATGCAAAGCGCATCCGTATCAGTGTGCAGGATACCGGCGAAGGATTGTCCCCGGAAAAGCTCGCACAACTGTTCCAGCCGTTCAATCGTCTCGGACAAGAGGCCAGCGGCGAGGAAGGCACCGGCATCGGCCTGGTGGTCAGCAAGCGGCTGGTCGAATTGATGGGCGGCGAAATCGGCGCGGTCAGCACCGTCGGGGTGGGCAGTGTGTTCTGGATCGAACTGAACCTGGCGGCGGCACCGCAGCTGGCCGCCGGCGCAGACGAACTACTGGCGCCAATTCTGGCGCGTGCTCCGCAGGGCGCAGCGCTGCACACCCTGCTGTACGTCGAAGACAACCGCGCCAACCTGCAGCTGGTCGAGCAGCTCATCGCGCGCCGTCCCGATATGCGCCTGTTGAGCGCCGGCGATGGCACGCGCGGCATCGCGCTGGCGCGCATCCATCAGCCGGAGGTGATCCTGATGGACATCAATCTGCCCGGCATCAGCGGTATCCAGGCGCTGAAAATCCTGCATGAAGACCCGGCAACGGCGCACATCCCGGTGCTGGCCATCAGCGCCAATGCCATGCCGCACGATATCCAGAA
>DATEYP010000045.1:0-19440 GCA_035256085.1 Acidiferrobacterales bacterium
CACGCTGGGCCGGCGAATTCTCGACGTAACGCCGAGCCCACTCCACCAACTTGCACCTTGGCGAGCGATCCCACCGCTGGCCATGCAAGCTGCGTCCGCATGTGCGGTGACGGGTTGAAATGCGGGGAAACCTCAGGGACATTCTACTTATTCCGCAGTGAATTGGGGTCAGTGTAAAAAACCCGTAGCCCTCGACAGACCCAAACGACCGGATCGCCGGGAACCTTTAGCCGGCGGCCTCACTATCAAACACGTTCACCGGCCAGGACCGCGTCGTCACCTGTGGTGCGCAATAATCCAATCCCCAGCCCAACCCGCCCGAATCGAAGGCCGAAGAGCCCGCCAACGGTCACGTCAGGGTGAAAACGCCGGGGTTGGACGCCGAGGTTCCCCCTGACAAATGGCCAAAACTCGCCATCCGGTCGAACACCGACCTTCGACCCGATGCCCTGGGTCGAATCCAGTGACTGGAGTTCAGCGGGGTTACGCCGCTTCCCGGTAGACGTGATGCAGCCCGCCGAGCACCGGCTCGGCGATCACGCGGGAGGGAGGGCCTGTGGAGGCCAACCCGATCTCGGTGGGGCAGGGCGGTCGCTGATCGAGGCTTCGGTGCGGCCGATGGCGATTGTAGTAATCAACGAACTCATCGACCAGCTTCTGCAGATGCCGTTCGTTGAAGACGAACACGTGATCCAGGCATTCTCGACGAAGCGTGCCGACAAACCGCTCCGCGATGGCATTAGCCTTTGGCGCACGCACGGGTGTGCGGACTTCCCGGAGGCCGAGGCTTGCCGCGCGGCACGAAAACTCAGCCCCGTAAATCCCATCCCGGTCGCGGATCAGGTATCGGGGCGCTGCTCGGTCAAAGCAGGCGTTCACAAGCTGTTGCCCCGTCCACGCCGCCGTCGGGTGCCGGGTCACCCGTGCGTGAACGATCTCCCGCGTGGCGTGATGAATGAGAAAAAACACGTACAGCGTCTGGAACGTGAGCGTCCGGACCGTGAGAAAATCACACGCCCAGATGTCTTTCGCCTGCTGTCTCAGGAACTCCCGCCAGCGGGGCGAAGGCGTTCCGGACCAGGGCCGGCGCATGTACTTGCGCACCGTCCGCGGCGAGACCAAGTGACCGAGTTTCACCAGCTCCGCCATGATTCGCCCCTGGCCCCAGAGCGGATTCTCCCGCGCCATCCGCCGGATCAGCTCGCGCCGTTCCGGCGGTATCCGCTTTCGTCCAGCCTTGCGTTTTCTCGATCTCCACCGCCAGTACGCCCGCCAGCCCCGGGCATGCCACCCCAGCACCGTTTCGGGTTGAACGAGGATCAGGCACTCCTGCCAGCTGGCAAACCACCGCGACATCAAAATCCAGAACCGCCGGTCCCGGTTTCGAAGGAGCGGGCGTTTCTGTCGATGGCTCAGTACTGCCAACTGCTGGCGCAGGCAGAGGTTTTCCAAGGCGAGCAGCGCCTTGGGCCTCGCCAGAGCGATAAGAAACCACACCAACGCGCGCATCGGATATCCCCCTTTCGGTCCGGTTGGGAGATTTATCCGCGAGATGTGAGAGGAGTTTAGGGCCGGCGCGCCAGAAACCACGCACCGGACCGTCACGCGGCGCTGATTCGCCGCAGCGCCTCGGCCGGGGTGGCGACGGGGATGTCCCGATACTGTTTCAGATCGAGCAGATGGCGGTCGCCGGAGACGATCAGATCGGCCTGCGCCGTGACGGCGCAGGCGAGTACCTGATCGTCGTCCGGGTCGGCGGTGATGGTGGGCGAAATACTGGCGGCGTGGACAACGGTAACTTGACCAGTATATTCGGCGAGAATCTGGGCAACGCTGGTCTGGGCGGATAAAAAGCGTGGCCTGAATTTCCCCCGCGCCAACACCTCTTCGAGCTCGGCGAGCAGAGCGCCACTGGTGAAAAGCTGGCATTGACCCTCAACGGCCGCGTCGATGATTTGGCGCGGTGTTCCGCCCCAGAGGAAGGCCGACACCACGCAGTTGGTGTCGAGCACCAGTCGCATCAATTGCGTTGCCGACGTTCACGCCGGGCAGCGTCGATTTCAGCCTGGATTTCCTCGGGGGTCAGGCGCGGCTCGACCGCCGCCAAGCGGTCGAGCGTTTGCAAAAAACGGCTTCCGGCCAGACGCCGAATTGCTTCTTCGATCAGTCGTTGCACGGCGGTGGGGGAAAGCAGGCCTTCCTTGCGCGCCTGTTCGGCTAGTTGGTCTGGCAACTCGATGGTTACTTGAGTCATGGTTCGTTCGCCAAGGATGATGGTAATTAATATACATTAATATGGCTACCATTTCCAAAGAATGGCGTCTCCTTCGACCGCAGCCGCACCCGCAACGAATTCACCAGTGTTACCGCCACGCGCAACTCCGTCGCGTCCTTCACCTACGACAACGACGGCCAGATCCTGACCCGCGCCGAGCTCGCCGCCAACGAGCTTCAATCCACCTTCCTCGAAGGCTCCCCCACCGACCCGCAATCCAGTTCACGCTGGAACCCGCTGAACGGCGCGCTCGCCGGCACCTTCAAGCTCAACGCCTATTTTTACGGCCAGGGCCACCCCTTGGCCGACCTCGCCGGCGACCAGACCCGCGTGCTCGTCAAGCTCACGCTCCAGGGCGCCACCCCCATTTACGGCGCCCCGTCCGTGCATCCTTAACCTGGCCTGGCCGGGCGACACCGGCACCCCGGTCGAGGGCGTGGCATTTGGCTTCACGCTGCTGGCGGGCGATCTCGTCAACACCGGCAACCCCGAGGCCGATCGCCCGGCGACGCTCCTTAATATCGCCACCCGCGCCTATCCCGACTTCGGTACCCTGACGGCCCCGAGCCAGACGCGCGTGGTGAACACCCTCGCCACCCAACGTCCGGCGAGCGACACCGACGCTGCCGTGCAGGGAGGGGGGCGGTTATAATCCCCGTCGACCCCGCCCATGAAAAAAGCCAAAACCAAAGCCCCCCGCCGCGCCCGCGACGGCAAGTCCGTGCTGAGTTTTCAGGATCTGATTCTGCGCCTGCAGAATTACTGGTCCGGTCAGGGCTGCGCGGTCCTGCAACCCTATGACATCGAGGTCGGGGCCGGCACTTTTCACACCGCCACCTTCCTGCGCGCGCTCGGGCCGGAGCCGTGGAACGCGGCCTACGTGCAACCCACGCGCCGGCCCAAGGACGGCCGTTACGGCGACAACCCGAACCGCTTGCAGCATTACTACCAGTTTCAGGTGGTGCTGAAACCCTCGCCGGCCGATATCCAGGACCTGTATCTCGATTCGTTGCGTGCGATTGGCATCGACACTCAACAGCATGACATCCGCTTCGTCGAGGACGACTGGGAATCGCCGACCCTCGGCGCCTGGGGCCTCGGCTGGGAAGTGTGGCTGGACGGCATGGAGGTCACGCAGTTCACCTACTTCCAGGAGGTCGGCAGTCTCGCGTGCAAGCCGGTGCTGGGCGAAATTACTTATGGCCTCGAACGCCTGTGCATGTATCTGCAGGGCGTGGAAAATGTGTTCGACCTGAGCTGGACGCAGGGCGTGAGCTACGGCGACGTGTACCACCAGAACGAGGTCGAACAGTCCAGGTACAACTTCGAACACTCGAACGTGAACTGGCTGCTCCAGCAGTTCAACGACTATGAAGGTGAAGCCAAGCGCCTGCTGGAGCTGAATCTGCCGCTGCCCGGCTTCGAAATGGTTATGAAGTGCTCACACACATTCAATCTGCTGGATGCGCGCGGCGCGATTTCCACCACCGAGCGCGCCGCCTACATCGGGCGGGTACGTACTTTGGCGCGCACCGTGGCGCAGAGTTACTACGAGGCGCGCGAGCGCCTGGGCTTCCCGATGTGCAGGAGCACGAGTGCCGCGAAGGCCAAGGATGGCCGAGAGCGGCCCATGCTCAAGCGGCAAACGGGGAAGTCACGATGAAAGACGCTTTGCTGGTCGAGATACTCACCGAAGAACTGCCGCCCAAGGCGCTGGCGCGTCTCATGGAGGCGTTCAGCCACGGCCTGTTCGAGGGACTGAAAGATCAGCATTTTCTGCCGCCCGCGGCGGAGTTCACGCCGTTCGCTACCCCGCGCCGGCTGGCCGTGCTGATTTCAAGCGTGCTCGCCAAACAAGCCGACCGCGTGGTCGAGCGCAAGGGCCCGGCGCTCGCAAGCGCGCTGGATGCCGGCGGCCAGCCGACCCCGGCGCTGCTTGGTTTCGCCAAGTCGTGCGGTGTCGATGTCCATAAACTCGAACGCCAGGCCGGCGAGAAGGGCGCATACTTCGTGTACCGCGCCAAACAGAAGGGCGAGCCGCTCAAGAATCACCTGGCCGCGATCGTGGAGGCGGCGCTGAAAAAGCTGCCGGTGCCCAAGACCATGCGCTGGGGCGCGGGCGAGGCGCAGTTCGTGCGTCCGGTGCATGGCGCGATCCTGCTGCATGGAAACAAAGTTGTGCCCGGCACGGTGCTGGGCCTGAAGAGCGGCAACAAAACCCGTGGCCACCGCTTCCTGAGCACGGGCCCATTGACCATCCGCAACGCAACAGATTACGCGAAGGTTCTCAAACAGCAGGGCAAGGTCGTCGCCTCATTTGAGACGCGGCGCGAGATCATCGCCAGCGCGCTCGATAGCGCGGCGCACAGGGCCGGCCAGCGCGTGCGCTGGGATCTCGGCAAGAGCGCCGAACTGGTGGATGAGGTCACGAGTATCGTCGAGTATCCGGTGGTGCTGGCCGGGTCCTTCGACAAGATGTTCCTCGCCGTGCCCAAGGAGTGCCTGATCATCAGCATGCAGCAGCACCAGAAGTATTTCCCGCTCGCCGACGCCAGAGGCGAGCTGCTGCCGAATTTCCTGTTCGTGAGCAACATGCAGGCCGCGAACCCGAAGGACATTATTCGCGGCAACGAGCGCGTGCTGCGCGCGCGCCTGTCGGACGCGCGCTTTTTCTTCGATCAGGACCGCAAGACCCGGCTCGAAGAGCGCGTGCCGCGCCTTGCCAGCGTCGTGTACCACAACAAGCTCGGCAGCCAGCTGGGGCGCGTCGATCGCATCCAGAAACTGGCCGGCGAAATCGCGCGCCTGCTGCGCGCCGACGATGCCGCGGCAGAGCGTGCCGCGCTGCTCGCCAAGGCCGATCTGCTTACCGACATGGTCGGCGAGTTTCCGGAATTGCAGGGCATCATGGGTCGTTACTATGCGCGCCATGACGGCGAAACCCCGGTGGTGGCCGCGGCCATCGAACAGCATTACTTCCCCAAGACCGCTGGCGGTGCGCTGCCGGAAACGGCGGTGGCGATCTGCGTGGCGCTTGCCGACAAACTCGACACGCTCACCGGCATCTTCGGTATCGGGCTCGCGCCGAGCGGCGACAAGGACCCGTTCGGCCTGCGGCGCGCGGCGCTCGGCGTTGTGCGCATGCTCGCGGAGAAGTCACTGACGCTCGATGTCCTGGAGCTGCTCACGCTGGCGCGCGGACACTTTGCGGCGGGCGTGGTCGCCGACAGCGTTGCCCAGGACCTGCACGCTTTCATGCTCGAGCGCCTGAAGCCGTATTTGCGCGACAAGCTGTTCGAGGCGGACGAAATCGAGGCCGTGGTGTCGCTCAATCCGACGCGCTTCGACCAGGTGTTGCCGCGCCTCAAGGCCCTGCAGGCATTCCGTGCACTGCCGCAGGCCGAAGCGCTGGCCGCGGCCAACAAGCGCATCCGCAATATCCTTAAACAGGCCGGCGGCGCGCCGGCAACGACGGTCGATCCGGCGTTGCTGCGCGAACCGGCCGAGCAGCAACTTGCCCAGGAAGTCGAGGCGCTGCGTGCCCAGGTGCAGCCACTGTTCAGCGCCGGCAACTATGCCGCGGCGCTTCAGGCATTGGCGTCGTTGCGCCCGGTGGTGGACGCGTTCTTCGACAAAGTCATGGTGATGGCCGAGGATACGGCACTACGCCACAACCGGCTCGCGCTGCTGGCAAACCTGAGCAACCTGTTCCTGGGTGCGGCGGATATTTCGAAATTGCAGGGCCGACAGGAATAACATTCGTTACTTTCCAAGTCTGGCAGAGAGGTGCCACATGAACATGGATTCCTACCAGAAGATGCTCACGGCGGTGCAGGCGTTTCACGACAAGCACCGTTTCAAGGACACCGGCGGCGAGGAGATGACCTACCGCGTTGCGCTCATGGCCGAGGAACTGGGCGAAATCGCCGAGTGTGTCACCAAGGGTAAAAGCAAGGAGGCGCTCGCCGAGGAATGTGCCGACCTGTTTATCCTGCTGGTTGGCACGGCGATCGCCGCCGACTTCGATCTCAAGCAGGCATTCTGGGACAAGATGGAAAAAATCCAGAGTCGCCAGAGCCGCCTGATCAACGGTCGCATCCGCGTGTCGGAATTTAAAGATTGATAATAATTTAGCCACAGATGAACACAGATGAACACAGATAAACACAGATTTGAATCACAACATGAAGCTGAGTTGGCTTTTCATCTGGGTGAATCTGTGACGTGCATGGACGCACAAATGCCGCGGGCGCAGGATGCGCAGGAGCGGCTGTTCATCTGTGGCCAGGGGATCATATGAAACTGGTCATCCTCGGACGAGACGGTGTGATCAACGTGGCCCCTGCGACCTACGTGGATGCGCCGGAGAACTGGGAGCCGTTGCCCGGCAGCCTGGAGGCGTTGGCGCGCCTGCATCGCCACGGCTATCGCGTGGTCATTGTCACCCACCAGCCGGCGGTCGCGCATGGCGCGCTGCACATGGAGACGCTCAACCGCATCCACGCGCGTATGCTCGACCTCATCCGTCACAAGGGCGGCGAGGTGGAGGCAATCTTTGTGTGCCCGCACGGACCGGAGAGCCGCTGCCGCTGCCGGCCGCCCTTGCCCGGGTTGTTCGAGGAACTGGCCGAGCGCCTCAAGATCAACCTGTCGGGTGTGGTGATGGTCGCCAGCGCGGACGAGGAGATCGCGGCCGCGCGCGCCGCCGGCGCCCGACCGGTACGCATCGCGCCGAATGGCCAGACGGCGAACGGTTTGCCGGCATTCGATACCCTGCAACAGTTCAGCGATGCGCTGCTCACCGGACGTCTTGAGCTGAGCTGATGCAAGCATTGCGTTCCCTGCTGTTCAATGCCGTCATGTTCAGTACCGTGACGGTCTACGCATCGTTGTCGCTGCTGACCTGGCCGTTCCCGCCGCTCGTCCGTTACCGCTTCATCAGCCAGTGGGCGCGCTTTCACATTTGGTTGCTGGGCTCGCTCTGCGGGCTGCGCTACCGGGTCGAGGGAGGGGGGCACCTGCCGCGTGACCGTACCGCCGTGGTGCTCGCCAAGCATCAGTCGAGCTGGGAGACGCTCGCCTTTCAACAGATTTTTCCACCACAGGTGTGGGTGCTCAAACGGGAATTGCTGTGGGTGCCGTTCTTCGGCTGGGGGCTGGCGCTGCTCGATCCGATCGCCATCGATCGCGGCTCCGGGCGCAAGGCGGTACAGCAGATTATCGAACAGGGGCGGCAACGGCTTGAAAGCGGTCGCTGGGTGGTGGTGTTCCCGGAGGGCACACGCATGGCGGCCGGTCAGCAGCGCCGCTTCGGTATCGGCGGCGCGGCGCTGGCCGCGGCCACCGGCCATCCGGTGGTGCCGGTGGCGCACAACGCCGGCCACTACTGGCCGCGGCGCGGTTTCCTCAAGAGACCCGGCACCATCCACGTCGTGATCGGGCCGGTCATCGAAAGCCGCGGCAAGACGGCCGAGGAGATCAACCGCCTGGCGGAGGCCTGGATCGGCGAGACCATGGCCAGGATCGAGGCCGAATCCGCCGGACAAGCCTGATCAGTCGCGCCTGGGCGTGACCACGATTCTGGCGACCCGCTCGCCGGAAAACGTAATGGTGTAAAGCCCGTCGTCGCCCCGGTAGGTCATTGAACCACCCTTCCTGGCGGATTTTCCGCCCTCCGCCGTATTGCGGCGCGGGCGCTCCGGTTGGCCAAGTTCCGTTAATACTTCCTGGCGTGTCATGCCGATGCGAATCAATCCGCCGCCCGCTGTGCGCACGGCCGTTGTTTCCCATGACGCGGCAAAGGCCGCGCTGGCCATAACCAGCCCGATGGCGGTAATGAGGGTGACGACGGCATGGATGGACCACCGCATGGGTCGGGAACGCGGCGGGAATACACGGCCGAAGAAGAGATTCCTTGGCATCGTTCACAGGCCTCCTTGCCGGACCAATCAAGCCGTGTTTTCAGGCTTGGGTAAAAGCGTGCCACGGCGCCAACCGCAGCGCAAGTGCGCCGCGCTCAAGCGGCGGGTGGCACGGCATTGGCGAGCGCGGCAAACTCGCCGAGCGTCAGGGTTTCGGCGCGGCGTTGCGGGTCGATGCCGAGTGATTCCAGGGTTGCGGCCGGCAGCAGGCCCTTGAGGTTGTTGCGCAGGGTCTTGCGGCGTTGCGCAAAGGCCGCCCGGACCACCTGCGCAAAGGCAACGGCATCGCGCACCTGGATCGGCGGTATGGCATGCGGTACCAGCCGCACCACGGACGAATCCACCTTGGGTGGCGGCGTGAACGCGCCCGGCGGCACATCGAAGAGTTTTTCGACGCGCAGCTGCCACTGCAGCATCACCGACAAGCGTCCATAGTCCTTGCCACCGGGCGCCGCGGCCATGCGGTCCACCACCTCCTTTTGCAGCATGAACAGCATGTCACCGATGGCCGCTCCCGCCGCCCTGGCTCCCGCGGCACTTGTACGTCCCTGTACGTCGCAATGCCGTTGTTCGAGCAGATGAAAGAGCAGCGGCGTCGAGATGTTATAGGGCAGGTTGCCGATGACACGCAGCTTGCCGCCAGGCGGGACGAGCGAACAGAAATCGAACTTCAGGGCATCGGCCTCGTGCACGACCAGTTGCCCGGGCGGGTATTCGGCACGCAGGCGCGCGACCAGATCGCGGTCAAGCTCAACCACGTGCAGGGGTGCGCAGCGTTCCAGCAGCGGCCGGGTCAGTGCGCCGTGGCCGGGGCCGATCTCGACCAGGATCTCGCCCGGCTGCGGGTCGAAGGCGTCGAGGATGCGCTGCACGACGCCGCGGTCGTGCAGGAAGTGCTGGCCGAAGCGCTTTTTCGGTTGAAGATGGGGCATATGATTTTCAGCCACAGATGAACACAGATAAACACAGATGACAAACCAGGTGCGTTGGGCAGTTGAAGTTATCTGTGTTCATCTGTGTTCATCTGCGGCTTGATCATGCTCAAAGCCGCTTCCAGCGCGGCGCGCAGGCTCGACGGGTCGGCGCGGCCGCTGCCGGCCAGCTCCAGGGCCGTGCCGTGGTCCACCGAGGTGCGCACAAATGGCAGGCCGAGGGTGATGTTGATGGCGTGCGCGAAGTCGTGCGCTTTCAGTACCGGCAGACCCTGGTCGTGATACATGGCGAGCACCGCATCCACCCCCGCGAGGTTCACCGGGATGAACGCGGTATCGGCCGGCACCGGTCCGCGCAGATTGAATCCCTCGGCGCGCAGCGCGGTCAGCACCGGTTCGATCACCTCGATCTCCTCGCGGCCCAGGTGCCCGCCCTCGCCGGCATGCGGGTTAAGACCGCATACCAGGATCTGCGGATCGGGTATGCCGAACTTCGCTCGCAGATCGGCATGCAGGATGCGCAGTGCCCCGCCGAGGTGCGCACGGGTGATAGCGCGGCTGACTTCTGCCAGCGGCAGATGGGTGGTAGCCAGGGCCACACGCAGGCCCGGCGGCCGCTCTCGCGCATCCCTGCGCTTCGCGGCACTTGGGCTCCTGCCCGGCGCGGCCAGCATCATTACCACCTGTTCGGTCCCTGATTCGGCAGCCAGGAATTCGGTGTGGCCGGTGAAGGCGATACCGGCGTCGTTGATCACGCCCTTGTGCACCGGACCAGTGACGAGCGCATCGAATTCGCGGCGGCGACAGCCCTGTACGGCGCGCCGCAGGCACTCGATGACATATGGGCTGTTCGCCGGGTCGAGTTTCCCGGCCTTCACCGGGTGGCTGGTGGCAATCGGCAGAACGTAGACCGCCGGGCTGTCGTTGCCGCGCCCGTTCCAGGTTCGCGGTTTGAAAGCCACATCGAGTAGCGCGGCACGTTCCGTGAGCAGGGCGGGATCAGCGATCAGTACCAGGTCGCAGTCGGGCGCTTGCTGTGCGAAGGCAATGGCGATATCCGGGCCGATGCCGGCCGGTTCACCGGGGGTCAGGGCAATGACGGGGCGACGGGTCATGCCGGGATTTCACCGCAACGAGAGGCAGAAGGCAAAGACTTAAAGTACAAAAGGCTTGGCCGCAGATGAACACAGATAAACGCAGATACAAAAAGAGCGGAAAGCGAGCGTCAGGACGGGATGGGTTGCCACGGCCCTATCAACCTTAAATCACTCCCCCGATTTCAGTGGGGCTGCTTTTATCTGCGTCTATCCGCGTCCATCTGTGGCTGAAATTCTTATTTAGCATCCAGGCGGTATTCGACAAATGCGTCGTCGCGCAGCTGCCGCAGCCACTGTTCATAGCGTTCGTCCGCCTTGCGCGCATGCAGCTGGTTGCGCGCCGTGGCCGCCTCACGCTCCTGGCTGACGTCGCGTTCGCGCCGCTCCTGCACCTGAATGAGATGCACACCGAACGGGCTTTTCACCGGTGCGCTCAGTTCGCCGGGTTTGAGTGCGTTCATGGCCTTCTCGAACTCCGGTACGGTTTGGCCGGGGTTCATCCAGCCAAGGTTGCCGCCATTGGCGGCCGAGCCGACATCCTCGGAATGGGCGCGCGCGGTTTCGGCGAAGTTCGCACCGTCCACGATGCGTTCGCGCAGTTGTTCAATGCGTCGCTGTGCTTCGTTGGATGGCACCAGTTCGCCGGTCTTGATGAGTATATGACGCGCGCGCGTTTGCGTGACTTTCAGCGCCTCACCACCACCGCGGCGATCATTGAGGCGCAGAATGTGGAACCCGCTCGG
This sequence comes from Acidiferrobacterales bacterium, assembly GCA_035256085.1. Lineage (GTDB taxonomy): Bacteria > Pseudomonadota > Gammaproteobacteria > Acidiferrobacterales > UBA6901 > UBA6901. The sequence continues at coordinate 10,969 of DATEYP010000045.1, forward strand.
GCTGCGCAGGACCTCGCTGACGGTGCCGGGCTGCAGCGTGCGCAAGGCGTTCACGAACAGGTCCGGGAGTTGTCCGGCCTGCTTCCAGCCGAGGCCGCCGCCTTCCAGGGCATTTTGCCCCTGCGAGTTGGCGACCGCGAGCTGTCCGAAGTCGGCGCCTTTGCGGAGCTCGGCGAGCAGCGCCTCGGCATTCTGTTTGGCCCGGGCAATGACTTCCGGCGAGGCCGACTCGGGCAGGCCCAGCAGGATGTGCGAAATGTTGTATTCGACCCCCCCGTCACGTCCCGCCTGGTTTGCCAGGAAATTCTCCACCTCGGCCTCGGAAATGAAGACGCGGTTATTCACTTCGCGCTCGACCAGCTGCTGCACCAGCAGCTGGCCACGCAGCTCTTCGCGGAACGCGCGGTAGCCGCCCGGTTCCTTCTCGCTTTCACGCCGCAGATCATCCGGGCTTTTGCGGTTCTGCTCGGCAACCCGGCGGATTGCCTGGTCGAGACGCTCGTCGCTGACCGTGAAGCCGAGCTGGCGGGCGGCCTGCTGTTGCAGGCGTTCGGCCACCATGCGTTCCATCACCTGGCGGCGCAGAATGTCGTCCGGCGGGAGGTTGACCTTTTGCGACGCGAGACGGGCGCGTACGGCGGCAACACGTGTTTCCACCTCGCGTGCGGTGATGATCTCGTCGTTGACCACAATCAGGATACGGTCAATCGGGTCGGCTGCTTCGGCGCTGGCCACGTGCGTCATGAGCGCGAACGGAAGTGTGAGCAGCACAACGAACAGAATGGGCAAAGGACGATTTGGACAAGCGTTCAGCATGGATTATTCAGACCATTGTGACTCGCCGGGGTTCGTGGGTTGCGGCGCGCCGGCCATTATAACCAAGGCCGGGGGGATCTGCTGCGATGATGTCATTCAAAGATGAATGTTCCCTGCTTCAGCGGGCTTTCCTCGGTTTCGCCCATCTTGGCGAAGCCGCTGAGCTCGAATTCGAACAGCACCGAGTTGTCCACGCTGCCGTCCGGCTGTTGACGGTGGCTGGCAATGGTGCGGATGGCCCAGCAGCAGCTGGCATATTGCAAACCGGCGTAGGCCTGGACGGTGAGCGATTCGGGCAGCGAGTAGTTCCAGCGCGCCACGCCGGTCCAGCGCGTCGACAGCGGCCATTGCGCGGATATATCGACCAGTCGTTCGAGGTCGTTGGTGTAGCGGTAGCCCAGATTCACGATGCGGTCGGACTGCGGCCGGTAGTGCAGGTAATAACTGCTCCGGCGCATCTCGCTTTCCTTGTTGTCCCACTGCACGCCGGCGCGCACATACCAGGGTTGCCCAAGGCGTGCGGTGGCTTCGCCGATCAGGTCAGAGCGGGTCTGTGTGACCGTGCCGGGCGGGAGGTTGACCTGCTGGTCGGCGAAGTATTGCACCTGGCCAAAGCTCACCCGCGCCTGCTCGACACCGCTGCCGGGCAGGAGAAAACGGCTGGTGACAGCGGCGGTAAGCTGGTTGGCATCACCCACGCGGTCGGCGCCGGTAAATCGGTTCTCACGAAAGAAGTTGTAGAAGCTGAAGGCCGGCAGCGCGGCATCGAACACCGGCAGGCTGTCCTGGTTCTTGTAGGGGATATAGATGTAGTAGACGCGTGGCTCCAGCGTCTGGGTGTAGGCCTGGCCACCAAGCCGCCCCTCGCGTTCGAAAGCGAGCCCGCTGTCGAGACTGTAGATCGGCAAGCCGCGATCGGGCGATTCATCGGCACTGGTGTTGTCCAGACGCCAGGAGGTATAGCGGTACGCGGCCTTGGGGGTGAAATAGAAGTACGCTGTGTGCAGCGGCAGGCTCATGCTTGGCTGCAGGTCGAGGCGCTGGCCGGTGACGCTGTCCTGGCGATAAAAATTCACCCATTCGCTTTCGAGCGCCCCGTGCGGCCGGTTCGGTCCGTTGGGTGAGTTGGCCGTGAGTATCAGCTGAGGCAGACGCTGATACGGCTCGTCAGCGAGCGGAATGGTGATATCCAGTGTCTGGTAGGTGAATGCGCGGGCCGAGAACCGCCAGATGCTGTCGCCGTAATCCAGACGCAGGCTGCGCGGCAGATGGGTACGGGCAGACTCCGTAATACTGGAACCGAGGTCAATAAAGTAGCTGCTGTCCGATGCCCATTGGATATCGGTGGAGGCGCTCCACAGCGGCGACAGGGTATGCGCGTGCCGGAAGGCCAGTGCTTCGCGGTCGGTGCCGGTGGACATGTCGTTGGGCAGGTATTCGAGGTTCAGTCCTCCGGAAAAATTCGCGCCCAGGTAGCGGAATTCGTTGAGCGCCTGTGCGCCGTGCTTGCCGAGCAGGCGTAACGTGATGGTGTCGTCGTAGTTCGGCGCCAGGTTGAAGTAGTACGGTACATTCAGGAAGAAACCGAGGTTGTTGGACTGGCCGACATGCGGCGTGAGGAATCCGGTCTTGCGTGCGTCGGTAAGTGGAAATGTCAGGTACGGGGAGTAAAAGATCGGTACCTGCATGAATCGGATACTGGCGTTCCAGGCCGTGCCGGTCTCACTGGACTTGTCGAGCGTGATTTCGCTGGCGCGCAGGATCCAGTCGTCCCGTCCCGGCGGGCAGGTGGTGTAGCGCACCGACTTCAGTTTGAGCACGTCGCGTCCCTCAAACTGGATGCGCGCGGCCGAACCGCGCGCTGCATTGCCGGCGATTGCAAACTGTGCGTCCTCGGCGGAACCGCGTTCCGTGTCAAGCTCGTAGCGCAGTAGCGGTGTGACGATGGTTTGGCCGCTGTCCTTGCTCAGGTGGATATGACCGCTGGCGTCCAGGGTGTTTTTCGTCAGGTCGTAGATAGCCTCGTCGGCGAACAGGTGCAGGCCGCCGTGCCACAGTTCAACGTTGCCGCTGAACCGGGCGGTTTCATCGAGCTTCGATTCCACACGATCGGCGTACGCATGGATACGATCGTCTCCGGTGTCTGGCGCCGCCAGATTCGATGTGGGTATCGGCAATGCCGGTGTGTCCGGGCAAGAGAGCGGGTGCGCTGTCTTCGGCGAGTCCGGTTTGGCGGCGGCCGCTGGCTGGCTGCCGATCGTCGCGAGGATGGCTGCGCAAAGCAGACGCCGCGGCAGGTTCTGGCTTGGCATGGCGCTGGGAAATGAGAATAGGTTATTTTTGTGCAGGCTTGCTTACTTTAGATTGTGGCAGGTGTAAAATCGCACAGAATCGCCGGACCATCAAGCTATTACAGCGGCATGACCCTGCCTGAACCCGTCGCACAAGCTGAATCGCCCATGTTCCTGCACCGAAGTCGCCTCGTCGCAGCAGCTGAAAAGTCATCAAATTCTCGTTATCGACCCGGCACGTCCATGTCATTTCGGCTGTTCTGCCAGACACTTTCGGTCTACCCTTGTTTTAATACAAACGTGCCGGGTCGATAACAGCGGTATTTGTGCCGCAGTATCCGTGCCCCGGCCGGTTTCGCCGAACCTTCTCCTGAGGCCTGCCCTTGGACAACAGACTCGACACGCTCAAGGACTGGGTTGCACAGGTGCTGGATCTGCGCGAGTACGAGCTGCGTCCGGCGTCCGCGGATGCAAGTTTCCGCCGCTATTTCCGTGTCAGCGGCAGTGGCGCGACCTATATTGTGATGGATGCGCCGCCCGACAAGGAAGACTCGCGGCCGTTCATCGAGATCGCACAGCGCTTGCATCAACTCGGGCTCAATGTCCCGGAGGTGCTGGAGCAGGATCTGGCGCGCGGCTATCTGTTGCTCACTGATCTCGGCCAGCGGTCCTATCTGGCGCAGCTCAACGAATCCACGGTCGAGCGTCTGTACGGCGACGCCCTGGGCGCGCTGGTGATCCTGCAGGCCGGTATTTTCACCGACCCCGGGTTTCTGCCCGAGTACGACGCGGTCTTGCTGCGGCGCGAGCTGGAACTGTTTCGCGAGTGGTATCTCGGCCGGCACCTGGGCCTGACGCTCAACGGCACGCAGACAGCGGTTCTGGACGAGGCCTTTACGCTGCTGGTGCGCTCGGCGCTCGCCCAGCCGCGCGTTTGGGTGCACCGCGACTACCATTCGCGCAATCTCATGCTGACGCCCGCCAACAGCCCCGGCATTCTCGATTTTCAGGATGCGGTGCGCGGTCCCGCGACCTACGACCTCGTGTCGTTGTTGCGCGACTGCTACATCGCCTGGCCGCTGGAGCGTATCGAGGAATGGGCGCTTGGCTACCAGACCCTGGCCCTGCAGTCCGGCCTGCCGGTGTGCGCGGACGAAACCCGGTTCCTGCGCGAATTCGACCTCATGGGTGTGCAGCGCCACCTCAAGGCGACTGGAATCTTTGCGCGCCTGAATCACCGCGACGGCAAGCCCGCCTACCTCGACGATATCCCGCGCACCCTCGGCTATGTGGTCGGGGTGAGTGGCCGCCATCCGGCGTTGCATGGCCTGCACCACCTGCTCATGGACCTGCGCATTCCCGGCGTTACCGCATGAAGGCCATGATTCTCGCCGCCGGCCGGGGCGAACGCATGCGTCCGCTCACCGATCACACACCCAAGGCGCTGCTCAAGGCCGGGGGCAGGGCGCTCATCGATTACCGGATCGAGTCCCTGGCGGCGGCCGGCTTTCGCGATCTGGTCATCAATCACGCGCACCTCGGCGCGCAAATCGAGGCGCACCTGGGTAATGGCGAGCGTTACGGGGTGCGCATCACCTGGTCGCGCGAACCGGACGCGGCGCTGGAGACGGGTGGCGGCATATTTCAGGCCTTGGCACGGCTCGATGACGAAAATTTTCTGGTGGTGAATGCCGATATCTGGACGGACTATCCGTTTGCGCGTCTCGCCAGGCCGATTACCGGCCTCGCACACCTGGTGCTGGTGGATAATCCGCCCCAGCACCCGCAGGGCGACTTCGTGCTGCAGGATTCACGCGTGCTGGCCGAAGGCACGCCGCGTCTCACCTTCAGCGGCATCGGCGTTTACCATCGCGATTTGTTCCGCGGCTGCCAGCCGGGGCGCTTTCCGCTGGCGCCGCTCTTGCGGCACGCCATGGAAAGCGGCCAGGTGAGCGGCGAACACTACACCGGGGCATGGTACGACATTGGCACCCCCGAGCGTCTCGACGAGCTCGACCGCGCGCTATCCGCGCACGCTTGAGCGAACTTTATTCAGAATTGTTGAATCCCGGGCATCGGCGGCCCGGTTCGCGGGCAGGTGATGGGGGTTGCGGCGGGAGAATTAAAAAACCGGCAACGCCTGTTTTTACCTTCGGAGCGTTGCCGGTCTGACCGGAGAACCGCCGTGAGGCCGCTCTCCTGGCACATCTTGGTTACCGGTGGCCGCCGACAATGCGCCGGTCGACCACCCGAACCACTGCTGCCTTACTTCTTCTTCTTGGCGGTTTTCTTCTTAGCAGCTTTCTTCGCTTTTTTCTTCGTAGCCATGGTGAACTCCTTCAGGTTTTGGTTAGGGAAACAGGGCGCAGTGCCCTGGGTACTGCACGTGCCAGCAGAAAAGGCCGGTAAATAGCCGGTTTTTCGCTGACTCGCATGGACCGGAATGGTCCATGCGCATCACCGCACGGCCACGAAGACTGCTCGCGGGGCCATGCAGGGTGAAAGAAAAGGGGGATACAAGGGGGAGAGAAGCAGAATCACCCGGCAACTGCTGGTTGCCAGGAACATCATTCGTGCTGCTTGTCGGACTTCGCAATCGATCCAAGTTTCGCTTTGCCCTATCGTCGTGCTTCTGTGCGTCACCTTGTCAGCGGGTTGCTGTGTAACGTCGATCACTGACACTGCACTTAACTAGAGGTGTAGCACACCTTGAATACACGTCAAGGCTTACTCTAATCAGCGTTTCACAAAATTGCAAACACTTTTTTGCAAATAATTTTCTCCGTCATGCGCGCGATCACGTCACGCTCGCGACGGAGAGCGTCGTGCGTATCATCCGCACTTCGAGTCGCCGCAGTTGAGGCAGGTCATGCAGCCATCCATCTTGATGACCGCCTTCGTCGAGCACTTCACGCACAGTTGCGCGTCGCTCGGGAAGCTGCCTTGCTCGTCCCGGCTCATGGCCTTGTCGAGTGAGCGCGTTTCATGCTGCGCGCGCTTCTCGGCGAGGTACTTCTGCTGGCGCACATCCGGCTCATCGGTCTTGATCAAGCCGATCATCTTGAGGTGACACTCGATGACATCGCCCAGTTCCGCCACGATCGACGGCGTATAACGGCCCTTTTTGAAGTAGCCGCCGCGCGGATCGAACACCGAACGCAGTTCCTCCACCAGGAACGTGACGTCGCCACCCTTGCGGAACACCGCCGAGATGACGCGCGTCAGCGCCACCACCCACTGGAAGTGGTCCATGCTCTTGGAATTGATGAAAATCTCGAACGGCCGGCGCTTTTCGTGCGCCGTGCCCTCGTTCAGGACGATGTCGTTGATGGTGACGTACAGGGCGTGCTCGGTGAGCGGGGTCTTGATCTTGTAGGTGCTGCCGAGCAGCATCTCCGGACGCCCGATCTGCTCGTGCATGTGCACGACATTGCTCTCGCTAGCCTTCTGTTCGGCGTCCTTGTTCACGACTTCGTAGGCGGTGATCTTGCTGTCAATCTTGATGGTCATAAAAATCTCCTGAAATCAGGGAAAAGAGCAAAGTGAAAAGTGGCGGCCTTTCTTTACTCTTTCCCCTGCCGTTGTCAGAACTTCCCGTAATACCCTTCTTTCAGGGCGTCATACAGGTTGGCGGCGCTGTGCAGCTCGCCGTCGTATTCGATTTCCTCGTTGCCCTTTACCTCCACTGTCTCGCCGCTGGCGAGCTGGAAGCGGTACAGGGTGTCTTCCAGGTCCTTGTCTTTCACCAGCACGCCCTGGAAGGCGCTCGGGTTGAAGCGGAACGTGGTGCAGCCCTTGAGGCCCTTGTCGAAGGCGTACATGTAGATGTTCTTGAAGTCCTCGTACGGGTAGTCGGTGGGTACGTTCGCGGTCTTGGAGATCGACGAATCGATCCATTTCTGGGCGGCCGCCTGCACATCCACGTGCTGGGTCGGGGTGACGGCGTCGGCGCTCACGAAATAATCCGGGAGCCGGCATTCCTCGTCGGTCGCGTCCGGGTCGGCCTTCTGGTTGACCAGGGTGCGGTAGGCCAGCAGCTCGAAGGAGAAAACATCCACCTTCTCCTTGGATTTCTTGCCCTCGCGCAGCACATTGCGGCTGTATTTGTGCGCGAACGACGGCTCGATGCCGTTCGACGCGTTGTTGGCCAGCGACAGCGAGATGGTGCCGGTTGGGGCGATCGAGGTGTGGTGGGTGAAGCGGCAGCCGATCGCGGCAATCCTGTCGGTGAGCCCGGCCGGGAACTGCTGCATGTAACGGCTGTACTTGGCGAGCAGCACCTTGCCTGGCACCTGGTCGCCGACCTTGTAGCCGTCGCGCCGCATCTCCGGACGCTTGGCCAGCATTTCGGCGCTGACCGTGAAGTTTTCGATCAGGATCGGCGCCGGGCCCTTCTCCTCGGCCAGTTCGATGCCGGTTTCCCAGCCGGTCTCGGCCATTTCGCGCGACACCTGCTCGGTGAACGCCAGCGACGCCGGGTCGCCGTATTTCATGCCCAGCATGGTCATGGTCGAGCCGAGGCCAAGGAAGCCCATGCCGTGGCGGCGCTTGCTGGTGATCTCGTGGCGCTGTTTCTCGAGCGGCAGGCCGTTGATCTCGACCACGTTGTCGAGCATGCGGGTGAAAATCGCCACCACCTCGCGATAGCGCTCCCAGTCGAAGCGCGCACGCTCGGTGAACGGCTCCTCCACGAACTTGGTGAGGTTCACCGAGCCGAGCAGGCAGGAGCCGTATGGCGGTAATGGCTGCTCGCCACATTGTCCGGTCACAAGGCCGTTGAAGATCACGGTGTTGTGGTCGGCCTGGGTGGTGTCGTAGACCGCCTCCTTGCCGACATGGGTAATGGTGGTAACCCGGGTCATGAAGGACTGGGTCTTGCGCAGCATCTTGTCCTTGACCCACTCGCGGTAACGGTTGTTTTTGGCTTCGCCCAGGAAACCGACCTCTTCCATGAAACGCTCGCGGGATTCGCCATCAACGATCAGCTCATAGTCGGCCTGGCAGGCGTACAGCTTGTTCCCACCTTTGCCATCCGGCAGCCAGCGCTCCCCGGCCTCGCGGCGCTTGCGGATACGGCAGAAGACGCCGAAATTCGCCAGCAGCATCTGGACATCCTTGAGCAGCTCCGGATGGCTGGAGGCCAGACGGATCGAACAGCTTTCGCTGTTGCTGGAGACGTTCACGGTGCCGTCCGTCTGGAACAGGCCCCGCAGATAGCCCTTGGCGCACGCTTCGGTGCCGCGCCAGATGACCTCGGGCACTTTGTATTTCGTCGCCGCGGTGAAGCCATAGTGCTCCAGGAAGCGGGCCAGCAGTACCGAGCGGAGAAAGACCTGGTTGCGGTCCGGTATGGCCACCGGCTCGA
>DATEYP010000046.1:0-49357 GCA_035256085.1 Acidiferrobacterales bacterium
CCTGCCGAGAACGCTAGCGCCCTACCGTGACAAACTCTTCGGCTTGACCATCGACCCCGGCCGCCTGCAGCAGATCCGCACGGAGCGCCGTCCCAACAGCGTGTATGCCAGTGCCGAACAATGCCGATTCGAGGTTGAAGCCGCCAAGGCCATGTACCTGCGGGAACAGGTCCCCTTCCTTGACACCAGCACCGTCTCCATCGAAGAAATCGCCACCACCATTCTTCAGAAAGCCAACTTGCAGCGGCGTATCTAGCACCAGCCACGCGGCCTTCCGGCGGCTGTCATCTGAACGGTTTCTCACACGCGTTGGAAGGGGAAGTCCGGAAGAACTGATACGGACCCGCACGCAATCTATCGAAGAGTCCAAGAGTCACATCGCTGTACAGCGGTATCTCATACGCATACTTGGATTCCGCTTTCTCAATAAATGCCTTCCAATTCTCGAACGATGGAAGAACCGTGTAATTAAGGGCATTTCGGTGTTGGTAAACAATGATTGCGCCTGTCGTTGGGTCCTTGCGCCTTCATTAGTTGGCGGTCCAAGTTTTTGCCTGCGTACTCTTTAGCCTCCGCTCCAGCAAGCCAAAATCACCCAGATGGGCCGTCATTAAGCTCTTCCAGAGCTTGCCGTGGTTTGGGACACTGAAATGCAGGAGTTCATGGACAATCACGTACTCTCCCAGCTTTTTGTCTAATTCCAATAACTCGGCATTGAAATTGAGATTGCCGTTGGTTGAGCAGGAGGCCCACTTGTTACGCATGGGGCGGATGGCCAATGAACGCACCGTGATGTCCAGCTTGACGGCCCACTCGAATACGCGGGCCTTGAATTCTCCCTTATCGCGCCAGGCACTCATGGCCGAAAGCTCTTCTGAAGCAGCATGAACAACGCCTCGACGGTGGCGGTTACCTTCTCAATATCGCCCTCCTCCGCATAGAGGGCGAATGTCACCTGCTTTCGTACTTCGCGCAGCTCAGCCTCGCTGCGCTGCCAGTTGGGGTACTTGGCGAACGCCGCAGCCACCTTGCGGCTCGCGGCCTCCGGGTTCGGGATGCCATCATCGGTCAGCTTGCACAGGACAAAGTAGGTCAGCCCATCCAATCCCTTCGCAAGTTGCTCCTTCTTGCGGCGTTCGTTCTTCTCAAGCTCATCGAGTAGCGTGGCCAGCGCCTCGGCGGTGGTCGTTTGCCGGTCCTCAAAGCTCTCTTGCACCGCCTTGGCCCGCTCCGACAGGGCGACGAGGAAGGGATCATCACTATTCTCTTCTGCGGTCTTTTCGATGGATTTGACGAGGTTGATGACCTTCGTGTTGTCGTTTTCGTGCTTGCTCTTTATATGCTCTATGGTTTCCTCGTTCACCTCGATGTATTGGAAAACCGGCTCGATATATTTCACGCCGATCATCGACTGCACCAGTTCGTTGGTCTTCTTCTGGAACGCCCTGTCTACATAGACCTTCTTGGCGTAGGCATTGCGCACCACGGCGTAGATGGAGGATAGGGTCGTGTAATCGTCGATAAACGGCCGCAGGAACGCATCCGGCGAAATGATCTCATAGAGCATCTCGATTTCCTTATATTCCTTGAAGAACTCCTTGCGCCGCTCCTTGTCGCGGAAGTGCTCGATCAAGTTGTCCACATCCTTGTCGTTGAACTTCTGCGTCACCAGCGCCAGATACCCCGGAGCCTTGGTCTCCATCTTTGACTTGAACAGTTGCTTGAGCAGGCCGAGGTCCTTGACGATGGCATTGATCTCGTCGCTGTCGAAGGCCAGCGCCTTTTCCAGCTTGTCGAAAATGCCCACGAAATCGAGCACGAAGCCGTGCGGCTTTACCATTTCGGCCGCTTCGTTCTCGTAGGGACGGTTCACACGCGCGATGGCCTGGAGTAGCGTGTGATCGCGCATCGGCTTGTCGAGGTACATGGCATAGAGGATCGGGGCGTCAAAACCAGTGAGCAGCTTTTCGGTGACGATCAGAATCTTCGGCCACTCGCCGACCTTGGTAAAGTTCTTGCGAATCTGCTTCTCTTTCTTGTCGTCGAGGTGCCACTTCTTAAGGTGTGCCGGGTCGTTGTTGCTGCCGGTGAAGACGATCTCGGAATATTCCGGCGGCAGAATCTTGTCGAGTGCCTCCTTGTAGAAGGCGCAGGCTTCGCGGTCCACGGCCACCAGGAACGCCTTGTAGCCAAGCGGCTCGACGTTCTGACGGAAATGATCAGCCACGAACTGCGCCACCTTCGGCACCCGGTCCTTGCCCTTGAGGAAGTTCTTCAGGTTTACCGCCCGTTCGAGAATCTTGTTCAGCTCCTCGATGTCGGCGATGCCCTCGGTTTCGGCCAGCGCCAGAAACTCCTTCTCCATGATCTCGTGCGGCACGAGCATCTCGTTCGGCGCGAGGTTGTAGTAGAGCGGCAGCGTGGTGCCGTCCTCGATGCTCTCGCTGATGGAATACTTGTGCAGGTAGCCCTGGTCGTCCTCGCAGCCGAAGGTCTTGAACGTCCCCTTGCCGTAAACGGTCTTGTCCACGGGCGTGCCGGTGAAGCCGATGTAGCTCGCGTTCGGCAGGCCGGCCATCAGGTAATTGCCTAGGTCGCCGCCGGTGGTGCGGTGCGCCTCATCGATGAGCACGAAGATGTTCTTGCGCGTGTTGAGGTTCGCCGGCATGTCGCGGAACTTGTGGATCATGGTCACGACGATGCCGCGGTAGTCCTGCCCTTTCTCGTCCAGCAGCTTGTTGAGCGTGGTAATACGGTCGGCGTGTGCCACGTTGCCCAGACCCACCGCCGCCAGATTCTTGAGCATCTGGTCTTCCAATTCGTTGCGGTCGATCATCAGCAGGATAGTCGGCTTCTGCGCCGCGTTGGCCTTGAACAGCAGCTCGGCGGCCTTGATCATGGTGTAGGTCTTGCCGCTGCCCTGCGTGTGCCAGACGAGACCGCGCGAGCGTTTCGGATCGAGAGCACGCGCCACCACCTTGTCCACTGCCGCCGTCTGGTGCTGGTGCAGAATGAACTTTTGGAGTTCCTCCTCCTTCTCGGCGAACAGGATAAAGTCCTTCAACACGCGCAGCAGATGCAGCACGGCGCAGAAGCTCTTCACCTTGGCTTCGAGGTTGCCGACCTCGTCGCTCTTCCAGCGGAAGATGTTCCGCCGCACCGTGTTCCACGTCACCCCATAGGCGAAGCCGATAGCCTCGGTGACGGTGAACAGCATCTCCGGCACCATCACCTCAGGTGTCTCGGAGTGGTAGCGGCGAATCTGGTCCACCCCGAGCGCGGTCGCCTCGTCCTTGGTGGCGTTCTTGCATTCGATCACCAGCACCGGGATGCCGTTGATGAGGAACACCACGTCCTCGCGCGTGCCGTGGCGGCCGTTGTGGACGTAGAACTCCTCGGTCACCTCGTACACGTTGCGCCATTGCTCGCGCGGCCGAGTCAGATCCGCGTAATCGATGATCTGAAGATCCAGCTCGCGGTTTTCCTCGGCGCAGAAGAACTTGCCCTGGTTGCGGAGGTAGGCGAGAAAATCCCGGTTGCCGGCGATGTCGGCGTTCAGCCGCTGGAACTCACCAACCAGCGCGCCTTCGGCCTCTTTATATTTCGGGTTGAAGGCGCGCACTTGGGCGTGAAGCAGGTCGCCGAAATAGAGCGACGCCCTGCGCGCCTCATCCGCATTCTCCCTCTCCCCGCCATTCATCCCCTCTCCCTCTGGGAGAGGGCTGGGGTGAGGAGGAAATCCACGCCTCATCTCGGCTTCGGCGCGCGGCACAAAACGCCAGCCGATCTCCTGCGCGTACGCGAGGATGCGGGCTTGGACGGTTTTGTGTTCGCTGGGTTTCATCAAAAACTTTTTAACCGAAGTGTTCGCTGAATCCGGTTGCGTACCGAAAGCGATACACCCGCTTCTTCGGCATAATCCTCCCAGCGGGATACTGTTTCCCGCACCTCGTTGACAATGTTCTCGGCTCGCCCGCGCTTCATCGAAACGGCCTTCGCGCAGGCCTTGAAATCATCCATCGTGAAGTCATCACGCTTGCCGTTCATAGTCATCTGGTGGCTGGCCGTCCATGCGCCGGAAGGATTAAAACTGTAGATCACGTCAAAGGCAGGCGAAAGCGACCATTTTCCGGTTTTATCCATCAGGAAAGCGATGTTTTTGACATGGTCGTCCTGATTGCGTGCGACGATGTTAAACACCATGCGGCGGAACTGTTCCTCGATCGCGCCCATTGGCAACCCCAACTGTCGAATCACCAGCAGCGCCTGTTCATAGGCATAGGCACCCGCCATATTGAAATCGTAATGCGCCAGCGCGCAAAGCGATTGCATGTGGAGTTTCTCGCCACCGGCAAGACGGTCAAAACGCCGCGTCATAAAATGACGCCGGCCGTTTTCCTCGAACAGCCGGCATTCGCTGATATCGATACCGCAGTCCCTGGCCATCTTGTAATAGGCGTATTCAATGACGCCATAACCTCGCGGGTCTTCGAGTTCCTTGTCCCTGTTCCCTTGGACACCGTCAAATTTCAGCAGCCAGTATTCGAAACCCTCGCCTGCCGGAATCTGGCCGGAACGGACCTCGTTGGTTGATGGACTCCAGGCAATCACCGCCTTGGCCCGGGCGCCACCGGCCGAGGTGCCGACCCGCAGGATATCGGTCAACGCCTGTTCCCGGCTTTCATCGGCAAAGGAAGCCCGAAGATCATTGCGATGGGTGAGTACTTCCGATGCCAGCTCAACCAGCTTGTCGATTTGTATCCGGCTGGCCTGCCGCGCTTTGGGCCCAGTCGCGGGCGCAAATTCCAAAGCCCCCATCCCGCGCTCGCCGGTATAGCAAAGCCGTTCGACCACATTGAACGAGTCCGGCTGCCGGCCCTGAGTGGCCAGCCAGGCATCAATCAGTACGTGACCGAACTTGTCCGGGAGCGAGTCCGCCAGCAGTCCGGGCAGCCCGTAAAAGGTCTTTCGGGATAACTCGGGGAAGGCGTAGACGCGGTTGGAAAGCGGCATTGTGAGCGGCGAAATCTCGATGCCGCTTCTGGCAAACGACGGGTCGTACTCGAAGGCAGCCACATCCTTGCCCTCGTCCAGCAAAACCGCACCAATCGTACGCCCCCAAAGCCTGACTTCGGCAACGGTACTCATGTTTTGCCATCCCAGGACCACGGCTTATAGGACCGATCCGAACGGCGGCGTCTTGAGGCACGTTGCCGCACTTTTCCCTTTTGCTTTAGCAAATTCATCGGTCTCGGCCCGGCCTCGGGGATCATGCGATCCAGACCCGGCAAGAGATCCAGCACCCGAAGAATCCGGATGATGCTCGACATTTGCGCGGAGGCCCCACCTTCAACCCGCTCAACCGTCCGCTTGGCGACACCCGCCTGATCGGCCACATCCGCCTGAGTCAATTGAAGATCAAGCCGACGCCGCGCAACACGCTCGCCGATCTCGGCAAGAATAGCGTCATCTGCAAGGAGTTTTGATATCTTCATAGTCGCCAACTTTAACGATTTATATGCTAAACATTCTGATTTATCGACATATATGGCGATATATATATGATATATCTGAATAAGTCTAGTCGTCTATTATGGCGAATTCTTCAAATTACTAGAAGTAATTCGCGAATAATGACGAATTATAAATTTTTAATGGTAAATTATTTACGGATGAGTTCAGATTTTTGGCATGATTCAGCAAAGTGCGCCACTTAAAGTGGCGCGCAAGTGTTTTCTACGCCCCTTCGATTCACGCGAGTTCAGACTGAATTCTTCATACCCAAATTGGGTTTGATGCTACCCATTTTGGGTATCCGCAGTAGTCAGTCTGGTAGGGTGGGCACGCTGTTTGTGCCCACGCGTGCAGGCCCTGCATCTTCGCATCTTCGCGCCCCTCCCGCGTGTGCGGGAGGCAAGTGCGTAGGGTGCGCCCTGCCGCACCGGTTCCGATTTCCGCGTGGGCACTTCGTGTCCACCCTACCCAGCTTTGTCACCAACAGTTTCCCAGCGATTAATCTTGTAAATTCACATATATTATATGTTTAATACTTAAAATTATTTGACAAATCGACATTATTGTACGAAATTACAATTTATTCTAATAAATAATCCGTCTTAAAGCCATGCTAATTGAGTTCCGCGTCGGCAACTATCGCTCAATCCGGGACGAGCTTGTCTTGAGCCTGGTTGCATCCACGGATAAGTCGCATCGCGAGACCCACGTGGTGCATATCGGTCCCAAGGCCATCCCGGACATGCTGCGTAGCGCTGTCTTATATGGCCCGAATGCCGGAGGAAAGTCCAACCTGGTCAACGCCGCGGCATTCATGCGCGCGGTGGTGGCCGATTCGGCCACCACCATGCAACTGGGCCAGACCTTCAATGTGCAGCCCTTTCGGCTGAACCCAAACACCGCCAAGGAGCCAACCCGCTTCGAGCTAACATTCCTTGAAGATGGAGTTCGCTATCAATACGGATTCGCGCTAACAGCAGATCGCGTAACAGAAGAATGGCTTCTGGCATATCGCACCGCCAAGCCGCAACAGTGGTTCACTCGTCACTACGACCCGGACTCAAGCCGCGATGTCTATGAGTTCGGTTCGCACCTGACCGGCCAACGCAAGCTGTGGCAGGAATCCACCCGCACCAATGCCCTCTTTCTCTCCACTGCCGTCCAACTCAACAGCGAGCAGCTGCGCCCTGTATTTGCCTGGATAGTACATAAGCTAGTCGTTTTCGGCGCCGGTGTACTTCCTCAGATTGACTTCTCCGTTGGCATGCTCCAGCAGAGCGAGGGCAAGCAGGCCATACGCGAGTTTATGGCCTCCGCTGACATCAGCATTACCGATATTGACGTAGCCCCACGCAAGGGCGTGGCACAGACATTCAACTTTGACGCCGCCACTGGCAAGTCCGATGTCCGTACCGAAGAACGTGACTTTCTGATGCCGCAGTTTCGTCACGAAACTGAACACGGCTCGGCCACCTTCGAACTCGGTGATGAATCCTTGGGCACTCAACGGCTGTTTGCATTGGCGGGACCGGTGCTGGACATTCTCAAGGCCGGGCGCATCCTGATCGTGGATGAGCTCGATAGCAGTCTGCATCCTTTGCTGGTGAGGCGACTGGTAAGTCTGTTTCACAATCCCAAGATCAACACGGCCAACGCACAGCTCGTTTTTACTACTCACGACACCACACTGCTCGACCCCGATCTGCTCCGCCGCGACCAGATCTGGTTTGTCGAGAAGAATCGCGAGCAGGTCACCACGCTCTACCCGTTTACTGACTTCAGCCCCCGCAAAAAGGAGGCATGGGAACGTGGTTATCTCTTGGGCCGATTCGGCGCGCTGCCTTTCTTCCGCGATCTGGTGTCGTAAGAAACCCTATGGGGCGCGATAATCAGCCCAAGGAACGCCAGGCTCGGGCACTGGCGCGCAAGAAAGCCAACCGCGCCAGCTACGAACGCATCCTGATTGTCAGCGAAGGCGAAAAAACGGAACCGTTGTACTTCGAAGAAATTTGCCAACACTACCGGCTGCACACGGCCAATATCCGCATGATGCCAAGCGCCTATGGCACCACGCCCCAGCAGGTGGTGGATTTCGCCAGAGACGAGTGCCTGAAAACGCGGGAGTGGGAACATGTGTTTTGTGTTTTTTACGCGACGACCACCCCAGGGCCAACTTTGATAACGCCATGGCGAGCACTGCCGCTCTGGACAAGAAACACAGGAATGAGCTTAAACAGCCCATTCGCTTCACCGCTATTCCATCCATCCCCTGCTTCGAGTTATGGCTGTTATTGCATTTCGAGCGTATTACCCGCGAGTGTCATCGCAATGAGGTCTATAACCTTCTGCGACAGCCCGGCCGTCTGCCAGGATACGATAAAAGCCAGGGCGGTCACTTTGCCAGAACCCGCCACCTGCTCGACACGGCCTATGGGAACGCGGCAACACTGACTGCGGAACGGAAGCGCCATGGTAACGAAAATCCGTTTACCGCCGTAGACACACTGGTCAAGTTGCTGACGGGTTTGAAACCCGATTAATCCAACGCCGAGCGGGTGCGTTTCTCGGGAGTAGCGCCATCACGGTCGAAGCCACGTCGCTTCTCCGTATTAGCACGCGGCACAAAGCGCCAGCCGATCTCCTGCGCATAGGCATGGATGCGGGACTGGACTGTTTTATGTTCAGTGGGGATAGGCATGTATTACCTTTCAAATTCCTCAAGACCAGATTTCACGTCATTGATGCCTTCGATGCACATCTGGTCGATCAGATCAAGGCAGCGTGGCGCCCATTCATCGCGCTGGTGCTGTTGGTAGGTACGGAAAATCAGTTTCGCCACTGTGTGGACATCACCACCTCGCTGGGTGCGGATGTCCTTCGCTTCATCGCTAAAACGTGCGAGGAATTTTTCGCAAACGACACAGGTAATACCTGGCAGTCGTCTCAGCGATTCTTCCAGTACGTGCAGAATCGGAAACGAGTCCTCCTGGTAGGCCGCGCTATCGCAAAATGCGGTGATGAGAGACTCGTACGATTCGAGCGGTTCTTTCTCGAGATAACGAAAACAAGACGCCGATGCACGGCGCACTTCCGGAGTGTCGTCATTAAAGAGCTTCAACAAATGTTTTTCGCACCATTCCCGACACTCTGCGGAGGCGATATTACAAGCTGCGACGATGGCGACGCCTTTCCGTTGCGATGCATTTCCAGCCATTGCTTCTTCCACCAAATCAGCCGCAGAATGGCCATAGAGCACCGCGAGACTGGCAAACCGTGCGCCTGCGTTGTTTGCCTCTTCATCCGTTGAGCGAAGTAACTTTTCAACATATGGGCGCATTTCGCTGTAGTTCTGCCGGAGCCCATGGTAAATGAAGTGATCAGCGTATTGGGTTGCCAATAAGCGGTCATCAGCAGAGGCAAGCGACTTGAAGAGGGAAATTGCCAACGGTGTATCGTGGCGAGCTACCGCCAACAGAGTTGAAGCGGCGCACGAACGCACTGAGACGCTCTTATCGTTCACCAAATGTTCCTGCGTAGTACGGAAGCGTTCGATGTAACTGGCATCCTTCAGAATAAGATCGCGAATTGCCTCCGCTGCACGTCCACGTGTCGTGTTGATACCGTGCGTGAGGATGTCGCCTCCGTTGTAGGACTGACCACTTGTTGCCTCGACGTTCCATAACTCCTTTTCTGGATCTGGATGCTCAGTTGCTAACCAATCGAGCATCTGCACGGCTTCATCTGAAAGCGGCTCTTTAATACTACCGAGCAGATCGGCGATTGCCCTGCCGCACTCCTCGCGCGATTCACGATAAGCCTTCTGACAGACGGCGAGCTTCAGGTCAGTAGCTGCTGCCGCATCTTTGAGACCGTCCAGCGTCCGCTCGATATAGGCGGGATTAGTGCCCGGTGGAAATCGCAGGCTCAAGCGGGCAAACCGTTCCGGTTCATTGCGAACATACTCGCGCAGCATTCCAGCAAGCTCCCGCGCACCGCCTTTTTCTGGGTCGTCCCAACGATGAATTCGTTCCTCCGTGTGATATTTCGCAATCGCCTTAAGCCATTGTTCATCCGTCATCATATCTGCGTGTCCCTTCTCAATTGGCGATCCGACTGTGAACGTACGGATTCCACGAGGGGCGGCATCAGGTTCCCCAAATTTTCGTTCCAGTTCCTTGAACCGAGATTGCGCATTCTTGCTCCGGAGTTCTGGTGGTATCGCTGAGAGCAACGTGTGTTGTGCGCGACCAGCGATCTTGTGCCCTCCGGCGGTGCGTTCGTATTTGGGCCTATACGCCAGGATCGCTGTTTCCAGCCGTGTCAGATTACCCACGGAACACGATGGAGCGATGGCCTGGATGAGTTGCATGGCGACCCAATATGGACTATCTGCGTAGCCACAGTCGAATCGCCACGTCTCGGCACAGAGTAGCGTGGCGGCCTCGTCTGCAAAGTGAGAGGCTCCGCTTGTATACAGATTTAGAAGAAGAAAATTCGCGATATAAGTATCACGCCTGCGAAGCTCAGCAATGACAGGGCCAAGGGTGTCGGGTTGGTCTTTGGCCGCATGCCCTAACGCAGTAATCAACGAATTCAGGCAGGCGCTGTCAATCGTGTCGTATTCTTTCTCTTGCAAAAGAAGCCATATTGCACCACGTAACGGCGGTTCTGAGTTGGTTTTGTAAACAGCTGCATCTGTAATTTCGAGAACAACTGGCAGAACGTACTGCACAAAAACAGCGGGCGCCTTTTCCGCAGCTTTGAGGAAATACCTGGAGCCAAAGGCATCATGGCTGAATATGTCTCTCCACGGAACCCTTCCGTTCTCGTCTTTTTGTTGCTGAATAAGCGTTGAGCGCCTTTTTAACCAATGGGTGATAACTTCTGGAATCCATTCGGGCTTAGCCTCGGCTAAGCCATGGAGCATGCTCCAGAATGTGCTGTTAACAGCGATAGGCCCCCGTGCCTCATCAAGTGTTCCATCGTCAATCAGCCGCAAAAACAACTCAAAGAAACGTCGGCTACTCTCGTGGTCCGCCCATTCCACTACATGGCGTAGCCGTAGTGTCCAATCGCCCTCTTTCCCAACATATGGCTCCAGCAATTCGGCAACTCGATCACCAAATTGCCGCTGGTGGGACCGTAGGTAGTTCACAGCAACATTGACAAGCCATTCGTTCTTAGAAGCCAGCCACCCCGCTATGAGCCCACGCTTATCAGCAAGATGAAACCAAGTTGGTGAAACAAAGAAGTGTTGCCAAACGAGGGTAGTAAATTTGTCACGCTTACGCTGATCATATGCGAAGGCTTCCAGTTGCATATTTAACCATGGCTCCAGCACTGCCCATTCATCATCGCCAGGACCTTCCACGCTCACGAGCATTGCGAGAATTAGGTCTTTGATGTGAGCGCGAACGCGGCTGTCAGTAAGCAAAGTGCGAAGCTCGGAGCAATAACGCAAACGGTCTGCGTCGCGAAGATAGGCGAGAACCTGCCTAACCTGGGCGCGACGGAAGAGATGCTGCTCCGATGTAGTCAGGAACTCCGCAAGCGGGTGGTCTTTCGTGACAAACGCGCGGGCGAAACAGTAGTCGAAAAAACTCTCGTGGCCAAATCCGTAACGTTTGCCATCGAAAGTGAGCACGCCTTCAGATGCCATCTGCGCAACGTAGTCAGTTGCAAACGGATCGAGTTTCTCACGCGGCACAGAGAGTTGCTGAGTGCGAGTCATCTCCTCGCATAGCAGTTCGATGATCAGTGCCCATTGGTCGGTCAACAGAACGGCACGCCCGTTGACAGCCCGGCGCTTCGTATCCCAGTAGCGGTCGAAGAGCTCTTTTGCTGTGTTGAACTTCGGAGCGGTCGCCGGGTTGAACTCAGCGTCGAGAAATAGGGAAAGGTTCTGTGGCAGACGCAGCAACTCCATTTGGCGCGGCTGAAGTATTTCGATACGAAAACCTGCGGCAGAAAATACCGCTTTCACTTCCTCGGGGGTGAACTCGGAAACTTCGACCTTGGCATGTTGCTCAGACACCATCCGACGGAGCCGATGATCATTTTCCCAATCAAACGCCCGGCAGACGACTACCACATGCAGCTTGAGTCTTCCGCGAAGTCCGCGAGCTTCAGCAAGTAACCCCTCCACCGCATCGAAAAGCTCCGCACTCCGGCCGGAAGTTGTGCTGACCGCATCCAATTGATCCACAACCAAAACAGCCTCCCTACCGGCGGCTGCCGCGGCCAATACGAGCGCAGGAGATTCTTCCAAACCAAGTTGCTGACCAAGATCAGCGGTTGCCGAAACCGGTACGAGGCGATCGGCACGAAACACTAAAACCGGGGTTCCGCGGTTCCGCAGGCTTTCCACGAATTCGACGACGCAGCCGGTTTTACCAGTGCCCGCTTTACCAGTAAGTACGAAATCACCTCCGAGCGGCTCACTATCGACTTGACTGAGAAGCGCCTGCGTAGCGGTGCGGGAGATCAGAGACTGCCGAATGAGCTTCTTTCGAGCACCTTCAAGATAGTTCTTGGTTACCTCGGCAATGAGCGGACCTGCCGAATCCAGCTTTGCCAGCCGGCGAAGCTTGTATCCACGCGTCGCCATACGCTGCACAAGCAAATCTCGTGTTAGCGTCTGATGGACGGAATCCTCTGCAATGCGCCGTAACTCGGCGCTCGCCGATTGCGGATCGCTGAGAAATAATGCACTTAGCCCCCACCGCACTTGCTCGTCGAGGCTTGCCTGGTCCATCGTGCGAACTTCAATGCGTCGCAGAACGTCGTATGCCGACGCCGCGTTGATGTTGCTCCAGTACTTTCTCAGCCTCTCGAAATTAGCTTCTTGGACCTTGGCCGCGAGAAACTGGGTCTCAAACTCCGATGCCGATTCCGCCTGCCGTGCGCGCTCGCTGAGTTCTCGCAGTTCTGGTGCATCGCTGCTGGAAACGAACACAAACCGCTCGCTGTTTCCCGATAGTTCGGCAGATATAGCTTGCAGGAGGTTCACATCGGATGCAGCCAGAGACGCGAGGGTCCATTTGCCGTCTGGGTGGCTGCGCTTTGCCTGGTGCAGTTCGCGCGTTCCTCCGCTCGTTACCACGAACTCGGCCTTCGTGACTCCGGGGTCTTCAATGCGGATGCTCTCCACCTGCCCGTGCAGCATTCGCACGAACTGCGAAACCGTCCACGACGATTCGTAGCGGTTACCAAATTTGTCAGATGACCCGCCAGGAAGCGGCATGGCTTACTCCGTGGTAAGCGCTGCCAGTTCTGGCAAGTCGAGGTCGTGGACACGAATCTGCGCCGTCATCAACTGGTGCAGCAGGGTGCGGAAAAGGTCCGTTAAAGACTGCTTTTTATGTTCATGGATCATCACTTTCTGTTCCGCCGTGTCCAAGCAGTCAGCGATTTCCATCTGAACGTCTAGCTTCGGATAGAACACCGGCATTGAGCCCAAGACTGTGTTATTAAGGTTAGGCATTATTGCGCCAGCGGCGTGGCTGTTCAGCCAAGCGATCACACCAGAAGTTGAGCACAGATAGGAGAGGAAACGGTTGTCTATATGATTTTGGCGCACACGTGCGAGGAAACAGCCAGTTCCACACAACCACCCCTCCTCATTCTTCGTTACCATTCCGTGCCGTCCAATCTCCCCTCGACGCGCAAAAAGTATGTCACCTGCCTCCAATTGATGTCGCTTCAGCCGAGCCGCAGTTTCGGAGCTTACTCGTGGCACATCTTCATGATTGATCCTATTTCCCCAAAGATGGGTCGGATTCACAACACCAACGCCTTCCTCCAGATAATCGTGCTTGTGGAGCTGGCTTCCGAAGGGACCGGTTTGTAAAAAGCCATAAGGCAAGCAAGCGAGGTTGCCGAGCGTGGTTGCTTCCCAACTCTCCGGCACGGGGCCGATTTCGGTTTGTTTTTGGGGTTCGCCGCGTAGGCCTTGGGTGAAGAGTTGGTGGAGGAGCGTCTTTTTCAGTTCGGCGGTGAGCTGTAGCAGCCGCTCCTGCTGCTCGATCGATCGCTGCACCACGCCCAACACGCCAGCGATCTTGCGCTGTTCGTCCTTATCGGGGCGAGGAACCGTTTTCTCTTTCAGGACTGTGAAGTGACGGTTGTATCCGCGATTTGGGATGTCGAGACTCAGTAGCGCGTAGTAGAAAAACTTTGGATCGAAAAGGTCTTCCTTCGGCTTCAGAACTTTTGTGCCGTCTGCTCCAAGAATGAATGGGAAATCCACATACTTCACGCAGCGTGTGTGATCCCCAAAAATCACCATCGGAAGATCATCGCGGATAACCCGTTCCTCCACATCCGAGTAGCCGGCTATGAACGCTTGGCCTTGATCGACCACCGGGAAGCGACCGAAAGGCTGGATGTCGGCCGAAAGTACTTGGTTCTCTCGCCCAACCTTCGTTTTGCGAACCGCTTCGGGAAATTCGATTGATGGCCAAGACATGGGCTATACCACCACTTCTTTTACATACTGCACCCGCTGTTCCCGCACCACCAACGCCCGCTCCCGTTCCAACTCTTCGCGCAGGGCCTCCTCCGTCGGCAGATAGAGCATGTATTTCGACGCGAACAACTGTCGGTTCTCGTTGAGCACGGAGTATTTCACCACGGTGTGGTCTTTTTCCGTGCACAGGATGATGCCGACGGTGGGATTGTCGTCCGCGCCTTTTACCGTGTCCTCGAACAGCCGGACGTACATGTCCATCTGGCCGATGTCCTGGTGGGTCAGTTCGCCGGTTTTGAGATCGACTAGGACGAAGCATTTGAGGATGTAGTTGTAGAACACCAGGTCAACGAAGAAGTCCTTGGTCTCCGTTGAGATGCGCTGCTGGCGGGCGACAAAGGCGAAGCCCTTGCCGAGTTCGAGCATGAAGGTCTGGAGTTTGCCGATGATGGCCTGTTCGAGTTCCGCCTCGCGGAATTCGTGGGCATCCGGGATGCCGAGGAACTCCAGGACATAGGGGTCTTTGATGAAGTCCTGGGGCGCGGGGGCAAGCGGCGCGGTCTTTTGCTGCATTTCTTCCGTGACCGCCGCCTTGTCGCGGCTCATCAGCAGGCGTTCGTAGTAGAGGGAGTTGATCTGCCTTTCCAGGGCGCGGGTACTCCAGTTCTGGCTGGCTGCTTCGGTGACGTAATAGGCTCGGGCGGCCTCGTTTTCAACACGAATCAGTGCTTTATAGTGGCTCCACGTCAATTCGCTCCGCAGTGCGGAGCGAATTGAGAAGCAGGAATAAAATTGACGCATGTTGCGAAGACTTTGCTCCGAAAACCCCGTCCCGAACTCCGCGGTCAGGCGGATGGACAGGTTCCTGAGCAGCGCCGCACCGTACTCCGCCCGCTCTTCGCCGCGTTGCTCCTCCTCGACTATTTTCCGCCCGACGTTCCAGTAGGCCTCGACCATGGCGAAGTTGACGGCCCGGTAGGCATTGGCGCGGGCAGCGCGGAGGATTTCGGCGATGGATTGGTATAAATCTCTCCGCGTCGCGGAGAGATTCTGGTCTCCGCGCGCAGGTCTGCCGCCTGATTTTGGTTTGGCTACGGCTTTCTTCCTTTTCATGTTTTTCCCTGAGTCATGTGCCGATGCTTTGATGTAGATACCCCTCACCCCAACCCTCTCCCGCAAGGGGAGAGGGAGCGAGAAATCCAGCAACGCGTGGCTTGATACGGATCAGACGCTTTCATACGCCAAGCCTCGCCAATATCAGCCGCAGGGCCCGATTCGTTTCCCTGGCCTCTTCTTCCAGGACGTTCAATTCTTCCACGATTTCGGCAATGGGGCGATATTCCTCGCCCTCGCCGGTGTGGATGTAGCGGCTCGGCGAGATGTTGTAGTCGTTCTTGGCGATCTCCTCGCGGGTGACGATGCGCGAATACTTGCCCACTTCCTTCCACGCGGTGAAGGTGTCGGCGATGCGGGCGATGGCGTCTTCGGGGATGTAGTTCTTGGGATCGCCCTTCACGAACTCGCGGCTGGCGTTGAGCAGGAACAGCTTGCCCTGGCGCTCCTTGGGCTTCGAATTGTTCAGCACGATGACGATGCCCGGCGCGCCGGTGTTGTAGAACAGGTTTTCCGGCAGGTAGAGCACGCCTTCGATGAGGTCTTGCTCCACGAACCAGCGGCGCACGTCCTTTTCCTTGTTGGTGTTGGCGTTGCCGCTGCCGCGCGAGGCGGCGCCGGTGTCGAGCACCACGGCGGCGCGGCCCTTGTCGTTGAGGCTGGCGAGGATGTGCTGCATCCAGCCCCAGTCGGCCTTGCTGCCGGGGAAGCCCGCGCCTTTGGGGAAGCGGTCGAGCTCGTCGGCGTCGTAGTCCTTCTCCTTGAACTCAGTCTGGTTCCACATGGGATTGGCCACCACGCGGTCGAAGGTCTGGAGGCGGTTGCCCTTGCGAAACTTCGGCTTGCGGAAGGTGTCGCCGATTTGAATCTCGCCTTCCATGTCGTGGATGATCATGTTCATGTTGGCCATGGCCCAGGTGCCAGGCTCGTTTTCTTGACCGTAGAGTTTGATCGGTGCGTACTGCCCCTCACCCCCGCCCTCTCCCCGCTTCGCGGGGCGAGGGAGTTTTTTGGCGGTGCGCATCTTCTCGTCCAAGACCAAGCGACACTTGATGAGCAGGCCGGCGGAACCGCAGCAGGGGTCGTACACGTCCATGCCCGGTTCGGTGTCCATGATGCGCGCCATGACGAGACCGACCTCGGCGGGGGTGTAGAACTCGCCCGCGCTCTGGCCCGAGCCTTCCGCGAACTTGCGGATGAGGTATTCGTAGCTGCGGCCGATGATGTCCGGCTCCACATCTTTGAGGCCAAGGTGCTTGGCGCTGATGGCCTCGATGAGGCTGGAGAGGCGGTCGTCATCAATGTCACGCTGGCCATGGGTGGTGGCGTTGAAGTCCACGCGATCGATGATGCCCTTGAGCAGCGGGTTGGCGTCGGCGATGGCGCGCAGGTGGGTGGTGAGCTGCTCGCCGATCTTGTCCGAGAGCGTGCGGATAACCGACCAAACGGCGTCGTCCGGGTTCTTGGGCTCCAACGGCAGGTAGAAGCGCACCAGTTTCTTGTCGCGCTTCACCAGCTTGAAGGCCTTGGCGCGCGAGCCGACCTCTTGGGCGATACGGTTCAGCTCGTCATCGAAGACATCGCACAGACGTTTGGTGAAAATCAGCGGGAGGATGAACTCCTTGTATTTCGCGGCGTCCTTCGCGCCGCGAATGGAACAGGCGGCGTCCCAGATCCAGGATTCGAGGGATTTTTCTGTCTCGGCGGCCTTGGTCGGCACCTGCTGTCTCTTGGTATTGATCACTGCGGCCACTTCTCCCCTCCCTCATTGCCTGACTTAATTAGTATCAAGGCGATACCGGCTTCACATCCCCCAACCACTGCACCTCATAAGGACCTTTCGCCACCTGCCCAACCAGCTTCGCGTCGGCGGTAATCAATGGAAGCCGTAGTTGGGCCGCGGCGGCGATGTAGCAGGCATCATAGGCCGTGATCCGATGTTTCAATGCAATGTCCAGAGCATCGTCGGCCAGAACCTGGGTAGGAATCGCCGTCAGGCCAAGGCCCGTTAGATCGCGCAGATGTTCCTGGGCGGCTTTTGCCGGGTAGGCGGATCGCTGCACCCACTTCCAGAACACGTTCGCGCACTCGATAAAAAATAAGTCGGGCACAATCAGCTCGGCGCCATTTTCCGAGGCGAAGCGCGCGAATACCGTCTGTGCCTCGGCAGAAAGCGCCTCGGGCACAAAAATCTTTACCGCGACACTGGCATCCACCACCGCCCGGAACGGGGCCGGACTCACCGGCTGCGGTCCTCGCGGAGCAGTTCGGCCGAATCCTTCCAGCCACGGGGCAGCTCGATCTTCTGCGCCCGCTGCCGGATGCGCTCAATGACCTCGGCCGCACCCCGGCGTGCCTCGCGCGCCTGAAGACCTTGGTTTAAAAGCTGGATGACTTCGGCGGTTACCGAGCGGTTTTCTTCTTCCGCGAGCTTCTGGATGCGCTTGTAGAGCTTCTCGGGGACGTTGCGGACATGCAGGGTGGCCATGGGGAATTATCCTCTTTGCCGATAAAACCCAGTCTAGCCGAGCGTGGTTGCAGCATGCAACCACGGAGTCGCCCTCAAGAAATATCCCAACAAATTCACCAATTGTTCTGTGTGACGATTCGCATCCGGTAGAGGCTGACGGACCACGCCGCCTGCCGGTACTCGCGCTTATCAGACGCTATCAGGAGCTGTAAGCCGTTGAACCTAAGAACGGCTTTAGCCGCAGATGAACGCAGATAAATGCAAATAAATCATGTCATTGATGCACCCAGGTCATTCACCCTTTTGGTGATCTGGCGAATACCGGCAGTGCATTGAATAGCCGCGTTTATCTGCGTTCATCTGCGGCTGACTGCTTTTTCCAGGTTGAAGAACTGGTGGGCCGTGCAAGATTCGAACTTGCGACCAACTGGTTAAAAGCCAGCTGCTCTACCGACTGAGCTAACGGCCCGCGATGGGGGACAGGGACTGGGCAGGAGGCGGCATTATCCGGAGCGGTCTTCGGGCTGTCAATGAAAGCGCCTGGAAACCAAGGCCCGCGGCGCGGGCCTTGGTGGGGTGACGTCCGGGATGTCAGGCCTTGCGCGGCAGCAGGCGCAGGTCGGCGAGCGCCGAACGCAGCGCGCTGAAGAAGCCCTGTTCGTCCATTTGGTAGTACTGGACTTTCATGGTGAGGGCACTGCCGAACACGATCGCCACGAAGGTCAGGATCGAACCCAGCGCCAGCGTCGAGACGCCGGTGACCGCCTGGCCGATAGTGCAGCCCATGGACAGCACGCCGCCGATGCCCATGAGCACGCCGCCCACGGCATGGTTCACAAAATCCTTGCCGGAGGCGAACCACTCGATGCGGAACTTGCGGAATAGCACGGCATACAGGAACGAGCCGACGATCACACCGGTGAGCGCCATCACACCGAAGTTGATGAGCATGAGGTTGGACGGATTCAGCAGGTAGCGCGCGCTGTCACCCATCGGGCTGATGAACGTGAAGGACTGCACATTCACGCGGCTCGGGATGTCGGTGGCAAGTTCGGCGTAATCTTTCCATTCTGCGCCCATCGGGCCGCCGGTGAGGTACCAGCCGGCGATCACCACCAGGCCCACGACCAGGCCACCGAAGATGTTGTCGAAGCTGGCACGGAAGTCCGCGGACTTGAAGATGAACGCCAGCATCACCGCAACCAGAATACCGCCCACGATGTAGTGCAGGTTGGCGGCGCCGGTGAGTCCGGTGACGATCGCGCCCAGCTCCTGGCTGGCCATGCCGTGCGCGGGAAGGTCGATGGTGCTCGGGGCGATCCAGCTGTTGAAGAACTTGTCGTAAAAACCCACGCCGCCGATGTCGCCCCACAGCATGTAATACGCCGCGATTGAGGCGATCACCAGCACCATCACCGACTTGAGGTTGCCGCCGCCGATACGGACCAGGGTCTTGTTGCCGCAACCCGAGCCGAGGGTCATGCCGACGCCGAACATCACACCGCCCAGCACGTAGCGCAGCCAGGCGAAATTACCGGTACGGTACGGCGGGAAGGTGTCGGCCGGCAGCACCAGCTTGCCGGCGCCTTCAAGGACCATTACGCCGAGCAGCGCCACGGTCATGGCGAACAGCCAGGCGCGCATCCGGCCGGTGGCACCCATGTTCACCCAGTCGGACACGGCGCCCATGGTGCAGAAATCGGTCTTGTTGGCGACCGCGCCCAAGATCATGGCCGCGAGAAATACCAGGCCCAGCACTTGATGATGAATCGTAAACTCCATAATTCCTCCGGATATCGGGATGTCAGTGCCGTCCCATGAGTTCGGCCTGCTGTTAAGGATGCCCTCACCCCTTGCCCTCTCTTCCGCTGATGCGGGAGAGAGGGAGTAGGTAAAAATCTATTTTAAGACGGGGGATTTTACCCAGTTTGTTCCATCGGCACCACGGGCACCCCTCAGTCCGGCGGACGGCCGCTGACATAGAGTGTAGGATCGGGGATGCCCGCGGCGGCAAAGCCCTGGGCGCGCAGACGGCAGGAATCGCAGGTCCCGCAAGCCCGCCCGGCGGCGTCCGGCTCGTAGCAGGACTGGGTCAGCGTGTAGTCCACGCCAAGCCGCACGCCCGTGGCAATGATCTCGGCCTTGTTCAGATTGATGAGCGGTGCCTGCACACGAAAACCGTCACCCTCGATGCCGGCGCGCGTGCCGAGGTTGGCGAGATTCTGGAACGCCCGGATGAATTCCGGCCGGCAGTCGGGATAGCCGGCGTAATCCACGGCATTCACGCCAATGAAAATATCATGCGCGTTCAGCACCTCGGCCCAGCCGAGGGCGATCGCGAGAAATATGGAGTTGCGCGCCGGCACATAGGTGATGGGAATGCCTGCGCCCGGCTGGTGCGGCACGTCCAGGCGCGTGTCGGTGAGCGCCGAGCCGCCCATCCAGCCGATGTCGAGCCGCACCACCCTGTGTGCGACCGCGCCGAGGCTTGCGGCCACGCGCTGCGCGGCGTCGAGCTCGATGCGGTGGCGCTGGCCGTAATCGAAGCTCAGGCCGTAACACTCGCAGCCGCGTTCGCGCGCAATCGCCAGCACGGTCGCCGAATCGAGACCGCCGGAGAGCAGCACCACGGCGCGCGTCATGGTCAATGTCCCCGCGTCTCGCCCCACAACAGCTTGTGGAGCTGGACCTGTACACGTACCGGCAGACGGTCGGCGAGTACCCACTCGGCAAGATCTCTGGGCTCAACCCGGCCCCAGGCCGGCGAAAACAACACGTCGCAATGCTCGGTAAGCCGCTCGCGCTGCAGGAACGCGCGGCTCCATTCGTAATCGGCACGATCACAAATCACGAATTTGACCTGGTCGGTTTGCTTGAGGAATTTCAGGTTGGCGGCGTCGTTCTTCGCCGCTTCGCCCGAACCCGGGGTTTTCACGTCCATGACCAGGCACACACGCGGGTCAACCTTACTGATGTCCACCGCCCCGCTGGTTTCGAGCGATACCACGTAGCCCGCATCGCACAGCCTGGCGAGCAGTTCGATGCAGGGTCGTTGCGCCAGCGGCTCACCGCCGGTCACGGTCACGTAACGCGGCTGATAGCCGGCCACCTGGGCGAGGATTTCGGCAACCGTCATCCAGTCGCCCTCGTGGAAGGCATAATCCGTGTCGCAGTAACCGCAACGCAACGGGCAGCCGGTGAGGCGGATAAACACCGTGGGCAGACCGACCGTGCGCGACTCACCCTGCAGGGAGTAAAAAATCTCGTTCACGCGCAACTGCGCGGCCCGGTTAGATGGAGTGGCGGACGTGGCCGCCGGCGGATGGCGTGCGGTCATGATGACGGGGTCGCAGGCATAGGGAACTGGTCAGGCATTATACCTGACCGGGAAGCGGATGCAGATTCACTGCATGGGGCAAGGACGGGTTAAGGAACCTCTGATTAAGTCCGCCCTCTCCCTGATAGGGAGAGGGGGTTACCTCTTGATCGACACTTGTTCAGAGCTTCCCTAGCGCCCTTCCTTCTTCATCTTGTCGAGACGCACCTCGGCGAGCTTGGCAACGCCCGTGCCCGGAAAACGTTTTTGCACCTCGCCAAGGGTCTTGCGTGCCTTGTCGTAAGCGCCGAGTTCGTAATGCACATACCCGATCTTGAGCAATGCATCCGGCGCCTTCGAGCTCTGCGGGTCATTCACAACCTTGGTGAATTCCTCTAACGCCAGCTTGTAATTGCGCAGGACATAATTACCCTCCGCAACCCAGTATTGGGCATTGTCCGCCAATCCGCTGTCCGGATACTTGGCCAGGAACGCCCGGAACGCCTTGACCGCACGTTCATAGAGCCCCTGTTTCATGAGATTGAACGCCGCATCGTATTCCTGCTGCTGCGATGCGGTAGTGACGCGCGGAGTGGACGGTGCAGACGGCGTCGCTGCAACTGTCGGTGCAACCGGCGCCGTGGCGCCGCCACGGCGCTCGGCTTCGCGCAGGCGGGTGTCGAGATCGTCATACAGCGCGCGCTGCCGGCCCTTGAGCTGATTGAGCTCATGGCCCTGCACCTCGACGTTGTTGCGCAACTGGCGTACCTCGGTTTGCAGCTCCTCCAGCTGGCGCATGAGGTCGAGCATGGTGTTACGCGTCGTCGCCTCCGCGGCCGGCTTGGCGGCCACCGCACGCCGATCCGGCAGCTCGGCGGCGACCGAGGTCGTTACCGCCACAGCCAGAACCAGCAACGACGAGGCGATGCACCAATGCATGACGGTCCGCCCTCTTGCCATGATCAATAGATAATCTCGACCCGGCGGTTCAGCGCCCAGGCGGCTTCGCTATGATCCATGGCCACCGGCTTTTCTTCACCATAGGAAACCGTCTTGATCCGGTCCCCGGTCAAACCCAGGATCTTGGCCATGCGCTCCACCGCCTGTGCGCGACGCTCGCCCAGCGCCAGGTTGTATTCGCGCGTGCCGCGTTCGTCGGCATGGCCTTCGAACACAACCTTGATGTTCTTGTTCGCGGCCAGATAGGCGGCATGTGCTTCGACAATGGCGCGATTCTCCTCATCCACGGCGCTGCTGTCGAAGGCAAAGTAGACGCGCCGCTTGGCGAGCAGGTCGGTCCTGGCGTCCAGGGGCCTGCCGCTCACGCCCGTATCAGCGCTGGTGCCGGTGCCGACACTCTTGTCCTCGACGTCGGGCTTGGTGGCCTCACTGCCGCCGCAGGCAGTGAGGAACAGTGCCGCGATACCTAATATTGTAAGCTGCAATTTCTTATCCATGGAGTGACTCCTTAGTGGGTGGGGGTGGAACGGTTGAACGGCGACCAGGCAGGCTCACGCACATCGCCCTCCTGGAGTTTGAGAAGCTGGCGCACGCGGCCGTCGGACGATACCGATGCGAGCACGCCGCGCCCGCCGCGATCGGTGGCATACAGAATCATGCGTCCGTTGGGCGCGAAGCTCGGTGATTCGTCCAGCGGTGTGTCGGTGAGCACCTGCAACACCGAACTATGCAGATGCAGAAGCGCGGCGTGATAGCGGCCCTGCACGCCGCTCACTAGCGTCAGCATCTTGCCGTCCGCCGAGTATGAGGCGCGCGCGTTGTATTCACCCTCGAACGTCACGCGCTCGACCTTGCCGCCGTCGGCGCGCATGCGATAGATCTGCGGCTTGCCGCCGCGATCCGAAGTAAAAACGATTTCCTTTCCGTCCGGCGACCAGGACGGTTCGGTGTCGATCGCCGGGTGGTTGGTGAGGCGCGTGAGCGCATTGTCGGACAGCCGCATCACGTAGATCTCCGGGTTGCCGTCGCGCGACAGGGTGAGTGCGAGCTTGGTGCCGTCCGGCGACCAGGCCGGCGCCGAGTTGATACCATCGAATCCGGCGATGCGGTGGCGCGCGCCATTCACCACGTTCTGCAAATACAGGGTTGGACGGCGCTGATGTTCAAATGACACGTACGCGAGGCGCTCGCCGTCCGGCGCCCAGGCCGGTGACAGGATCGGTTCCTTTGATGTCCACAAATTCAAGGGATTATGGCCATCCGAGTCGGCAATCTGCAACTTGTAACTGAAGCGCTTCACGACACCCTCGCGGGTGACGTAGGCGATGCGCGTGCTGAACACACCCGGCTCACCGGTGAGCTTCTCGTAAATGATGTCGCTGATCTGGTGCGCCACCGCGCGCAGATGATTACCGGCCACGACATAACTGTAGCCGGCGAGCTGCTTTTCCTTATAGATGTCGTACAGGCGAAACTCGACCTGCCAACGGCCCTGCGCCAGCGGCTTGACGTTGCCGATGACCAGCGCCTCGGCCTTGACAATGCGCCAGTCCTTGTACACGACCTGTCTGTCCTCGGACGGGCGCGAAACGAAAAACTTCTTGTCGAGCGGCGTGAAACGGCCGCTGCGCGCCAGGTCGGCCTCGATCACCGCGGCGACGTCCTGCGGGGGCTGCTGCTTGCCGGCTCCGTCGAACGGCACAATCGCAATCGGCAACCCGCCGTCCACGCCCTGGGTGATCTCAATAGTCAGAATCGCGGACGCCAGCGAAGCGTGGCCCGCGAGCAGCGCCATCAGAATGAGTTTTAACAGAATTCTCACTGCCTTCACGCCTGTCCCTCCGGACGAAACCGCAATTCCAG
Organism: Acidiferrobacterales bacterium; assembly: GCA_035256085.1. GTDB lineage: Bacteria > Pseudomonadota > Gammaproteobacteria > Acidiferrobacterales > UBA6901 > UBA6901. The sequence goes on from DATEYP010000046.1 coordinate 23,704, forward strand.
CTCGCGGAAATGTTCAAATAGGCCCTTGTCCTCGGGCAGAGGCAGGGGCGATGCCTTGTATACCGCGTTTTCCACCGATCGATCAAATGCTGCATTGCCGCTTGGGCGCGCGATCGTCGCGCTGATCACCTCGCCGGTCGGCGCGAGGCGCACACGCACCACACACTCCATGCCCCGGGTCCAGCCGGCCGGCCGCACCCAGTTGCGCTCGACCTTCTGGCGGATCAGATTCTCGACGCGCGCCAGCTCGCTCTGGGCGCGCGCCGACTGTTCGGCCCTGGCCTTTGCCTCGATGCGCTCTTTTTCCTCGCGTGCCAGTTGTTCCTTGAGGTTGGTCTCGGCGGACTTGCGCCGCTCCTCGATCTCTTTCTTTTTCTTTGCCTCGGCCTGGCGCGCCTCGTCTTTGCGTTTGTTCTCGGCCTCCGCGGCCTTGCGCTTGTCCTGTTCCTTGCGCTTCTGTTCGGCAATGACTGCCTGTTCCTGGCGGCGTTTCTCCTCGGCCGCCTGGCGCTCGCGCTCTTCCTGCTCGCGCTTCTTTTTTGCTTCCTGCTGCTCGCGCTCGCGTTCCAGCTTTTTGCGGCGCTCGACTTCCTTCTGCATTTCGGCGTCATTTACCGCCTGTGCCTGCACCACCTTCGCCGGGGCGGCGGCTGGCTTGGCCTGCCAGCGGAAGCCGACCACCACCAGTGCGATCAGCGCGAGGTGCACGAGCACGGCATAAATAATGGCCTTGCGGCCGCCGGGCAGTCTGCGCGCGTTTCCGGACGGCATGTCTCTTAATACCAGCTATTTTTGTGCAAGCCTGCTTTCCCTATCTCTTGCCGGCCGGCCGGCTAGCGGGTGACTGGGTCACGAGGCCGACGCTCGGCGCGCCGGCGGCCTGCAACAACACCATGGTCTGCACGACATCATTATACGCCACCTGCCGGTCGCCACGAATCAGCACCGGTGTTTGCGGGCGCACGCGCAGGATCGCCGCCACCTTCGACTGCAGCGCCATGGCGCCGATCTCACGATCGTCCAGAAACAGCTTGCCCTTGCGGTCCACCGTAACCACCAGGGTTTCGCGATCCGGATCGTCCACCGCCGAGGCGGCGGCCTGTGGCAGGTCCACCTTGACGCCGGGCGTGAGCAGCGGCGCGGTCACCATGAAAATCACCAGCAGCACCAGCATCACGTCGATGTACGGCACGACGTTGATCTCGGCCATGGGCTTGCGGCGGTGGCGGACGCTCGGCATCTCAGGCCTTGCTCAGGAACGCCTGGCGCTGGAGGATGCTGGCGAATTCCTCCATGAAAATCTCATAGCGGGTGAACAGGCTCTCGGCGTCGTGCGAGTAGCGATTGTAGGCGATGACCGCCGGGATCGCCGCGAACAGACCCATGGCGGTGGCGATCAGCGCTTCGGCGATGCCGGGCGCCACGCTCGCGATGGTCGCCTGCTGTACCGAGCTCAACGCGTGGAACGAATTCATGATGCCCCAGACCGTGCCGAACAGACCGATATAGGGGCTGATGGAACCGACCGTGGCGAGGAACGACAGGTGGGTTTCGAGATATTCGATCTCGCGCGTCAGCGCCACACGCATGGCGCGCTGTACACCTTCGAGAATTTCCATCGGCTGGATATTCTTTTGCTTCTCGAGACGCGCAAATTCCTTGTAGCCGCCGACGAACACGCTGTCCATGCCGGACAGATTGTCTTCATTCTGTGACAATTCCTTGAACATCTGGTTGATGTTGCCGCCCGACCAGAAGCGGCCTTCGAACCGGGCGGCGGCGCGCTTCGCCGTCTTGAACGTCGACCACTTGCGGAAAATCATGGTCCAGGAGATGAGCGAGGCGGCGAGCAACAGCAGCATGACCAGTTGCACCACCAGGCTCGCATGGCTGAGGATGCTGATCAGCGCCATGCCTTCGTTGCTTGTCGTCAGATTCACATTCGCTCCTTGTTGTTCGCTACGCGCGGCGCGCGGGCGCCGGCGCCTCGCCGCAGGTCGCCAGCACCGTGTCGGCCACGCGCGTCGGGATCGCCACCGGCACAAAACGCTGCGCGTCGATGCAGGCGACGCGCACATCGCCGCTCGCCAGCAGCTCGTCGCCGCGCCGTACCTCCTGCTTCAGGGTGAGGCTCGCGGCACCGCGCCGGTCGAGCGCCACGGTTACCGCCAGCAATTCGTTGAAGCGCGCCGGCTTGTGGAACGCCACGCTCACCGCGCTCACCGCGAATATGACTCCATACTCGCGCAGGAGTTCATCCTGCTCGAAACCGAGCGCACGCAGCCACTCGGTGCGCGCACGCTCCATGAAGTTGAGATAGTTGGAGTGATACACCACGCCACCGCTGTCGGTGTCTTCGTAATACACGCGGACCGGCATGGAGAAAATCGTATTCATATTATCTGGGCCACAGATGAACGCAGATGAACACGGATTAATAAACAGCAAAACAAGTGCGGGTTCCGGTCTTGATCTGCGTTCATCGGCGTGCATCTGTGGTTGAAATATTAACCTTCATCAAACATCCCGCGCTGCGGCTCGGCCGACGGCGGCGGCGTGAGGCCGAGGTGCTGCCAGCTGCGGCGCGTGGCGACGCGCCCGCGCGGGGTACGCGCCAGGAAGCCCTGCTGGATCAGGAACGGTTCGATCACGTCCTCGATCGTGCCGCGCTCCTCGCCAATGGCGGCGGCCAGCGAATCCACGCCCACCGGCCCGCCGTCAAACCGCTCGATGAGCACCGTGAGCAGTCGCCGGTCGAGCGCATCGAATCCTTCCTGGTCGACGCTCAGCATAACCAGCGCCTGTTCGGCGATCCGGCCGGTGAGCACGCCTGTACCTTTCACCTCGGCGAAGTCGCGCGCGCGCCGCAGCAGGCGGTTGGCGATGCGCGGTGTGCCGCGCGCGCGCCGCGCGATCGCGCCGATACCCTCCTCTTCGGCCTCGACACTGAGAATGCCGGCCGAGCGCCGTACGATGCGCGTCAGGTCCTCGGCGGTGTAGAACTCCAGGCGCTGCACAATCCCGAAACGGTCGCGCAGCGGCGAGGTGAGCAAGCCGGCGCGCGTGGTGGCGCCGATCAGCGTGAACGGCGGCAGGTCAAGCTTGATAGAGCGCGCCGCCGGGCCTTCGCCGATGAGAATGTCGATCTGGTAGTCCTCCAGCGCCGGGTAGAGGATTTCCTCGACCACCGGACTGAGGCGATGAATCTCGTCGATGAACAGTACATCGTTCGGTTGCAGGTTGGTCAGCAGCGCGGCCAGATCGCCGGCGCGCTCCAGCACCGGGCCGGAGGTCTGGCGCAGGGTCGCGCCCATTTCGTTGGCGATGATATGCGCGAGCGTGGTCTTGCCGAGGCCGGGCGGGCCGAACAGCAGCACATGGTCGAGCGCCTCGCTGCGCTGGCGCGCCGCGGAAATGAAAATCTCCATCTGCTCGCGCACCGGCTTCTGCCCGACATAGTCGACCAGACGCGCCGGACGCAGGCGCTGCTCGACGCTGGCCTCATCGGGCGCAGCGGCCGGCTTGCCGGATACCAAGCGGTCGGTTTCAATCATAAGAGAGACGTTGTCCTAATCCCCTCTCCCGCGCCAGCGGGAGAGGCCTGGGAGAGGGCTTCCTCATTTGTCCTGCTCCCCCTCTCCCGCACCAGCGGGAGAGGGATGGGGGGAAGGGTTCCTTTTTCCCGCGACAGCGGGAGAGACCTGGGAGAGGGTAACACTACTTTATCCCCGCCAGCCCTTTCAACGCCGCGCGGATAATGTCCTCGCTCCGCAGGCCGGTACTCGGCACACCGCTCACCGCCCGGCTCGCCTCGACCGGCTTGTAGCCTAACGCAATCAGGGCACTAATCGCTTCCTGCACCGGATCAGCCGGTACACTCAGCGGACGGGCGGCACCCGCGGCGGGTGCGCCGGCCAGATCCACCTTGTCGCGCAGTTCGATTACCAGGCGCTCGGCGGTTTTGCGGCCGATGCCCGGCACCTTGATGAGGCGCGCGATGTCCTCGTGCGCCAGGCAGGTGATCAGCTCCTGCTCGGAAAGCCCGGAGAGCACGGCCAGCGCCACACGCGGTCCGACACCGTTCACCTTGAGCAGGTTGCGAAACAACTGGCGCTGCGATTCGCGCGAGAAGCCATATAACAGGTGCGCGTCCTCGCGCACCACCAGGTGTGTATAGAGCGTGACCCGGTCGCCGGTCGCCGGCAAGTCGTAAAAAGTCGACATGGGGGCATCCAGCTCGTAGCCCACGCCGTTCACGTCCAGCAGCAGCGACGGCGGCTCCTTGCGCGCGAGCACCCCGGTAAGGCGGCCGATCATGACGCGACCCGTAGCGCGCGGCGGCTGCGCCAGCGCGGGCTGAGTGTGCGCCGCGAACGCACACTCTGCGCATGGTGAGCATGGCAGATGGCACAGGCCAGCGCATCAGCGGCATCGGCCTGCGGATTGCCGGACAGCGCGAGCAGTGCCTTGACCATGTGCTTTACCTGTTCCTTTCGCGCATGACCCTTGCCGACCAGCGCCTGCTTGATCTGGAGTGCGGTGTACTCGCTCACCGGCAGATCGCGGTTCACGCCCGCGAGCATGGCGGCGGCGCGCGCCTGGCCGAGCTTGAGGGCCGAATCGGCATTGCGCGCCATGAACACCTTCTCGACCGCCATGACCTCCGGACGGTATTCGGCGATCACTTCCGCGACACCATCGTAAATGACCTTGAGACGCTCGGCGAGCACAATGGCCGGCACGCGCACCACGCCGCTCGCCACATAACTGATCTTGCCGGAGGACAGGACATGCACCACACCGAAGCCGGTCAGGCGCGAACCGGGGTCAATTCCTAAAATTCGCATCAGCGAACATACTCCCCCTCGCCCGCGCCAGCGGGAGAGGGATGGCCGGAAAACTGCTCCTGCGTTTCCGGCACTTCCGCCATCCATGGCGGTCGGGGTGAGGGCAACCTTCTATTTTTGCGCATCAGCGAACCAACTCCCCCAAGGTAAAGAAGTGCGCGCCACGCGCGCCTCGGCTCGCCTCCCTCTCCCTAGTGAATGGGGCCTCATTCACTAGGGAATGAGGGTGAGGGCGGAGAGGGATGGAAAAGTGCATTTGGCGCGCGTCATTTTCACCTGGGGTTCGGGTGAGGGGCGTAGAGCCCATGATGTCATATTCCCTCATCCTCGACCGCCTGTTCCCGACGCGGTCTACCGCCTCCATCCCTGGAGGCGTCGCCTTCTCGACTCGGGTTCCGAACTTCGTTCTACCTCCTCCATCCCTGGAGTCGTCCCGGAGGGAGAAGGGATTCCATTATCAACCGGCATGTTGTTGCATGAGCTCGTCAGGGAAATGGGCATTGCTGTAAACCTGTTGCACATCATCCAACTCTTCCAGCACCTCAATCAGCTTCCACACCTTCTCGGCGTCCTCGCCGGCCAGCAGCACGTCGATCGCGGCGCGTTGCATGATCTCGGCATGCTCGGGTTTGAGGCCGGCCCGGGTCATGGTGTCGACCACCGCGGCAAAGCCCTCGGGCGTGGTCAGCACCTCGATGCTGCCATCGCCTCCGGTCACCACGTCTTCGGCGCCGGTCTCGATTGCCGCCGCCATCAGCTTGTCTTCATTCGTGCCCGGAGCATAATTCAGTACGCCGAGGCGCTTGAACAGGTATGCGACCGAACCGTCCGTGCCGAGATGACCACCGTGCTTGGTGAATGCGTGGCGCACATCGCCGACCGTGCGCGTGTGGTTGTCGGTCTGGCAGTCGACCATCACCGCCACGCCGCCCGGACCGTAACCTTCGAATCGAACCTCTTCATAGTGCGCGCCTTCGATTTCACCGGTGCCGCGCTGGATGGCGCGCTCGATGGTTTCGCGCGTCATGTTGACAGCGAGCGCCTTGTCGATCGCGGCGCGCAAACGCGGATTGTGCGCCGGGTCGCCGCCGCCGGTGCGCGCGGCGACCGTGATTTCACGAATGCTCTTGGTGAACAGCTTGCCGCGGCGCGCGTCCTGCACACCTTTGCGGGCACGGATGTTGGCCCATTTGCTGTGACCGGCCATGCGGAACCTCGTGCGGAACGGCGGCCTGCCAAGGCAGGCATTTGCGTGCCAGTGTAGCAAAGACCACGGCGCCAAACACGGCGCCTGGGACGGGCAGCGCGGCGCACAATAACCGGGCTAACGTGCCAACTCGAATGTGCCCGCACGCAGGAACCGGGCCACTTGCCGGGCCACGACCGGAGCGAGCAACATTGCAAAGTGTGCCACCGGCAGCACCAGCCGGGCGTGCGCAGCGGGGATAGTGGTCTCCTCCACCGCCACACTCCCGTCGTTCGGCACCGCCAGGCGTGCGACCAGACGGCCCAGACCGACCGAACGGCTGCCGGCAATCACGCCGGTTTCACGCGCCGGCCAGCTCCAGTGCTGCGGTGTGCCGGCGATCAGTTCGGCCACCGCGCGCCCGAGCAGCGCACGCCCGGGGCGGGCACGTGCCAGCATCTGCGCGGCGCGGTTACCGGTCTGCGGCGAGCCGAGCAGCACGATGCGCCCGGGACGCTGCTGCGGATGAAAATGAAACAGGGCGCGTATCACCAGACCGCCCAGGCTGTAACCGACCAAATGCACGGTCGCACCCGGCACCCGTGCCAGAAAATCGTGCAAGCACGCGGCACTGGTGCGCAGGTCCTGACGCACACTGGGATAGGAGAAGGTAAAGGTCTGAAAGCCGGCACGCCGCAGGCGCCGCGCCAGCAACCACAGCGCCAGGTCAGTCAGCCACAGACCGTTCACCAGCACCAAGCTTTCCCGGCCGTCCATCGTGGCACCGGAATCAGGCAGGCAACGGTGCCGAGTGCGCGACACGCTCTTTCATGAGCAGCAACAGGGCATCGCGGTTGGTCCAGGAAAACACGCGCTCGACCGCCTCGGGAAACGGCACCCAGGCATATTCGGAATGCTCGTCCGGACTCAACGTGACCGCTGGCTCGTCCGCCAATTCAAGAGAGAAAAAGTGTTCGGTGTTCTCGGTAACGCCGGGCGCGTACCTGTGGCGCCACTGCGGATAGATCACGTAACGGTTCTGAACCTTCCGGTCGGTGAAGGCGGCGGGCGCCGCCGCAATGCCGGTTTCTTCACGCAGCTCGCGCGCCGCCGTTTCGGCCGGCTGCTCGTCGCCCCACTCCATGCTGCCGGTGACCGATTGCCAGAAGTCCGGGTGGTCGGCGCGCCGCAACAACAGCACCTTGCCAGAACGGGTGTAGACCACGACCAGCACGGACTCGGGGCGTTTAAAAGTTTGTGACATACGTGCATCATACAAGGAGCGCGTCACGACAGCATCTGTCCGGCCATTTTCGCCGGCAACCGACGATCCCTCGGCACAATGCAGGTCAGGCGGATAAAATTCTGGTACTTTTGTCAGCCGAAAACAGCGGGGAATCAACCGTGCCGACCATTCATATCGCCGAATCACCCGCAGAGATCGCAGACTGTTTCCCGATCATGGCCCAACTGCGGCCGCATCTGGAACGCGGGGAATTTATGACACGCGTGCAGCGGCAAGTGGCGGACAGCTACCGCCTGGCATATCTGAGCACAGACAGCTCAGTGAAAGCGGTCGCCGGGTATCGCATTATGGAAAACCTCGCCTGGGGACGGTTTCTGTACGTGGACGATCTGGTCACCGACCAAGCCGCGCGCTCGAAGGGTTATGGCAAGGCCCTGCTCGCCTGGCTGGCGGGGCACGCGTGCCAGAACGGCTGCGCCCAGTTGCACCTGGATTCGGGCGCGCAGCGCAAGGACGCGCATCGTTTCTATTTGCGCGAAGGCATGGAGAACGCCGGGTTTCATTTCAGCATGAAACTGGATGACGACAACTAATCAAAAGCGGCAAGCGAACCATGGAGAGAAAACTGCGCCAATTTCAGATCGACGCCTTCGCCACCCGCGTCTTCGAGGGCAACCCAGCGGCGGTCGTGCCGCTCGATCGCTGGCTGGCGGATGCCACGATGCAGGCGATCGCCGTCGAGAACAACCTCTCGGAAACCGCGTTCTTCGTGCCCGAGGGCGGGGCCTATCGCCTGCGCTGGTTCAGCCCCGGCGGCGAGATCGACCTGTGCGGCCACGCCACGCTCGCCAGCGCCTGGGTGCTGTTCGAACTGCTCGGTCACGCCGGACGCGCCATCGCCTTCGACACACGCAGTGGGCGGCTGGTCGTCGAGCGCGACGGTAAGCGGCTGGCCATGGATTTCCCCGCGCTTCCCGCCCAGCCCTGCCCCGCGCCGGCGGCGCTGCTCGCCGGGCTCAAGCGACAGCCCGTCGAATTGCTCGCTGCCGACGACTACTTCGCGGTGTTTGAGAACGAAGAGGACATTCGCACACTCGCGCCCAACCTCGCCGAGTTGTCCAAGCTGGATCGGCGCGGTGTGTGCATCACCGCCCCCGGCCGGTCGGTGGATTTCGTGAGCCGCTTCTTCGGCCCCAAGTGGGGTATCCCCGAAGACCCGGTGACCGGCTCGGCACACTGCACGCTCACAACCTACTGGGCCACGCGCCTCGGCAAATCACGCTTCATCGCGCGCCAACTCTCGCGCCGCGGCGGCGAACTCCACTGCGAACTGCGCGGCGATCGGGTCAGGATAGCTGGGTACGCGGTGAAGTTTCTGGAAGGGGAGATTGTGGTTCCGGACTGACCAAATTGGTCGCAGACGTTCACTCGAAAACTGATTTAAACCCTCACGGGACATGTACTTCCGCTTTATCGGCCAACGCAACAGCAATCATTTGAACAGCGCTCTCATCTTCTGGCCAACCGACGATATTGGCGTGGAGAAGATGCATTGAGGTTTCCGGCACCACGGTGAGGCTTACATAGCCTTTCTCGACTCCGACTGTCTCCACCACTTGGACTTTGATATCAGCCCGCGCCTTGATTGTCCTGTTCCGTAACCTTGCTACGTGGTCGTTACCTAATTCCCATACTTCAGCGTCACTTAGATGCGACACCCTGAACACTGAAGTCTCGCCATTGCGTGGCAAAAACACCTGAAACTTCGCGGTAGGTTTTGGTTGGGAACGCCTTATGTGGTCCCGGTCGAAAACGTATCGCGTTACGCTTTCGTCCTTCGTAACAGCAGGACCGCCGGCGATCTTACGGGTAGACGCGCCGAATATGCTGAAGAATAACTTTAGGAATCGATTCACTAAATTTTTGCGTGCCATACGCACGGTTGCCTTCGCCCATAAGTCCGGCATAGACGACCATACCGGCTCCCTTGGTCGTCAGGGTAAACACCCAGCCTGGACCTCTATACCACTCAAAAGATATAGCGCCCCGAGGATCGGCCGAAAACTCCGGTTCTTCGATATCACCTGGAAGCAGCTGGATAAGACGGCATGCCTCCAGGTAAGCATCTTCCGAAATAGGTAGCGCGCCGTATCCGTCCCAACCTTGTTGACGGTGGGTATCAAAAATACCCTTCAATGACTGAAGCGCACGCTCTCGTGGGTCAAGCGTGATTGGCTGCTCGTAGTGTACAAACGCATGTTTGAGCAACCGGTCCACTAGTGCAGCTGCCGCGTGGCCGCTGTTTTGTGTCCGGTTGAAGAAACCGCCACTGGGTCCAATTGCTAAAGCTGTCATTGGAATAGAGACTCGGCTTTCTTGGTGATGCTTTGAAAGAATACCTTATTCTTGAAATCCCGCAACTTATCCAGCTCCTGCCAATACTGGCCTTCATTTTCCGGAAATTGGTGCTGAATAAAAACGTCGATATCCAGCACTATTGGCACCATTCGATTGTCGACATCCGGGCCTTCAAGCGCCTGCGTCAAAATACACTGTGCGCCGCTAGTTGGCTCAGAGAAGACGATCCGGGTGAGAAAGCTACTGACACCCTGGGGTAAGGCCTCCGGTACTTCCGGCGGGCAAACTAGGTAGTCCCCAAACTCCTTGAGGTCGTCCATCGGCACACGCATCAAATTTATGTAGCGTGCCGCCACCCTGGTTACCGAATCAACATTCGCAACCTTTTTATATATTTCCCACAACCTAGCCGCCTCATTTCGCAATTCCTCCCAAACTGTATAAGGCTCCATACGGCTCAGCGTAAATCCGTCGAGCCGGAACTGCGCGATATATTTTCCATCCGCCGATGTATATTTGTAACCGGTTTGGTTACTGTCGAGCTGTGTTGGTACAGCCTTCTGTTCTTCGATCCGGAATCCGGACCTGACACGGAGCAAGGCTTCCTTCTTCGGATACTGCTCTGAGAATGCGGCATACTCGGCGTTCAATTTCTCGACATCGACCTCCTCTTTCAAAGTCACATCGAACGCTATGACGGCTTCCTTGATAGGCGCGTTCGTCAGTTTTCTCTGTGCGATCATATGACGCTTCTTCTATCGTTCTTCGTGAGGGGGCGCAGGGGTAGAATCAATTATCGCTCATATTCCGATAACTGGCATCTCGTCGTCCACAGATAACCCAGCGCATCACCCTGGGCAAGTTGATGCCGAATTCGGCGAGGGAAGTATGTATTTTGTTGGGTTCGCCGCGTTCCCTCACCCCTTGCCCTCTCCCGCTGATGCGGGAGAGGGGGAGTTGGTGATAAGACGATATAAACATTGGCGTCTTAACCCGAGTTACGCCAGAAACATGTCGTCTGGCGTCTCTGCGTTGGACCTTTGGCGTTACTTCGCTTCGCCGCCCGCCGGCTCCACCGGCTTGCGCAGCTTGATGTTCAGCTCGCGCAACTGCGCCTCGTCCACCACGCTTGGCGCGTCGGTCAGCAGGCACGAGGCCTTCTGGGTCTTGGGGAAGGCGATCACGTCGCGGATCGAATCGGTGCCGGCCATGAGCGCGCTGATGCGGTCGACGCCGAAGGCGATGCCGCCGTGCGGCGGTGCGCCGAACTTGAGCGCGTCCAGCAGGAAGCCGAACTTCTCGCGCTGCGCGGCCGCGTCGATACCGAGCAGGCTGAACACCTTCTGCTGGATGTCCTCGCGGTGGATGCGGATCGAGCCGCCGCCGATCTCACTGCCGTTCAACACCATGTCGTAGGCACGCGACAGGGCATTGGCCGGATCGAGGTCGATGGTCTCGGCGTCCTGAATCCTGGGCGCGGTGAACGGATGGTGCAGCGCCACAAAGCGCTTGGCCGCGGCGTCGTAGTCGAACATCGGGAAGTCCACCACCCACAGCGGCTGCCACTCGCCCTGCAGCAGTTTGAGGTCATGGCCGAGCCTGAGGCGCAGGGCGCCGAGGGCGTCGTTCACCACCTTGGCGCTGTCGGCGCCGAAGAAAATCAGGTCACCGCTCTGCGCGCCGGTGCGGCGCAGGATCTCGGCGATCACCTCGTCCGGCAGGAACTTGAGAATCGGCGACTGCAGGCCGTCGCGGCCCTTGGCGGCGTCGTTCACCTTGATGTAGGCGAGGCCCTTGGCGCCGTACAGCGCGACATAGGCGGTGTAGTCGTCGATCTCCTTGCGCGACAGCGCGCCACCGTTCGGCAGGCGCAGCGCGGCAACACGGCCGCTCGGCGAGTTGGCCGGGCCGGAGAATACCTTGAACTCGACCGCCTTCAGCAGGTCGCCGACCTCGACCAGCTCCAGCGGGATGCGCAGGTCGGGCTTGTCGCTGCCATAACGGCGCATGGCCTCGGCGTACGCCAGGCGCGGGAACGGCTTGGGCAGATCGACATTCAGCACCGTCTTGAAGGCGCTGCGCAGCATGTCCTCCATGATCGCCATCACGCCCTCTTCGTCGAGGAACGAGGTCTCGATGTCGAGCTGGGTGAATTCCGGCTGGCGGTCGGCGCGCAGGTCTTCGTCGCGGAAGCAGCGCGTCACCTGGTAATAGCGCTCGAAGCCGGCCACCATCAACAGCTGCTTGAACAGCTGCGGCGACTGCGGCAGGGCGAAAAAATGGCCGGGATGAGTGCGTGACGGCACCAGGTAATCACGCGCGCCTTCGGGCGTGGACTTGGTGAGCACCGGGGTTTCGATTTCGACGAACTCCTGATCCTCCAGATAGTTGCGCAGCGTGCGCACCAGCTTGTGGCGCAAAAGAATGTTGCGGCGCATGTGCTCGCGGCGCAGGTCGAGGTAGCGATACTTGAGGCGCACGGTCTCGCCGAGGTCGGCCTCGTCCAGCTGGAACGGCAGCGGCTCGGACTTGTTCAGCACCTCGACCTTGTCGGCCGCAATCTCGATCAGGCCGCTCGGCAGATGCGGGTTCTCGGTGCCGGCCGGGCGCTTGCGCACGGTGCCGGTGACGCGCAGCACATACTCGCTGCGCACGCCTTCGGCGGCGGCGAACGCGACGGCGTTGTCCGGCGCGAACACTACCTGCGCCAGGCCATGCCGGTCGCGCAAATCAATAAAGATGACGCCACCGTGGTCGCGGCGGCGGTTCACCCAGCCGCACAGCGTAACTTTTTGTGCAACATGGTCGAGGTTGAGTTGTCCGCAATAGTGACTGCGCATAACCGGAATTCCTGTTGTGGTTTGGCTTGTTGCGTTCGACGCCGGGGATCAATCGCCTGGCGGCTCCGGCCTGCTCTCCGGCGCCACAGCGCCGGCCGAGAGAATGAGCTTGATGCCGACGTCCACCGGCATGTCGAGTTCGATCATGTCCTCGCGCGGCACCATGAGAAAAAAGCCGGAGGTCGGATTGGGCGTGGTCGGCACAAAAATGTGCGCCAGGTTGTGTCCGGTCTTGCGGTTCGCCTCCGGCATGCCGTCGCCGGTGAGGAACGCAATCGTCCACAGCCCGGGATGCGGGTAGCGCACCAGCACCACCTTGCGGAAAGACTTGCCGGCGCCGCTGAACAGGGTTTCGGTGAGCTGCTTGGAAGCGGAATAGATGGCGCGCACCACCGGGATGCGTGCCAGCAGGCCCTCCCACACCTTAACCATGTTGCGCCCGAGCAGGTTGGTGACCACCATGCCGGTCACGAGCAGCACCACACCGGACAACAGGAAGCCGAGGCCCGGTATGCGAAAACCGATCAGGGTTTCGGGCTGCGCCATTGCCGGCAACAGCAGCAGGGTGCGGTCCACCAGGTCGATCAGGAACTTGAGGATCAGCACCGTGGCCACGATCGGCAGCCAGACCAGCAAGCCGGCAATCAAATAGCGCCGCAGGTTACCCATGGCAGGTGAATCTCAGAATGGATAGGTGGGTGACTACCGGTTCACGCCGCGCAACCACCGCAGGCGCCACCGCCACAGCCGCCGCTCTTCGGGCCGGAATCCGAGCTGTCCTTGGAGCTGGAGCTTTCCTTGTCGGTGACCTTCTTTTCGGGGGTTTTCTTGTCACCGCCCTTGAAATCCGTGGCATACCAGCCGGAACCCTTGAGCTGGAAGCCGGCCGCCGACAACTGTTTGCGCACATCCGGCTTGCCGCAGGCGGGGCAAACGGATGGATCCGGATCGTTCATCTTCTGCATCAGTTCGAATTCGTGGCCACAGGCCTGGCACTGGTACCCGTAAATCGGCATGAACATTCCTCCAACATCAACTTGGCTGTCTGGCAAAAATGGGGCCAGCGGCGGTAAAACAAAGCGGAATTATAGCCTGAATGACGCCATTCGCCGAAACTCCAGCCCAACCGGCCTTGCCGGGCCGAACAGACGGATGCGCACTTCACCCAGTGCATGGAGAAATCGCGTGTCGTCAGCGCGCGATGATAAGACATCAATGCACTGTTGGCGTGCAAGTGTGTGTATCGACATCTTTTTCTGTTCGCCATTTCGGCGAAACGATGCGCCAAACATTCAGCGGTATCATTTTTTTAACCGCGAATGTTGACGTAATGGGCGAGGAACCACCTCAGGAATCGGTGCGCTCCACAACGATCTGCTTATTGTCTTGCCCGGCCGGATGTGCTTTCGACCGTGTTACGCAATGAAATATTTTCTTGCGCGGACTTCTATTTTTCCCGGGAAATATGCTAAGTTTAGCGCCGTCCGGTTTCTCACTATCTGCAAATTACTTTTTTCAATACCAGATCCACATCATCGGGAGCGACACATGGCGACAAAAAGCAAGGCCTCAAAGAAACCCAGCACCAAGTCCGAAATCCTCGGCCACATTTCCGACAAGACCGGTCTCAAGCGCAAGGAAGTGAACGCAGTGTTCGACGAACTCACCACCCTCATCAAGCGCGACCTGAAAGGCACGGGTCTGTTCAACGTCGTCGGTCTGATGAAAATCAAACTGGTGCACAAGCCGTCACAGCCGGCGCGCAAGGGCATCAACCCGTTCACCAAGGAAGAGGTGATGTTCAAGGCCAAGCCGGCGCGCAACGTTGTCAAGGTGCTGCCCCTCAAGGGCCTCAAGGACATGGTGTAAGCAACCCATTTACCCACGACAAGGCCACCTGCGGGTGGCCTTGTTGATTGCGTAAGTGCGGGGATCGCGGGAGCCGTTATTCCGCCGACCGCCGCCACACCTGCAGCTGCCCGGCTACCGGCCGCCCCTGCTCCACCCGCAGCACCACGTCCTGCTCCGTTACACGTTCAAAGCCATGCCGCTGCGCCAGCGCCTCGATATAGGCAGGTGCGTGGGCGTAGCGCCCAGTTGGCTGCAACCGGTATTCGCCTGCGGCCAGCGACTCGACCGAGAACGCCAGCCAGCCGCCCGACCGCAGCGCCTGCCGCACACTCGCCACCACTGCGTTCAAATCGCCGATGTACACGAACACATCGGCGGCCACCACCAGGTCGAAGCGCGCGTTCTGGCCGGCCAGAACCTGGACAATGTCGCCTTGAATAAGACGGTCGTACAAGCCACGTTCCCGGGCGCGCGCCAGCATGCGTGGCGACAGATCGATCCCGGTCAGTTGCCGTGCCAGGCCGCGCAGCGCGACACCGCTCAGGCCGGTGCCGCAACCGAGGTCAAGCACATCCAACCCATCGCCTTGCGGCAGCCGTTCCGCCAGCAGTGCGTACAGCGCCTGCGGCACCCGATAGCGCAAGGTCGAGGTCAGGTGCTGATCGTAATCCCCCGCATAGCCGTCGAACAGTGCCGCGACATATTCCGCCGGTGCGCTGGCTGGCGGCCGTTCGCCACTCAGGGCCGCGAGCTTGTAGGCGGCCTCGGCAAAGTCGGGCCGCAGGCGTACGGCCTCGCGGAAGCTGGCGAGCGCCTCGTCGTGCCGTCCCAGTGCCTGCAACACCACGCCACGATTCTTATGCGCCTCGGCAAACTCCGGACGAACCTGGAGCGCGGCGCGGTAACAGGCCTCCGCCTCTGCGGCCCGGTCGTCATCGGCGAGCAGCGTACCGAGGTTATTGTGTGCCTCGGCGTGGTGAATGAAGCCACACTCACTATCGAGCGCCAGCGCGCGCCGGTAACAGTCGGCGGCGGCCGGGCGCTCGCCGCGCTCCTGATGCCAGGTACCGAGATTGTTCCAGGCCGGCGCGCATCCGGGGTCGGTCTGCAACGCGGTCTGGTAGTGCCGATAGGCGGTCGCGAAATCACCCGCCTCCTGGCAGAGTCCTCCCAGACCAAGGTGCGCCGTCACACTCCCGGCATCGAGCGCCACGACTGCCTGATAGGCGGCACGCGCGCCGGCCACATCCCCGAGCACACGCAGCACCTGTCCCAGATTAATCTGCGCCTCAAGCTGTTGCGGTGCATGCCGCAGCAACGCCCGGTAGCTGTCGGCGGCCGCGGCCAGCTCGCCATGCGCCGCCAGCGCATTGCCGAGATTGAGCAGCGTGTCCGCATCCTGCGGACGCAGCGCGAGCGCCGCACGGTAACTGTCGATAGCGTCTTCGAGCTGCCCGGCGTCGCGCAGCACATTCGCCAGGTTGTAATGGAACACGGCCTCGCCCGGGCGCAGCGCCAGCGCATGCCGGATGCACGCGGCCGCGGCCGCGAAATCTCCGGCGGTATGCGCAACCAGTCCAAGCAGATGCAAGGCATCCGGGTGCGCCGGATCGCGCGCCAGCACTTCGCGATACAGTGTTTCGGCCGCAGCCAGCTCTCCGGCCTCGTGCTGGCGCACAGCGGTCGCGAGCAAATCGGCAATCGTGGATAGTTGAGTCATTCAATCAAACAGCAATGGCTTTTCCGCGCAAGCGGAAAAGCAGTACGCTACAAAACAACATCGGCAGATTTGGTATTCCGTCATGAAATTTTGCAGCCAGTGTGGCGCGCTCGTGAGCCGGCGCACCCCGACCGGCGACACACACGAACGCTTCGTGTGCGACGCCTGTCAGACCATTCATTACCAGAATCCGAAAATGGTGGTCGGCTGTATTCCCGAATGGGAAGACCGGATTCTTCTCTGCCGGCGCGCGATCGAACCGCGCCATGGCTTCTGGACACTGCCGGCGGGCTTCATGGAACTGCGCGAGACCACCGCCCAGGCAGCAGCGCGCGAGGCCCTGGAAGAAGCCAACGCCTCCATCGAGATCGGCGATCTGCATACGCTCTATGACCTGCCGCACATTGGCCAGGTCTATCTCATCTACCGCGGCCGGCTGCGCAGTCTCGACTTCGCGCCCGGGGAAGAGAGCCTCGAGGTGCAGCTGTTCCACGAAGCTGAGATCCCGTGGGAGCAGATTGCCTTTCCGGCTGTGGCCTATGCGCTGCAACATTTCTTTTCAGACCGTCGCCTGGGCCGTTACTCCCTGCACCTCGGCGAAGACAACACGCCTCGATCGTATGATTCAGACCACGGATAATCACAGATTAATAAACAGCGAAATATGTGAATTTCCGATTTTTATCTGCGTTCATCTGCGGCTTAAATTATTACTATGAATTGACCTTGCGCAGGGCCTGGATGCCATCCTTGAGCAGCGCAACATTGAAACCGCGCTCCGAGAGCAGAAAGGCCGCCGCACCACTGCGGCGGCCGGTGTCACAGTAGACGATGTATTCGCGTCCGGCATCGAGGCTGCCGGCCTTCTGGCGCAGCTGGGACAGCGGAATGTTGATACTGCCCTTGAGACTGGCGCGCTGGTATTCGCTCTCCAGGCGCACATCGATGAGTTCGGCGCCGGCCTGTACGCGCGTCAGCGCCTCCTTGTCGGTCACGCATTCGAGCAGCGGTTCCTTGAGCAGCGTGTCGAAATCGGTCTTGGCCAAGCGCATGAGCGCGCCGTCGCTCAACGCCGCAATCGTGGCGTTGCGCGGCGTATCCGACAGCAGCGCCTCCTCGCCGAAACCATCGCCCTCGGCCAGATCGGCGAGCGCCACCATCTTCTCCCGGTCGCCGGGCTTCTGTACCACACGGCAGCGTCCCTGCTTGATGACATAATAGTAATCGCCCTTGTCGCCCTGGCGGATAACGATCTGCCCGGCCTTGATCGGCACTTCCTCGAAGCACCTGAACAACTGCTGGATATTGGCCGCCGGCAGCCTGAGCAGTGCCTTGCTCTCCAGCAACCGGCGCATCCAGGCGGCGTCGCTCTCGTCACCCTCGAACTCGGTGACCTCGATACCGGCGACCTGGTCCCAGGTCAGCAGGGTATCCAGAAACTGGCTATCAACATGCAGTATCCGGGCGGTCGTCTTGGTTTCACCGGTGTACTGGCGCGGTTTGAGATTGGCGAGCGGGTACTTGGCCGCTTCACTGGCCCCGCTCACTGTGCGCGTGGCACCACTTTTCCTGGACGACAAGACCACGTCCCCGGCCAGCACATAGAGTGCATTACTGTCAGTGCTGCCTTCCTGAAACAGGACATAACCGGACGGCAGGTCGCCGATCGTGGCCTTGTCGGCAAGCGTGCGCAGGTGCTCGGCGCTCAGGGCGTTGATCGGGATCAGGGTCGCGAGCAATTCGAGGTCGGTGGGCGAGAAAGTCATGATTTCGTCTGCGGAAAAAGTCCGGGAGACAACGTCTTCCAAAACTATACCAACACCCTAGGCCGGACAAGCCGTGTAAGGAGCGCTTATTATCCTATAAAAAGCAGTCAGCCGCAGATGAACGCAGATAAACGCGGAGGATATTCAATGCGCTGCCTGTATTCGCCAGCCCGCCAAAAAAGGTAAACGGCCGCGGTGCCTCAATGGCATGATGCATTTGCGTTAATTTGCTTTAATCTGCGTTCATCTGCGGCGAAACGCCGTTTTTCGGATTATTGGTGCAGGGGGCGACCCAGGGCGGCCAGGGCGGCCTCGTGCAGGGCCTCGGAAAGCGTCGGGTGGGCGTGGCAGATGCGCGCCAGATCCTCGGCCGCCGCGGCGAACTCCATGGCCACCACCGCCTCCCCGAGCAGTTCTGAGACCCGCGGGCCGATCATGTGCACCCCCAGAATCCGGTCGGTCAAATCATCCGCCAGCACCTTCACGAAGCCGTGGGTCTCGCCCAGCGCCTGGGCGCGGCCATTGGCCATGAACCAGAATACCCCCTTGCGGAAGGCCGTCCCGGCGGCCCTGAGGGCCTGCTCGGTCTGGCCCACCCAGGCGATCTCGGGCGCGGTGTAGAGTACTGAAGGGATAGCGGCGTAGTTCACCTCCGGCTGTTGCCCGGCGATGCGTTCGGCCACGGCCAGCCCCTCCTCCGAGGCCTTGTGCGCCAGCATCGGCCCGCGCACGCAATCGCCGATGGCATAAACATTCGGTAAAGTCGTGCGGCAGTGAGCATCCACCTCGATAAAACCACGCGCATCGAGCTTGAGTCCGGCTGCTTCGGCATTGATACCCGCGGTGTTGGGCACGCGTCCGGCGGCCACCAGCAATTTGTCGCATTCGAAGCGCTGTGCGCCCTGGGCGTCTTGGTACGCGACGCGGATGCCACTCTTCCCGAGCTGCATGGACACAGGCTTGGCACTGAGCTTGACCGTGAGGCCCTGCTCTTTCGTGAACAGCCTCCACGCCTCGGCCGCAACCTGGGTATCGGCGCTGGCCAGAAAGGTATGATGAGGCTCGAATAGCGTGACCTCGCTGCCGAGCCGGCGCCACACGCTGCCCAGCTCCAGCCCGATCACGCCCGCGCCGATGATGCCAAGACGCTTCGGCGGTGCCTCAAAACTGAGCGCACCGGCGTTGTCCACCACGCTCTCGCCATCGACCGGGAACAGCGGCAGGGATGCCGGTATCGATCCGGAGGCGACGATCACGCAGCGCGCCGTGATTTCCTCACGTTCATTCCCGTTTACCACCTCCAGCACGCAGTTGTCACCCGTGCGCACGAAACGGCCGGTCCCCGGTTTCGAGTCCACCTTGTTCTTGCGAAACAGATAGGCAATACCGGCGGTGGATTTGTCCACGATCTTGTCTTTGCGCACCAGCATCCGGCCAACATCCATGCTGGCGTCCTTCACGGCAATGCCATGCTCGCCGATGCCCTGCCGGAGATGCGCATACCGCTCGGAGGATTCGAGCAGCGCCTTGGAGGGGATGCAGCCGACGTTCAGGCAGGTGCCGCCGAGCACCGGCTTGCCGGCGGAATTCGTCCACGCATCGATGCACACGGTATTGAGGCCCAGCTGCGCGCAGCGGATCGCCGCCACGTAGCCGCCCGGACCGGCGCCGATCACCGCGACTTCATAAGAAGCAGGCATTTTTGAACCTATGATTTTGGCCACAGATGAACGCAGATGAACACGGATAAATCAGAAAATTATTTGTGTTCATTCGTGCTGGATTATTTTCTTCTTATCCTGGCATGACCGCGACCGTAACACTCAAACTTCTGAACACAGAATGGCACGGACAAATCAATAATTTATCTGTGTTTATCTGCGTTCATCTGTGGCTGAAATATTATAAACCTCTCTCACACGTCCAGAAGCAAGCGCGCCGGGTCTTCGAGTTCTTCCCTGATGGCCACCAGACCGAGCACGGCATCGCGACCGTCGATCAGGCGATGGTCGTAGGAAAGCGCCAGGTACATCATCGGCCGGATCACCACCTGGCCGTTCTCGGCCATCGGGCGCTCCTGGATCTTGTGCATGCCGAGAATCGCGCCCTGCGGCGGGTTGATGATGGGCGTCGACAGCAGCGAGCCGAATACCCCGCCGTTGGTGATGGTGAAGGTGCCGCCGGTAAGCTCTTCGAGCGTGAGCTTGCCGTCGCGCGCACGCGTGGCCAGCTCGGCGATGCCCTTCTCGATATCGGCGATCGACAGCTGCTCGGCATCCCGCACGATTGGCACCACCAGCCCGCGCGGGCTCGATACCGCGATGCCGATGTCGTAGTAGCCATGGTAGACGATGTCGCTGCCGTCGATCGAGGCGTTCAGTACCGGGTACTTCTTCAGTGCAACGACCGCCGCCTTGACGAAAAATGACATGAAGCCGAGCTTGACGCCATGTTCCTTCTCGAAGCGATCCTTGTAACGGCTGCGGATCTCCATGATCGGCTGCATGTTGACCTCGTTAAAGGTCGTGAGCGTCGCGGTGCTGCGCTGTGACTCCAGCAGGCGCTCAGCGATGCGCAGGCGCAGGCGCGATATCGGCGCGCGCTGTTCCGGACGGCCGTCACTCGTATGCGAAACCGTCGCCGTCGCGGGCGGCCCTTCGACTCCGCTCAGGACAGGCGTGATGGCCGGGGTCTTGGGTTTTGTTTCGGCGGCAGCCAGCACATCCGCCTTGGTCACGCGCCCGCCCCGGCCGCTGCCGGACCCGGGCTTCACGCCCTGTTCGGTGGCGATCTTGCGCGCCGCCGGACTCATGGCCGGCCCGGCGGCTGTTTTGGGAACGGGGGCCTGGGCCGCCGGCCCTTTGGCTTCGCTCAGGACAGGTTTGGCGGCGGGCTGCGCCGCGGCGGTGTCGAGCTCGGCAATCACGTCGTCGCTGATCACCGCCGCGCCTTCGGGCTTCACAATGCGCGTCAGGCGGCCGGCGGCCGGGGCGGGAATCTCGAATACGACCTTGTCGGTCTCGACCTCGATCAGGATTTCATCACGCTCGACAAAATCGCCTTCCTGTTTGTGCCAGGCCATCAGGGTGGCGGTCGATACGGACTCGGACAAAGGGGGGATACGGATTTCCATTGAGCCTCATTCTGCGTTCTTGTTGAGCTCCTGACTATCTATATAAAGGTAAGCAAGCCCAATAATAACCTTAACCTCTAAATAGTATGTAGCCGCTTGCCTGGACCCCTGCGATTCGGGAACTTGCCACCGGTTATGCGTCCAAAGCCAGCGCCTCGTCCACCAGTGCCTGCTGCTGGGCCCGGTGCACGTCCAGGTAACCGCCGGCCGGCGCGGCCGAGGACGGGCGGCTGGCCGAGCGCAGCATCTGGCCAGGCCGCATCAGATCGCTGAGATAATGCTGCAACCAGTACCAGGCGCCCTGGTTCTTCGGCTCCTCCTGTACCCACAGCAGCTCCTTGGCGTTCGGGAAACGGTCGAGCTCGCGCTTGAAGTCATCGTGCGGGAAGGGATAGAGCTGTTCGATGCGCACAATGGCGATGTCGCCGATTTTGCGTTCGCGCCGAGCCAGCAACAAGTCGAAATACACCTTGCCGCTGCACGCCACGACACGCCGCACACCGTTCGCGTCCATCGCCTCGATCTCGCCGATCACCGGGTGAAAGGCGCCGCTGACCAGATCCGCGAGCGGTGACACCGATTCCTTGTGGCGCAGCAGACTCTTCGGGCTCAGGATGATGAGCGGTTTGCGGTATGGACGGATCATCTGGCGGCGCAACATGTGAAACATCTGCGCCGGCAGCGACGGCACGCATACCTGCAGGTTGTACTCGGCGCACAGTTGCAGGTAGCGTTCGAGACGCGCCGAGGAGTGCTCCGGCCCCTGGCCCTCGTAACCGTGCGGCAGCATCATGGCGAGGCCCGCGTGCACGCCCCACTTGCTCTCGCTCGCGGCGATGAACTGGTCGATCACCACCTGCGCGCCGTTCGCGAAGTCGCCGAACTGCGCCTCCCACAACACCAGCTGATTGGGCTCGGCCGCGGCATAGCCATATTCGAAACCGAGCACCGCCTCCTCGGAGAGCAACGAGTCGATGATCACGAAATTCGGCTGACCCTCCTTGATGTGCTGCAGCGGCACGTGCACGCCCTCGTCCCAGCGCTCGCGGTTCTGGTCGTGCAGCACCGCATGCCGGTGAAAAAACGTACCGCGCCCGGAATCCTGACCGGACAGGCGCACGCCGTAGCCGTCATGCAGCAGTGCCGCGTACGCCAGATTTTCGGCCATGCCCCAGTCGAGCGCCAGCCGGCCAAGCCCCATCTCGCGGCGCGCGGCCATGATCTTTTCCACCGTCGGGTGCAGCTTGAAGTGTTCGGGAATGGCCGTCAGGCGTTCGGCCAGGTATTTGATGGTGTCCTGCGGCACACCGGTAACCGCCGGCTGTGTCCACGGCGTACCGACAAACGGCTTCCAGTCCACCGCGTAGGAGCGCTTGTAGTCGGTCGGCATGGTCCTGACCAGCGATCCGCCGCCTTCGACCAGCACGCGGTACTCGGCGACCAGCCTGTCGGCATCGGCCGGTGCGAGCAGACCCTCGCGCAGCAGGCGCTCGGCGTACAGCTTGCGTGTGCCCGGGTGCAGGGCGATTTTCTTGTACATGAGCGGTTGCGTGACCATCGGCTCGTCCTGCTCGTTATGGCCGAGGCGACGGCAGCAGACGAGGTCAATCACCACATCCTTGCCGAACGCCATGCGGAAATCGAACGCCGCCTGGGTGACGAGCAACACCGCCTCCGGATCGTCGCCATTCACATGGAACACCGGTGCATCCACCATCTTGGCCACATCCGTGCAATAGAGCGTCGAACGTGTATCGCGCGGATCGGAGGTGGTGAAACCGATCTGATTGTTGATGACCAGGTGCACCGTGCCGCCGGTACCGTAGCCGCGCGTCTGCGAGAGATTGAGCGTCTCCATTACCACGCCCTGGCCGGCGAACGCGGAATCGCCGTGCAGCAGCACCGGCACCGCCAGCTTGCCTTGCTTGTCGGCGCGGCGCTGCTGGCGGGCGCGCGTCGCGCCCTCGATCACCGGGTTGATGATTTCAAGGTGCGAGGGGTTGAAGCCCAATGTGAGGTGGATCGGCCCGTGCGCGGTGGCGACATCGCGCGAATAGCCCTGATGGTATTTAACGTCGCCCGAGGCATCGCCGTTCTTGTGCTTGCCTTCGAACTCCTCGAACAAGGTGACCGGCGGTTTGCCGAGAATGTTCACCAGCACATTCAGGCGCCCGCGATGCGCCATGCCGATCACCAGTTCCTGCACACCGTGACTCGCGGCGTGGCTCACCAACGCATCGAGTGAGACGATCGTGCTCTCTCCGCCTTCGAGCGAGAAGCGTTTTTGCCCGACGAAGCGGGTGTGCAGATATTTTTCAAAGGTTTCAGCCGCGGTCAGGGTCCCGAGCACGTGGCGTTTTTCCCCGGCCGACAACGTGGGCGTGGAGTTGACGGTCTCGAAGCGCGCCTGGATCCAGCGCTTCTGTGCCACATCGGTGATGTGCATGTATTCAAGACCGATCGTCCCGCAGTAGGTCTTCTTGAGCGAAGCAAGAATGTGGCGCAACGGCGCCTGCGCCGGACCCGCGAATGAACCGGTGCCGAACACGCTGTCGAGATCGGTGAGCGCCAGCCCGTAGTGCGCCGGATCAAGCTCCGACAGCGGCGCCGGTTCCTGGCGCCTGAGTGGATCGAGATCGGCGTGGCGCACGCCGAGGAAGCGGTACGCATTGATGAGCTGCAGCACACTCACCTGCTTGCGCTCGGCGGCCGCGATCTCGGCGACCGCGGCATGCAGGGCGCCCGGCGGCGGATGATGCTCGTGTGCGAGCTTCACGAACGCCTCGCGGATGCGCGTGTGCGGCACGTCGCGCGTCGCACCCGGCTGCTGCAGCTTTTCGAAGTACGCGCGCCATTCGGGCGCGACCCGCTCCGGGCCCTCCAGCCAGGTTTCGTACAGTTCCTCGATGAACGCCGCGTTTCCGGCGAACAGATAGGAGTTGCCGCGCATCTCTTTCAGCATTTCCACCCTGCCTGACGACTGTCCTTATGTTGTATTCATTATAGACAGGCTTCGCACTGTTCTCGCCGCCGTTCGGGTTAATAATCATTTACCTGCGCGACCGCGCTTTGATGCATCTCAAGGCCGGCGAGGCCGGGAGGTGGAAGTATGTGCCAATAGAACCGTACCCGAGATCCGCCATGCACCTGTCCTCCAGCGCCTTCCGCCACCAGGAAGAGATTCCAGTCCGCCACACCTGCGACGGCGAGAACACCCCGCCAGAGCTCGCCTGGAGCGGCGCCCCGGCCGGTACCCGGAGTTTCGTCCTGATCGTGGACGATCCCGATGCCCCCGACCCTCGCCACCCGCGCCAAACCTGGGTGCACTGGCTGGTGTACAACCTGCCGGCGGACTGTACCGGGCTACTGGCAGGCCAGCCGCTTCCGGCCGGTACGCAGCTCGGACGCAACGACTGGAATACCGCCGGCTACGGCGGCCCCTGCCCGCCGATCGGCCGGCACCGGTATTTTCACAAACTCTATGCCCTCGATGCCGCCCTGCCGGACCTCAAGCATCCGGCCAAGCCGCAACTGGAACAGGCCATGAAGGGCCATGTACTGGCGCAGGTGGAACTGGTGGGGACCTACGAAAGATAGAGCGGGATCGTGCATCAACCCTCATAATATTTCCCAGGCCCGCTGCCCGCGCGGCGAGATTTCCACAATGTGAACCGGGGGAAAGCATGAAGACAATCGGAAGAATTCTGATCCGCGGTATCGACGCCCTGTTGCCGATTGGTGTCACGCTATATGTCATTTACTGGCTGGCATACTACGGAGACCGGCTGCTGGTCGATATGGTCCGGCCGATGCTGCCGGAAGCTTATATCTGGCCGGGCACCGGCGTTGTCGTTGGAGTACTGGTCATGTTTGTTATCGGTGCCATTGCCGTCACCAAACCGGGGCGCTGGATGTTTGGAGCGTTCGAACGGCTGTGCAATCGCATCCCGCTGGTCAAAACCGTCTTCCGCGGCACGCAGGATTTCACCCGCTTCTTCTTCGCGACCAGTGAACGCGGCGAATTCGGTCAGGTCGTGTGGGTGCCGTTCGGCGACATGCACCTGATCGGCTTCGTGACCCGCGGACCGGCCTACGGCCCCGCCGATGCCGCCGAGGGCGACCGGACCGTGGCGGTGTACGTGTCGATGAGCGCCGGCATCGGCGGCTTCACCGTCTATCTGCCGCACTCAAAACTGGAGCCGACCGGCCTGACGGTGGAGGAAGGCATGCGCCTGGTACTGTCGGCCGGCGTGTCGATGGCCGAGCCGCCGCGCGCGGTGCCGCCACCGAAACTCGAGCCGGCACCAGAGCAGCCGGCGAAGCCGAAGACGGCGCCGGAGGCGGGGACACCAGGAGCGTGATCTCTGCTTCCCCTCTCCCTCTGGGAGAGGGCTACGCCTCCAGGGATGGAGGCGGTAGACCGCGTCGGGAACACGCGGTCGAGGGTGAGGGTGGTGTTGGTAGGGCGCGCTTGCGCACCCTTCGGGCTCACGCCGCTTTCTTTGCCACCAACGGCTTGACCTTCGGCCGCGCCTTCTTGCTCACCGCCCAAAGGTCGTATTGCGACTGCATGTTCACCCACAACTCGGGGTCGGTTGCGAAAACCGCCGCCAGGCGCAGCGCCATGTCGGGGGTAACGGGCGTGCGGCCGTTCACGATCGCCGAGACATGCTTGCGGGAGACACCCAAAGCCTTGGCAGCCTGGGT
>DATEYP010000047.1:0-10423 GCA_035256085.1 Acidiferrobacterales bacterium
GGCATGGGCGTCTTGCGGCAGCCCCCACAACGCGCCCTGCAGGCGCGGAAACAGCAGGTGCATGGCGAGCATGAGCGGCAAGGCCTGCAACATCAGCACGCCCGCCAGGCGCAGTGCAAAGCGTGCGCGTGCGCCGGGCACAGCGAGGCGAACCAGGGTCGCGGTGGTCAGCACAAACACCGCGACCAGGTAAACGACCAGCCACACGGCCTGTGAATAGAGAAAGCCGAGGACGATCAGAAAATAGACCAGCAGCACACTCAGCACGTAATCGCGCAGCCGCTGCAACTCCAGAAATTTAAGCGCCAGCATGGCGGCGAGCAGGGCGCTGCCGGCATCGCGTCCGAACAGCGTGCCGTACTGGCGGTAGATCAGGAATACCAGCAGCGCGGTGAGCGACCAGCGCCACCAGCGGTTGGGCGCCGGCCAGGCGCGTTGCACCATGAGAAATCGCCAGGCGAACAGCGCCGCAAGTACCGCACTCAGCCACACCGGCAGACGCGGCACATGCGGCAGCAATGCCACGACCGCCGCGCCCAGCAACCAGTAGCCGGCGGCGCGCTCGGCGAGCGCATTCTCCTGGCTCAATACCTCAGGCGACAGTTTCATGCAGGGCCAGCGCTTCAAGACATCGGTGACGGTGTAATGCGCCGTTGTCCGGCTCGAGCACCACACCCGGCAGCCGCAGGCCATAGGTGAGGCCGCTGTCTTCGGCATCCAGTGTGGCGCGACACAGCAGCGACAGACGCGTTTCGGCGGCCAGCGGCGTGAACGCGTCCCAGTCGAGCCAGATACTTTCGGCACGCGGCGCGCGGAATTCCTTGGTGTACAGCCCCTGGCCGCGCGCCAGGGTTTTCCAGCTGATGCGCGCCGGCGCGTCGCCCGCCTGATAGGCGCGCAGGCCGGTGAAATCGTCGCCGTCTTGCATGGCGCCGGGCTGGCTCTCGCCCTCGGTGCCGGCCGCGGTCTGCCACGACGCCTCGTCCGCCGGTTTTGGATAGACCAGGCAGCGCGCCGGCAGCGTCAGGCGCCGCGACCAGGCGCGTGTGATGCCGAGCGGATATACGCTGGCGAGTGTCAGCGGCGGGCAGTCGAGCCAGCCGCGCTTGCGGGTTGGAATGCTCAGTACGACACAGCGTGTGTCGCGCGCCGGAACATCGAACGGCGCCAGCCTGGCCGGCGCCGACTCCAGTCGCAGCGCATAGCGCGCGCCGCTGTCGTTGTGCAGACAAACCCGCAACGCCGCCGGTTCGCCGGCAAACACCGGGTCGCCGCCGGCCGCCGAAACACGCAGTTTGAGCAGGTTGCGCTGCGCGTGCAGCAGCGACACCACCGCCATACTGGCGAGCAGAAAGGTCAGCAGGTAGGCGAGGGCGTTGTTGTAGTTGACGGCGGCCAGCGCCAGCGTCACCAGCACCAGCGCGAACAGCAGGCCGTGCCGGTTCGGCAGAATGTAGATCTGGCGCGTGCCGAGCACGGCCTCCGCGCCCTGGGCCATCAGGGAATCGGCACCGACTGGATCAGTTCGGCGACCAGGGTATCGCTGCTCGCGCGGCCTTCCGCGGCCGGCAGGCGATGCGCCATGACACCCGGTGCCACGGTCTGCACGTCTTCCGGCAGCACCATGTTGCGGCCGGCGAGAAACGCCCAGGCACGCGCCGCCGACAACAGTGCGAGACCGGCGCGCGGGCTCAAGCCGTGGGTGAAGCGCGGCGAACGGCGGCTGGCCGCTATCAGGTCCTGGATGTAATCGAGCAGCGCATCGGCGGCGTGCACGTCGCTCACCTGGCGCTGCAGCGCCACCAGGCGCGCATGATCCAGCACCGGTTCCAGTTCAGCGAGCAGCTCGCGCCGGTCGCGGCCTTTCAACAGTTCGCGTTCCGCGACCCGGTCCGGGTAGCCCATGTCGATGCGCATCAGAAAGCGATCGAGCTGCGACTCGGGCAGGGGATAGGTGCCGACCTGGTGGCGCGGATTCTGGGTGGCGATCACGAAGAATGGTTCGGGCAGCGGGTGGGTTAACCCGTCGCTGGTGACCTGGCGTTCCTCCATGGCTTCGAGCAGTGCGCCCTGGGTCTTGGGCGTGGCGCGATTCAGTTCATCGGCCAGCAACAACTGGGTAAACACCGGCCCGGGATGAAAGCGGAAGTCGCGCGAGTCCGGCTGATAGATGGAAACCCCGAGCAGATCAGCCGGCAACAGATCGCTGGTGAACTGGATGCGCCGGAACGACAGGCCGAGGGTGCGCGCCAGGCCGTGGGCGAGGGTGGTCTTGCCCATGCCCGGCAGGTCTTCGATCAGCAGGTGGCCGCGTGCCAGCAGGCAGGCGAAGGCAAGCTTCACCTGCTGGGCCTTGCCGAGGATCAGGCTCTCGGTCTGGCCGATGACCGCTGCGGTCATGGCCTTGAGGTCGTCGCTGGCGGCGCGCGTCGGTTCGTGGGGCAGAGGTTTCACGTGACGATTTCCAGAGATTGTGCGGGGTTATCGGCTCGGGTCCGAGCCAGTTGCGTGCAGCTATAAGAATAGTCGAAGGCCCGCGGCCTGCTATCATTGGCGCCCATGCGCGCACCCAACGGCAAGTTTCATGTTACACCCCGAAACCTATGACGTAATTGTAATTGGCGGCGGCCATGCCGGCACCGAGGCGGCCGCGGCCTGTGCGCGCCAGGGCGCCACGACCCTGCTGCTTACGCACAATGTCGAGACGGTCGGCGCCATGTCCTGCAACCCGGCCATCGGCGGCATCGGCAAGGGCCACCTGGTGAAAGAGATCGATGCACTCGGTGGCCTCATGGCACGTGCCGCCGACCGCGCCGGTATCCAGTTTCGCATACTCAATGCCCGCAAGGGCCCGGCGGTGCGTGCCACGCGCGCGCAGGCCGACCGGGTGTTGTACAAGCAGGCGGTGCGCACGCTGCTCGGCGAACTGCCGAACCTCAGGATTTTCCAGCAGGCGGTGGATGACCTGATTATCGATGGCGGCCGCGTCGCCGGCGTGGTGACGCAGACGGGACTAAAGTTCGGCGCGCGCGCGTTGGTGCTGACCACCGGCACCTTCCTCGGCGGGCGCATTCACATCGGCCTCACCAATTACCAGGGTGGGCGCGCCGGCGACCCGCCGGCGAATGCGCTGGCCGCGCGCCTGCGCGAACTCATGCCGAACGTCGGGCGGCTCAAGACCGGCACGCCGCCGCGTCTCGACAAGCGCAGCATCGATGTCTCGGCCATGGAGGAGCAGGCCAGCGATACACCCGTGCCGGTGTTCTCGTTCCTCGGCCATGCCTCCGAGCATCCGCGGCAGGTGTCGTGTCACATTACCTATACGAATGAACGCACCCACGACATTATCCGCGCCGGCCTCGACCGTTCGCCGCTGTACACCGGCGTGATCGAAGGCGTGGGCCCGCGCTACTGCCCGTCGATCGAGGACAAGATCGTGCGCTTCGCCGACAAGAACCGGCATCAGGTATTCGTTGAGCCGGAGGGACTGGAGAGCGACGAGATTTATCCGAACGGCATCTCCACCAGCCTGCCCTATGATGTGCAATTGCAAGCAGTGCGCTCAATCGCGGGTTTCGAGCAGGCGCACATCACCCGCCCCGGCTATGCGATCGAATACGATTATTTCGACCCGCGCGATTTAAAATCGACGCTCGAAACCAGGGCGATCGAGGGTCTGTACTTCGCCGGCCAGATCAACGGCACCACCGGCTACGAAGAGGCGGCCGCGCAGGGTCTGGTGGCCGGCATCAATGCCGCGCGCGCCGCGCACGGCAAGGAAGGCTGGTGGCCAAAGCGCAGCGAGGCCTATCTCGGCGTGTTGATCGACGACCTCATCACGCGCGGCGTCACCGAGCCATATCGCATGTTCACCTCGCGCGCCGAATATCGCCTGAGCCTGCGCGAGGACAACGCCGATCTGCGCCTGACCGAGGCCGGGCGAAGGCTGGGCGTGGTGGACGACGAGCGCTGGCGGTTTTTTAAGACCAAGCGCGAGTCCATCGCGCGCGAACAGCAGCGCCTGCGCCGTGTCTGGCTCAAACCGGGCATGTTGAAAGAAGGCGAGGCACAACGTGTGCTCGGCGCGCCACTCACGCACGAGTACAACCTGCTGGAACTGTTGCGTCGGCCGGAAGTCAGCTACTCGGCGCTCACGGCGCTGCCGGGTGCCGGCCCGGCGGTGAACGACGCGCAGGTCTCCGAGCAAATCGAAATTCAGGCCAAGTATGCCGGCTACATCGAGCGCCAGCGCGACGAGATCGACAAACACCAGCGCCACGAAGACACGCGACTGCCGGAAGCGCTCGACTACGCCAATGTGCGCGGCCTGTCGATCGAGGCGCGTCAAAAACTCACGCGCCACCGGCCCGCCACCCTCGGCCAGGCGGCGCGCCTCTCCGGCATCACGCCGGCGGCCATTTCACTGTTACTCGTGCACCTCAAGCGTCGTGCCTGAGGTGGAAGTAAAGAAATTCAGCCGCAGATGAACACAGATAAACGCAGACAGAAAACGGTTGTTGTTTTCAGCAGTATCTGTATTTATCTGTGTTCATCTGTGGCCAAGCCTTTGCTTCAGCGCGTTGGCGCCGCCGGTTGCGCCGCCGCTGGTTCCGCAACGGGCTTGATGGCCGGAGCCGCTTCGTAAGTAAAGGTGCTGGCGCCGAGCGTGCTGCCGGCCTCGTCCACCACCGACACCTTCCACTCGCCGGTCCAGCTCGGGTCGAGGGTCTTGCTGGAGAACACACGCCAGCGGTTGCCGCCGACGTCAAAACCGGTCTCGGACATGACCTTGCCGTTGTGCTCCCAGCGATGCGTGATCTTCTGGTTGGGGGCGTCCTTGATCTCGCTGAAGAAGTACACGCGGTTCTTGTCGTTCAGCAGGTTGCTCACCTTGTCCACCGGTTCGCGATCCTGTATGGCGCTGGTGAATTGGGCGCGCGCCACCTTCCCCGTGGATATGGGCTGTGGCTGGGCTTGGGACGCGGGCGGTGCCGCCGGCGGTGACGCCGCGGGCGGATTGGTGGCGGGTTGGGCGGCCGCCGGTTGGGCATATTCGGCGGCATAGACCGGCAGAATGGCGAGTGTCGATAGCAGGGCAAACAGTTTCTTCATGGTGTCCTCCGTGTTGAGCTGTAATGTTTCCGTGACTGCCGCGTCAGACTACTCATGTCCGGCGGCGCGTCCAGCCCCGGCTGGACGAACTACCCGGTGGCCGCGACCGGCGGTCGCCGGACCACCTCATCAACTCAAGGAGCAGAGTCATGCGTGCACTAACATTGCTGTTTGTTAGCCTGGTATTGAGTAACGCCGTACATGCGGAGAGCAAAATGATCACGAAAAAGAGCAGCCACAGCGTCGCCAGTACCATGGACCGTCTCGAGGCGGCTCTCAAAGAGAAGCAAATCGGTATGCTGGCGCGCGTCGACCACGCCGCGGCGGCGAAAAAGGCCGATATGGTACTTAAGCCCACGCAGGTGCTGATTTTCGGCAACCCGAAGCTCGGCACGCCGCTCATGCAGAGCAATCCGCAGGTCGGGCTCGACTTGCCGCTCAAGGTGCTGGCCTGGGAGGATGCGGCAGGCGCGGTCTGGGTGGGATACACTGCTCCGGCGGACCTCGTGGCACGCTACCAGATAGGCGATCGCGCCGAAGTGGTGCAGAAAATGACCGGGGTCCTGGATGCGCTCACCACCCAGGCCACCAAACCCTGAACCCGGACCCACTCCAAAACCGTCTCGACCAAGGCCTTCGCCAACTCGGCGTGCCGCTGCCGGCAGCTGACCGGCAGCGGCTGCTGGCGTTCGTGCGCCTGCTCGCCAAATGGAACGCGGCTTACAATCTGACCGCGGTGCGCGACCCGGAAGACATGATCACGCGCCACCTGCTCGACAGCCTGGTGTTGCTGCCTTACCTGCAGGGTCCGCGCGTGCTCGACATCGGCACCGGCCCGGGCCTGCCGGGATTACCGCTGGCCATCGCCCGGCCGAATGACTCCTTCACACTGCTCGACGCCAACGCCAAGAAAACCCGCTTCGTCACCCAGGCGGTGGGCGAGCTGGGCCTGAAAAACGTCGAAGTGGTACAGGAACGGGTGGAAAATTACCACCCGGAGCTGAAATTCGATACCCTTGTGGCGCGCGCGTTTTCCAGCATTGCTGATATGCTGCACAGCGCCCGCCACTTGTGTGCCCCGGGCGGCCGGTTTCTGGCCATGAAGGGCGTGTATCCGGAGGAAGAATTGGCGGCGATCCCGGCGGACTACACCGTCAACGAGGTGCTGGCGCTGAAGGTGCCGGGCCTCGGTGCCGCGCGCCACCTGGCCATCATTACATTGCGGTTGTAACTGACGTACCGAATGTTGTCTATGACGAAAGTCTTCGCAGTCACCAATCAAAAGGGCGGGGTCGGCAAGACCACGACCAGCATCAACCTTGCCGCGTCGCTGGTGAAAACCAGGCGGCGCGTGCTGCTGGTCGACATCGATCCGCAGGGCAACGCCACCATGGGCAGCGGCCTGTCCAAGAACGAGCTCGATACCACCATCTATCAGGTCCTGCTCGGTATCGAGCCGCTTGAGCGGGCGCTGCACAACACGCAGGACGGTTACGATATCGTGCCGGCGAACAGCGACCTGGCCGGCGCCGAAATCGAGTTGATCAACATCGATCGGCGCGAGCGACGCTTGCGCGGCGCGCTCGAAGGCGTCAAGTCGAACTATGACTACATCCTCATCGACTGCCCACCGTCGCTCAACCTGCTTACCCTGAACGCACTGGTCGCCTCGGATGCGGCGTTGATTCCGATGCAATGCGAATACTATGCGCTCGA
Source organism: Acidiferrobacterales bacterium (assembly GCA_035256085.1). Classification (GTDB taxonomy): domain Bacteria; phylum Pseudomonadota; class Gammaproteobacteria; order Acidiferrobacterales; family UBA6901; genus UBA6901. Next base: position 6,829 of record DATEYP010000047.1, read on the forward strand.
GGGACTGTCGTCGCTGGTCGCTACCATCCAGCGGGTGCGCGAATCGCTCAATCCGCGGCTCGAAATCGGCGGCCTGCTGCGCACCATGTATGACCCGCGCAACAGCCTGGCTACCGAAGTCTCGGCGCAACTGCTCAAGCATTTCGGCAGCAAGCTCTACAACACCATTATCCCGCGCAACATCCGCCTGGCCGAGGCGCCTAGCCATGGCCAGGCGGTGATCGCGTATGATATGCAGTCCAAGGGCGCGCAGGCCTACCTGGCGCTGGCCGGCGAACTGCTGCGCCGCGAAGAGGCCGCCTGAACGGCGAGAGAACCGGGAGGGTTAAGGAAAGCCGGCCTGCATTAAAAATAAACCATCTATGACCATGACTACAAAGAAGCCCAAACTCGGCCGTGGCCTGGACGCATTGCTCGGCAGCGCGATCGAGAATGCGGCATCGGCCAAGGACGAGTTGCGGCATGTGCCGGTCGATCTGTTGCAGCGCGGTAAGTACCAGCCGCGCACGCACATGGGCGAGGCCGCGTTGCAGGAGCTATCCGACTCGATCAAGGCGCAGGGCGTAGTACAGCCGATCGTGGTGCGCCCGATCGGCGCCGGCCGTTACGAGATTGTCGCCGGCGAGCGCCGCTGGCGCGCCGCGCAGCTGGCCGGGCTGCACAGCATACCGGCGGTGGTGCGCGACATACCCGACGAGGCGGCGATCGCCATCGCGCTCATCGAAAACATCCAGCGCGAAAACCTGAACCCGATCGAGGAAGCCACCGCACTGCAGCGGCTGATCGATGAATTCGGCATGACCCACCAGCAGACCGCCGAGAGCGTTGGCCGTTCGCGCGCCGCGGTCAGCAACCTGTTGCGCCTGCTCACGCTCAATGCCGACGTGCGCGAAATGCTGGAGCAGGGCAAACTGGACATGGGCCATGCGCGCGCGCTGCTCGCGCTCAGCGGCAAGGCGCAGAGCGAGGCCGCCCGCCAGGTGGCGGGCAAGGGGCTCTCGGTGCGCGAGACCGAACACCTGGTGCGCCGCCTGCTGGAACGCCCGCATACCCACAAATCGGTGCGCGGCAAAGACCCGGATATTCGCGCCCTGGAAGAAAGGCTGTCCGACAAACTCGGCGCGCGCGTCCACCTCTTGCAGGCGGGTGCCGCCAAAGGCAAGCTCGTGATCGAATACAACAGCATGGATGAGCTGGATGGCATTCTCGCGCGCATCAAATAATGAAGGCGCGCCTGGCCAAACAGATGGACTAAGCTGGAATGAAGGCGCCGCACGCCTTTGAACAAGGAGACCACCATGACGACCTTTGCGCGTACCTTCATCGCTCTGCTCACCGCACTCCTGTGGTCGGGCGCCGCGCGCGCCGATCTCGACGATATCCGCCGCTCTGCCGAGGCCGGCGATACCAAGGCGCAGCTTGAGCTTGGCATCCTGTTCCAGTACGGATTCAACTATAAGGACAACGAAATCCCCGCGCTCACCTGGTACATGCTCTCCGCCAACCAGGGCAACGCCAAGGCCGTGAAGCTGCGCGACGCCCTGAAGGCGAAAATGACCGAGCAGGAAGTGCAGGAAGCGATGGAACAGGTGACACAATACAAACCCACCGGCAAGCCGTCCGCCGCGCCAGCACCGGCCGCCGCCGCGCCCGCGCCGGAAAAGCCGGTCGAGTTCTCGCCGCCGCCGGAACCGGAAGCCAAACCGGCTGATATCGAGCCGGTGCCCGTTCCGCCCGCCACGCCCTAGCCTCGTGTCAGGGGGCGGCCGACAAGCCGTTCACTCCCGGTTGTGATTCGGTATTGCCTGGTCTCGCGGCGGCGTTTCACGCCGGCGGCGCAACCCGCTATGATGCGCAGCCGCAAATCCTGGAACACCGACCATGGCCGCCGGCCCGAACAGCATTGATGTCAACGAAGCGGATTTTACCGAGCACGTGCTGGCCGCCTCGGCGCACACACCGGTATTGGTGGATTTCTGGGCCGACTGGTGCCCGCCGTGCCGGGTGCTGACGCCGGTGCTCGAACGCCTCGCGGAGGAGTACGCCGGACGTTTTGTACTGGCCAAGATCGAGGCCGACGAAAACATGAAACTGGCCGGGCGCTACAAGCTGCGCGGCTTCCCGACCGCGATCCTGTTCGTGAAGGGCGCGCCGGTCGATCAGTTCAGCGGCGCACGCCCACCGGACTTCGTGCGCGAGTTACTCGATCGGCATCTTGATCAGCTGGCCGCGACCAGACCGCTGTAACATCATTACCCTGTCTTATTTCCGCATATCAAGCCCTGATTTGACCGCGGATCGGGGCGCCCATATACTTCGCCGCCTTTAGTGTGGTCCTGCGCCGTGCCGGTGCGCTTAGCGGAATTAATGAGCCAAGCCAATGGGTTATATAGACACATTGAGCCGGGACACGCGCCGGGTGCTGCAGGTCCAGACGTTGTTAACGCTGCTGATCGCAGGTGGTTTCGGGCTCGCCCATGGCCTGCCCGCGGCACTGGCGGCGCTTTATGGCGGGGCGACCACGCTTTTGATCACCGGATGGCTGGCCCGCCGGGTTCGCAAGGCCGGGCAAACCGCTACACCCGGCACAGGCTTAGCGGTGATCTACTCCGGCACCGTGCTGCGCTACGCCGCCGTGGTGATGCTGGTCGGCGCGGGCATCGGGTTGTTGAAACTGGCGCCTCTGCCGTTGTTAGTTGCGTTCGCAGTGACACAGTTTGGTTTTTTGGCGAGTTTATGTACGCGCACGGGCGTGACGGGGCCGGATCGGTAAGTTTTGATGCCGATGCCGGCTTAAACATGTTGTTGCTGATGGAAGTGGATTGAATCGATGTCGGGCGAGACCCTCAGTTCCTCGGAATACATCAAGCACCACCTGCAGAACCTGACTTACGGGCGGCTGCCGGACGGCAGCTGGGGTCTGGCTCAGACCCCGGAGCAGGCCAAGGAAATGGGCTTCTGGGCGGTGCATCTCGACACCCTCGGTTTTTCCTTCGGTCTCGGCATCCTGTTTCTGTTCTTCTTCCACCTGGCCGCGCGTCGCGCCAGCACCGGCGTTCCCGCCGGGTTGCAGAATTTCGTCGAGTGGATCGTGGAGTTCATCGACGGCGCGGTGCGCGGCTCGTTCAGCGGCCGCAACCCGCTGGTGGCGCCGCTCGCGCTCACCATATTCATCTGGGTGTTCCTGATGAACTTCATGGACCTGCTGGCCATTGACCACGCGCCGCAGCTTGCGCACGCCGCCGGCCTGCCGTTCCTCAAGGTGGTGCCGACCACCGACCCGAACGCGACCTTCGGCATGGCGTTCGGTGTGTTCGCGCTGATTCTGTACTACAGCATCAAGGTGAAAGGTATCGGCGGCTTTCTCGGCGAGCTGACCATGCAGCCGTTTCAGGCCAAGTCCATCGCGATGAAGACCGTATTCCTGCTGCCGAACCTGTTTCTCGAAGTCGTCAACCTGATCGCCAAGCCGATCTCGCTGGCGCTGCGACTGTTCGGCAACATGTACGCCGGCGAGATGATTTTCATCCTGATCGCGGTCATGTACGGCGCCGGCCTGGTGTTCGGCGCGAGCGCCGGCATCTTGCAGCTCGGC
>DATEYP010000048.1:0-3098 GCA_035256085.1 Acidiferrobacterales bacterium
ATCGGCGTAACTGATCGCCACCAGCTTGCTTTGCTTCGGATCGTAAGGAATAAATCGTGGCATGGCGTGTGACTCACTGTGGCGTTGAGTCATTTTAGCAAAAAAGGCGGCGTTTCTTGGGTTTTTCTACAGCCTCAACGTTTAGCTAAGCTGCCCGCCTCGACACAAAAAAAGAGCGCCGCTCATCATCGGGTCAGCTTGAGCGCCCTTGTTGGGCAAACCCGCGGGCACGGTCTTAAAGATGGAATTTTCATCGCCCGCCCGAACCCGGGCCAGGCGCTCACCGCGCACGAGGCGGTTCCCGCAGCGCGGACAGCGTGCGCGATCGGCGTGGCCGAGGCGGGTCAGGGCCTGTTGCCAGGCGGGATCGTGTCGTTCGGTCGCGCTTTGGCCCAGCAGCATCCGGGCCCGGGCGCGCTTCGGGGCGCTTTGGGCGCTGTACAGGCCATAGTGCCGGATCGTGTGTTGGCGCGGCGGCGGCACGTGCCAGAGCAGGCGCGACAGGAAATCCCCGGTCGGCAGGCGCAGCGTCTTGGGCCGGCCGTCCCGATGATCCCGGTAGGCGAAGGCCACGGCGGCGTCATCGGCCGCGCGCAGCCGCGTGTCCCCGAGGGGACCGCCCTTGACGTAGCCCGAGAGGTACTTCATCACGCCCTGCCCGTGGGGATAGCGCTCCTTCAGACACACGTTCCAGTTCTTCTTATAGAGTGTCTGCAACGTGCGCGCGAAGGCCAGGGTGGCGGTCGGCGCGGGCAGGTTGAGCGTTTTGGCGCGCAAGCCCTGCTCGATCGCTGCGAGCAACTTGCCGCGAAACAGCGCCTTCACCACGCGCACCGGCAGGAGGTGGCCGTTCGTCACGGCCTTCCAGTCCCCGCCCGCGGTCAGGCCCCCGCCGCTGACGAGGGCGTGCACGTGCGGGTGGTGATTGAGCGTGCGGCCCCAGGTGTGCAGCGCCATCACGATCCCCGGGGTCGCGCCCAGAAAGCGCGGGTCGGCCAGCAGGGTCATCAGCGTGTCGCGCGCACTCGCAAACAGCGCACGCGCCATCGCGGCGCGGTTCCATTCCCACAGCGCAAGCAACTCGTGCGGGAGCGTGAACACCACGTGGTAATGGTCGCACCCGAGCAGGCGCGCGGCCTGCTGCTCGGCCCATTGCGCGCGCGGCAGGCGCGAGCACTGTGCGCAGCTGCGATGCCGGCAGGAGTGATACTGAATACGCTGCAGGTGTCCGTTCGGACACTGTTGCACGTGTCCGCCCAGCACCGGCGTGCGACAGTGCAGGATCGCGTTCGCCGCCTTCCAGATGCGCAGCGGCAGCTTCCGCGTCTGCGCGTAACGGAAGAAGTGTTGCTGAAAGATTCCTTGTAGCGTTAACGCCATCACACGACCACTCCTTCGTTCGTGTTGATCACAGCGACATCAGCGGGCTACTCCCGCGAAGCGGGTTTGCTCAACTACTATTCGACGTCCCAAATGATAGGCAGAATTGCGTCAATTGGGACGTAATAAAACTTGATGTGAGTAACATCAACATGTTGACTATTTTTATCACATCACTTCTGGCAGTGCCCAGATGCAGGGCCGTTGCGGTCAAGTTAAACGTTGCTTGGCGTCAGGTCAAATCCAGCCAAGTTCGTGGCGGCGAGCAAAAAGCCGCCCGATGGGCGGCTTTGGTATTGTGGGTTTCTGAGAATGGTTACTCGCTGCTGTCTCCGCTCGCCGCATCCCTCTCCTTCTTGCGGGCCAGACGCTTGTCAAAGGCGTCGGCTTTCATCTTGATGCCTTCCTCGCCGAACATGGTTTGCCGCAGGAAGCGGAAGGCGAACAGCATGAGTTCGTCGTCGGTGCTGAGGATCTTCTGCATCTCGTCCCACGGAATGTCATAGGCCTCGTTGAACGCCGTGCTGGCAATAAAATCGCGGAAGCGGTCGAGGTCGTAGCAGGCCAGGAACCACAGTTGCAGGCTGCGCTTCGAGGGCGTGCCGACGACCGGGCCGGAGGATTTCTTCTTGAGCACCAGCTGGCGCCAGCCGCGGCCGAGTTCGTCGTACTCGACGATGCCCTGCTCCTGGCGGTATTCCTCGATGGTGAGTTGGCGCGGCTCGTTGTGGCCGTGGCAGTGCGGCTCCTTCACCAGTGCATAGGCATTGCGGTCGGTGTACTCGTCCGAGCGGCGCATGGACAGCAGCGCCACCGGGTAGTAGCGGCAGGCGGTGGGGCGATCGGAGTAGACATCGCAACCCTCCGGGCGCATGAACTGGCAGGCGCTGCCGTTCTCGACCGGCTTGAACTTCACCCCGGCGATGCCGTTCGGCTCCAGCTCGTAGGGAAAGGTGTACTGCATCAGGAACTCGGTGGTGCTGATGCCGAGGCGGCGGCTGAGGCGCAGGATGTCGACCGGCGTGAGCGAGATGTCGATATTCGAACAGCAGGCGTTCCAGCAGTCGATGCCCTTGCGGCACTGGAACTGGATGACCTTGTCGCCTTCGAGCAATTCCGGCATGACCGGGCTGCCGGCAAACGGCGATTCGCTGATGAGGTTGGTGAGTTTGTCCATCGTTAGAGCCTCTGAAAAATCACGCTATGACCGACTACGGAATCCCGGGAAATAAGTATTCACTGGCAGCAAATGGCGAGGTGAGCAAAGGAACGACGCTTCGGTCATCCCCTCACCCTGATCCTCTCCCGGAGGGAGAGGGGACGCAGGTCAGACGCGACGTGCAGACCCCGGGGTATTCCACCACAGTTTCCCTAGCGTACACCCAAGGTATGCGCTAGGGAAACGGGAATGGCTTGCATAAAAAAACCGGGCGCCTTTCGGCGCCCGGCGTTACTTTTGGACTGCAACGGCTCAGTGAGGAGCAGCCGCCTTGAACAGCTTGGACTTGTCGACCAGGTCGACATGCTTGCGCTTGAAGCAGGTCCACTTGTGCGACTTCTTGTCGTACACCGAGTTCACGAAGCACTTCCAGTTCTTCTCGTCGACAAAGTTCTTGTCCATACGATAGTAGAAGCCCGGGTAACGGGATTCTTCACGGAACTGAATGTGCTTCATGTGCGCTTCGGCGGTGAGCACGCGGTGGTAGTTCTCCCACGCG
>DATEYP010000049.1:0-3264 GCA_035256085.1 Acidiferrobacterales bacterium
GTCGTATACCGCCGACACGCGCGAGGACTTGCCGGTGTCGTCCTGCACCGCGATCACCTTGAGCGGCGTGAGGTCCTTCGCGTCCAGCACCACCAGCGTGTGCGGCAGGTAGTTGCCGACCAGCACGAAGCGCCCGTCGCCGGACACCGCCAGGTTGCGGGTGTTGATGCCGGCGCGGATCTCGGCGATATATCTCAGGTTATAAATGTCGAACTTCGAGATCCAGCCGTCACGCGAGGCAAAGTACACGTAGCGCCCGTCCGGCGAGTACTTCGGTCCGCCGTGCAGCGCGAAACGCGTCGGAAAACGCCTGACCGGCTCAAAGCGATCGCCATCCAGCAGCGTGGCATGGTGATCGCCGAGCTCGACCACGATGAACAGATTGAGCGGATCCTTGACCCTGAACACCGGCTTGTCGGCGAGCTGCTCGCCCGGTTTCACATGCAGCACCTGCGAGGCACGCATTTGCTCGACATCCCAGCGTGGCGCCTGCGCCAGCGGCGTGTAGATCAGTTCGGCAAGTTGTTTGCCCTGTTCTTCCGACAGTTTGTCCTTGAATCCCGGCATCTGCGTGGCCGTTCGCCCATCGCGAATCACGGCCAGCGCCTCGCCGCGTTTCAGCCGTCCAAGGTTTTCCGGCAACAGCGCCGGTCCCATGCCGCCCAGACGCTCGGCGCCGTGGCACTGCGCGCAGTGCTCGGCATAAAGACTGGCGACGGAGGGTACTTCGGCCGCCATTGAGCCAATCGCGGGCAGCGCGCAGAGTGCAAAGACAAGAATTCGGGAGCAGCGTTTTGAAATCATGGCGGTGTTGCGTATTTCTGCGATGTTCTTACCGATCCGAACGACAAGTAATGCATATTGTTTTCCCCTCTCCTACTGGGAGAGGGTTAGGGTGAGGGGATAATAGCTGTAACCTTTCCCTCATCCCCCGCCTTCGCGGGGGCAGGCTCTGTCCTTCTCCCGGAGGGAGAAGGGACTCAAAATTGATGCGGCGGTGCGCACTGTTTACCAACCTCCCCAGTAAATTAACACAAGCACGACCAGTTAGGGTTCGTTGCGTGCGGCGCAACGGCCCGGACCGATGCCGCTATTTGGCCTGTGCGATGGGAATACGGCTATAGGGGCGGTTCGTCAGGCGCTCGCCCTGCCCGGCAACGCCGATCTCCTCGTCGGTCAAATAACAGGCCGGGTCTTCGGCCCAGGGGTCATTGGTGAGCTGATGTGCACGCACGCGCGTATTGCCGCCGCAAATATCGAAGTAGTGGCACTCGCCGCAGCGTCCCTTGATCTGCCTGGGACTCGCCTTGAGGCCGGCCATGAGCGGGTCGGAGGTGTCGGGCCAGATCTGCGAAAACGGCCGCTGCTTCACATTGCCGAGGCTGTAGTGCCACCAGAAGGTATCGGGGTGGACCTGACCGAGGTTGTCGATGTTGGCGATGTTCACGCCCGAAGAGTTGCCGCCCCACTGCGCGAGCTTGGCGCGCATGTGCGCCTCCAGTTGTGGAAAGTTTTTGCGCACCCAAAACAGCAGGTACACGCCGTCGGCGTCGTTGTTGCCGGTGACGAATTCCTTGTGGAGTCCGCGCTGCGTGTACTCCCAGCAGCGGTCAAACAAAAGGTCCATCGCCCAGCGCGTGGTCTTGAGAATCACATCGTCCTTGCGGTTGATGTTGCCGCGGCCGGCGTAATTGAGGTGCGAGAGATAGAACTTGTCGATGCCCTCGGCCTCCATCAGGTTCAGCAGCTCCGGCAGCTCGTGCGCGTTGTCCTGGGTCATGGTGAAGCGCATGCCGACTTTGATGCCGCGCGCATGACACAGGCGGATGGCCTGCATCGAGGCCTCGTAGGCGCCATCGAGGCGGCGGAAGCGATCGTGGGTCTTCTGCAGGCCATCGATGCTGATGCCGACGTAGTCGTAGCCGATGCCGGCAATGCGGTCGATCATGCCTGCGTCGATGAGCGTGCCATTGGTCGACAGGCCGACGTAGAAGCCCATGGCCTTGGCACGGCGCGAGATGTCGAAGATGTCGGGTCGCAGCAGCGGTTCACCGCCGGACAGAATCAACACCGGCACCTTGAAGGCCTTGAGGTCGTCCATCACCTTATAGACTTCATCGGTGGACAGCTCGCCGGGGAAGTCGGTGTCGGCCGAGATCGAGTAACAGTGCTTGCAGGCCAGGTTGCAGCGCCGGATCAGGTTCCAGATCACCACCGGACCGGGCGGGTTGCACTTGGGTCCGAGCGCGGTCGGGGTCTGGATTTCCTGCATGTATTGCGAGATGCGGAACATGAGTTAAATCCTAATATTGTTGGAACCACAGATGAGCACGGATAAACACAAACATAACTTGATAAATGCTGTGTTGTTTATTGTCCGTGTTCATCTGCGTTCATCCGCGGCCTCAATAATATTTTAAGGAATCCTTAACCCGGTTTTCTTGAGTATCCGGGTACTGTACAGCACCGTGTGGCCGCGGTCCGCGGTGCCGAGCAGGTCGGCGATGGCGCGGACCTTGGCTTCGACTTCGTCGCGGTCGCGGCCATGCACCATGGCGAACAGGTTGTACGGCCAGGCGGGCGGGTGCCGGGGGCGATGATAGCAGTGGCTGACGGAATCCAGCGCGCCGATTCTCTCCCCCAGCTCGTGCACGCGCTCGTCCGGCACGTCCCACACCGACATGCCGTTTGCCTTGTAACCGAGTGCATAGTGATTCGGTACCGCGCCAATGCGGCGGATGATTCCGGTCTCCAGCATGCGCTGCAGGCGGTGCATGACTTCTTCTGCTGCCACACCGATTTGGGCGGCGACAGCATGATAGGGACGCGCCACACGCGGCAGGCCGGACTGGGTGGCGACGATGATCTGGCGGTCGACCGCATCCAGCAGCGGCTCGGCGCTGTCCGGACGCAGGGCGGTGGCGGGACGCGGCGTCATGCTTCGAACCTCAGGCCGACGAAGAACTCCTCGCGCTTCGGCATGTTGTGCACCGGGTACCCGGTAGCCCGCTCGATCGCGGCAATCACCTGGTCAATGCGTTCCGGGGTTTCGGTCGCGAGCACGAACCACATGTTGAGGACATGCTCGCGCGCGTAGTTGTGCGCGACTTCTGGAAAGGCGTTGACGATCGCCGCCACGCGCTCGAAGTCGTCCGGCGGAACCTGCATGGCCGCGAGCGTCAGCCCGCCGCCGAGACGTTCGGCGTGGTACATCGGTCCGAAACGCGACAGCGTGCCGCTCTCCAGCAGGGCATCGAGCCGGCG
>DATEYP010000050.1:0-17530 GCA_035256085.1 Acidiferrobacterales bacterium
GGCACGCCGATCCTGGTGCTGTTCTCGAGCCCGGAGCGCGCCAAGGATTTCATTCGCGATTATCCCGGATTCGGCGGCGGCATTCTCACCGAATTCACCTGGGTGCTGGAGAAAATGGGCCGTGACTTCGGCATTGCCCTCAACCCCGGTCTCGATGTCGGTTTCGACATGGAGCCGGAGACGGTCAACGAGCTCGTCGATGGGTTGGGGCAGCAGGCCCGGCACTGATCCCGGTCGATTCCCAGTGTTGAGAAACAAGTTGAATAATAATTTCAGCCGCAGATGGACGCAGATGATCACAGATTAAAACCAGGAATGTGATAACAAATCGGCATCATCTGCGTTTATCTGTGTTCATCTGTGGCCAAAAATAATATAACCGACAAGACCATCGAGTTACCGGCTTACCTGCTGTCCGAAGGCTGATCTTTTGCGCGCGCTTGCTGCATAATCGCCATTCCACCGGACTGGCGGCATGCTGCGACTCACCGAAATCAAGCTTCCCCTCGATCATGCCACCGAGGCCCTGCGCGCGCTGGTCCTGCGCACCCTCGGCATTCCGGCGGCGGACCTGCTCGGAGTTCACGTGCGCCGGCGCGGCCATGACGCGCGCAAGCCGGGCGTCATCGCCTTTGTCTACACGCTCGATGTCGAGGTGCGCGACGAAGGCGCGCTGCTGAAGAAATTCCACGGCAGCCCGCACATCGGTCCGGCGCCGGATGAGACCTATCGCTACCCGGTGCACGCCTGTCCTGAGCCTAGCCGAAGGACGGCCGGCGGCGCGGCGGCCCTTCGACCAGGCTCAGGACAGGCGCGCCCGGTGGTGATCGGCAGCGGGCCGTGCGGCGTGTTCGCCGGCCTGTCGCTGGCGCGCATGGGCCTCAGGCCGCTGATTCTGGAGCGCGGCCGCAGCGTGCGTGAGCGCACCCAAGACGTGTGGGGCTTCTGGCGCGAGCGGCGCTTCAATCCGGTGTCGAACGTGCAGTTCGGCGAGGGCGGGGCCGGAACCTTTTCGGACGGCAAGCTGTACTCCGGCATCAAGGACCGCGGGCACCATATCCGCCGCATCCTCCAGGACTTCGTGGACTGCGGCGCACCCGAGGAGATCCTGTACATCAGCAAGCCGCACATCGGCACCCTGCGACTGGTGAAAGTGCTGGAGAGGCTGCGCCAGCAGATCATCGCGGCCGGCGGCGAGTTCCGTTTCGAGGCGCAGGTCGCGGATGTCCTGATCGAAAACAACAGCGTGCGCGGCCTCGTGCTGGCCAGCGGCGAGCAGCTCGACACGGAACATGTCGTGCTCGCGGTTGGTCACAGCGCGCGCGACACCTTCGAGATGCTGTACAGCAAGGGCGTGCGCATCGACGCCAAGCCGTTCTCGATCGGCTTTCGCATCGAGCACCCGCAGCATCTCATCGACGTCGCGCGTCTCGGGCGCTATGCCGGCAATCCGCAGCTCGGCGCGGCCGACTACAAGCTCGTGCAGCACTGCCAGAACGGCCGCTCGGTGTACAGTTTCTGCATGTGCCCGGGCGGCCAGGTGGTGGCGGCGACCTCGGAGGCAGGGCGCGTGGTGACAAATGGCATGAGCCACTACTCGCGCGCCGACCACAACGCCAACGCCGGCATCGTGGTCGGCATCACGCCGGCGGATTTCGGCAGCGACCACCCGCTCGCCGGCATCGTCCTGCAACGCGAGCTGGAAGCGCGCGCCTTCGCGCTCGGCGGCGGCAACTACAATGCCCCGGCGCAGCGCGTGGGTGACTTTCTGGCGGCGCGTCCGTCCACCGGGCCGGGCACGGTGCTGCCGTCTTACACGCCCGGTGTAACCTGGACAAATCTGGACGAGAGCCTCCCGGACTATGCCGTCGCCGCAATTCGCGAGGCGCTGCCCAAATTTGAAAGGACCATCAAGGGCTTCGCGATGCCGGACGCCGTGCTCACCGGTGTCGAGACGCGCACCTCCTCGCCGATCCGTATCCCGCGCGACGCGCACAGCTTCGAGAGCCTGAACACCAAGGGGCTTTATCCAGCCGGCGAGGGCGCCGGTTTCGCCGGCGGCATCCTGTCCGCGGCGGTAGACGGCATGAAAGTGGCCGAAGCGCTGGCGCGCGCCCTAATAAAATAGATGTCCTCGAAATCCCCTCTCCCGCGCCAGCGGGAGAGGCCTGGGAGAGGGTTCCTATAGATGTCCTCGAAATCCCCTCTCCCGCGCCCCTCATCCCCATCCCTTCTCCCGGAGGGCCCTCACCCTTTGCCCTCTCCCAGAGGGAGAGGGGAAGTTGGTGAGAATCCATATTTCGGTCGGAGCGAGCCGTAGCGCGCTGGCGCGCGCACTGCATATACCTGGGGAGAGGCCTGGGAGAGGTTTCCGACAGTCGTTCACGAAATCCCTTCGCTCGCGTCAGCGGCGGTCGAAGGTTCCTATATAATGATTTGAACGATACACGCGGCATCAGTCCCTGTGCCGCGTCCAAGGGATTAATGAAACTTTCGACATTCCGGCGGCACCTTACCTGGAAGCGGCTGCGCCTGATTGGCCTGGCGCTGCTTCTGCTGCTCGCCGGTTTCACCCTGTATCTCGATTTCCGCGTGCGCGATGCCTTCGAAGGGCGGCGGTTCGCGCTGCCGGCGCGGCTGTATGCGCGTCCGCTGGAACTGTTTCCCGGCCTCAAGCTCGCGCCGGAGGCGCTTACCCAGGAACTCGCGCGCCTCGGCTACAAGGAACCGCTCGCCGGCGACGCCCCCGGGCGGTTTGCGCGGCAGGGCAACTCGTTCGAGATCGTGGCGCGGCCGTTCGTGTTCTGGGATGGCGCACAGCCGGCGCGCACACTGCGCCTCGAATTCCGTGGCGATGCGCTCGTTACAGTGCACGACTTGCAAAGCGACCAGCCGGTGACGCTGGCGCGTCTCGACCCGCTCTACATTGGCGGCATCTACCCGGCGCACAACGAGGACCGGCTGCTGGTGCGGCTCGACGAGGTGCCGGAACAGCTGGTGCAGGCGCTGATCGCCATCGAGGATCGCAAGTTCTACAAGCACCACGGCATTCATCCGCGTGGCATGGCGCGCGCCGCCGTGGCGCTGGTTACCGGGCGCGGCGTGCAGGGCGGCAGCACGCTCACCCAGCAGCTGGTGAAGAATTTCTTTTTGTCGCCGGAACGCACGCTGCGGCGCAAGGCGACCGAGATTCTGATGGCGCTGCTGCTCGAGCTGCACTATGACAAGCGCGACATTCTTGAAACCTATCTGAACGAAATCTATCTCGGACAGGACGGCAATCGCGCCATCCATGGCGTCGGCCTGGCCAGCCGGTTTTACTTCGGCAAGCCGCTGCCGGAACTGACGCTGCCGGAGGCGGCGTTGCTGGTCGGCATGGTCAAGGGACCGGGCTACTACGACCCGCGCCGCCATCCGGAACGCGCGCGCGAACGCCGCGATCTGGTGCTCACCGAAATGGCGAAGCTCGAAATGCTGACGCCGGCACAACTCACCACCGCCCGGTCTGCGCCGCTGGAGGTGATTGAAAAACCCTCCATGGGCACCACGCCCTATCCGGCGTTTCTCGATCTGGTGCGTCGCCAGCTGCGGCGCGATTACCGCGAGGACGATTTGCGCTCCGAGGGCCTGCACATTTTCACCACGCTCGACCCGGTGGCGCAAACCAGTGCCGAACAGGCGCTGGCGAAACGCCTGGCGCAGATCGAGCGCACGCGCAAGGGTGTGAGCGGTCTCGAAGGCGCGGTGGTGGTCACCAATGTCCAGAACGGCGAGGTGCAGGCGGTGGTGGGCGGACGCGACGCGCGCTTCGAGGGCTTCAACCGCGCGCTCGATGCACAGCGCCCGGTCGGCTCGCTGTTGAAGCCGGTGACCTACCTCAGCGCGCTCATGCACCCGGAACGCTACACGCTGGCGACGCTGCTCGACGACAGCCCGCTGGTGTGGAAAGAGCGCGGCATTCCCGACTGGCAGCCGGAGAACTACGACAAGACCTTCCATGGGCAGGTGCCACTGCGCCTGGCGCTGGTGCATTCCTATAACGTGGCGAGTGCCCGCCTCGGCCTCGATCTCGGCCTGAACGAGGTGCTCGACAACGCCCGGCGCCTCGGCGTGGAACGCGAGTTGCCGCCGTATGCCGCGAGCCTGCTCGGCGCGGTGGAACTGGCGCCGCTCGAAGTCACGCAGATGTACCAGACGCTCGCGAGCGGCGGCTTCCGCACACCATTGCGCGCCATCCGCGAGGTGCTCACCGCCGATGGTCAGCCGGTGCAACGCTATGCGCTGGCGGTCGAGCAGGCCTTCGAGGCGGCGCCGGTGTATCTGCTCACGTCGGCGTTGCAGGATGTGGTGAGCGAGGGCACGGCAGCCGGACTCAAGGAGTTCCTGCCGCCGTCCCTGAAACTCGCCGGCAAGACCGGCACCACGGACGAGCTGCGCGATTCCTGGTTCGCGGGTTTCAGCGGCGACCGCCTGGCGGTGGTGTGGGTGGGCTACGACGACAACCGTCCGGCCGGGCTCACCGGCGCGGCCGGCGCCCTGCCGGTGTGGGGCGAGTTGATGCGCATGCTCGCCCCCGAACCGCTCGCGCCACCGCTGCCGGAGGACGTCGAACGCGTGTGGGTCGATCCGGCCAGCGGCCTGCGCGCCGACCGCGACTGCGCGGGCGCCATCGAGTTGCCGTTCCTGCGCGGCTCGGCGCCGGAGGAGTCCGCGCCGTGTGCGCATTCGCCTGGGAAGAAAATCAAGAACTGGTTCCGGCGACTGTTTGAGTGATCTGTTAATATTTCGTTTAGCCACAGATGAACGCAGATGAATGCAGATGAAAATCAGTCATAAAATTCTTGTGTTTGATCCGCGCCCATCTGTGTTCATCTGCGGCTAAAAAATCATATGAATAAATTATCCATCCACATCGCCTCGTTCGTGCTCCTGCTGCTGCTTTCGGCCTGCGCGGCACTGCGTCCAACCATGCCGGTCTCGGAAAATCCGGCCGTGCTCACGCTGGTGGAACAGGCGCGTGCTGAAGCGGCGGAGAACAAAATAAAAAGTGCCGTCGCGACCATTGAACGCGCGCAACGTCTTGAGCCCCGCAATCCATGGCTGTGGCAGGAGCTCGCGCGCCTGCACCTGGCGCAGGGCGACCACGCCCAGGCGGAAAGCCTCGCGGCACGCTCCAATACCTGGGCCGGAAGCGACCGGACGCTGCGCGCCGCCAACTGGCGGCTGATCGGCGCGGCACGCGCCGCCCGCGGCGATACGGCGGGCGCACAGGCCGCCGAGGCACGCGCCGCACATCTGGAGAGCCGCTAATTGACGAATTCTGCTGCATTCCACGCTACGGCGTACACTCTTCCTTAATTACTGGATCGCGCACGGTTGCATCTGGCCTGGGAAAGGCTAACTTTCTAACAGGGGACACCGGATACACAGCTTCGCCGGAGCGGGCGCTATCCCGCTCCGGCGCACCACAACCACGCACTATATGTCCGTCGCACAATCCAACAACGCGCTCCCGGTAAACTCGCGGCTTGAGGAGTACGTCATCCAGCGCGTGTTGGGCATCGGTGGCTTCGGCATCACCTACCTGGCGCGCGATACTCGTCTCGGTTCGCTGGTCGCGCTCAAGGAATACTTCCCGCACGCCTACGCGCAACGCGACAGCACCAACACCATCCGGCCGAACAGCGGCGGCGACACCGGCGATGCCGAGAACTATCGCTGGGGCCTGCAGGAGTTCTTGAAGGAGGCGCGCGCACTCGCCCAGTTCAAGCACACCAACATCGTGCGCGTGCTGCGTTTCCTCGAGGCGAACGGCACGGCGTACATGGCCATGGAGTACGAGGAGGGCGAAAGCCTTTCCGGTTTTATCGCGCGGCACGGCGGATTTCTGAACGAACCGCTGCTGCTCAACGTGTTCCTGCCGGTGCTCACTGGCCTGCAGGCGGTGCACGACGCCGGTCTGCTGCACCTCGACATCAAGCCGGATAACATTTATCTGCGCCGCAGTGGCGTGCCGATGCTCATCGACTTCGGCTCGACGCGTCAGCGCTCCACCGCCAACCGCAGCCAGAAGGTGGCGTTGACTCCCGGCTATGCCGCGCTCGAACAGTATCCGGGGCATGGCGATCTCGGTCCCGGGGCGGACGTCTATTCCATGAGCGCCACGCTTTATCGGTGTATCACCGGCCAGGAACCGGTGGATGCACGCGAGCGCGAGAATGGCCTGAATAAACTGCACGTGGACCCGCTCGTGCCGGCCGCGCGTTTCGAACGCCCGGTATATAGCCGCCACATCCGCGAGTGCGTGGATGCCGGTCTGCAACTCAAGTCCGGGGACCGGCCGTCCTCGGCGGCCGCGCTGCAAAACGGTCTGATGGGCAAGAGCATGAATGTCGCCACGCGCCCGAAGGCCAATGCCAGCATTTTCAGCAGCGGCCAGGGATTCATCGGCCTGTTTACCGGGAAAGAAGGCGAAAAACGCCGCATCATTCCGCGCGGACCGGTGGAGAGATTGTTGGTGTTCTCGGTGTTTGCCGCCGTGCTGCTGCTGGTGACGGTCCGTGGCATGCATGCCACGGGCCATCTTGCCGAGGGCGAGGAATACGATTATCTGGATCGCCTCCTGGTCGCTTCCGCCCGGTCCGGAAAACAGGCTACGCGTTATGTCGAAGAAAACATCCTGGGCATGAAACGGCCCCCGGAATATATCCCGTCGCCATCGCCGGTGGTGGCGCGCGCGGCCACGGCGCCGAAGCCCGTGGACGAGAAACCGGCTCCGGTGTTTGAAACGGGGAAAAGCCCGGTGAACTCCATTGCCCTGCCTGCCCCGGCGGTGGCGCTGGCGTTTCTGCAAGATGGGGCGATGTTGGCCGTGGCCCTGGACGACGGCAGCATCCAGTTGCGCAATGCTGCAAGCGGTGGCTTGGTGCGTACCTACGCGACTGCCCTCGGACTACCCGGCGCCGTCGCCGCCTCGCCCGATGGCCGGCGGCTGGCGTTCAGTGCCACGAATTACACCATTCAGATTTGGGACGTCGAGAAGAATATCTTTCTTGGCGAACTGCCCGGGCATCTGGACGCGATCATCGCGCTGGCGTTCTCCCCGGACGGCCAGCGATTAGCGTCGGCGAGCCGCGATCAGACGGCGATACTGTGGGACGTGGACAGCGGTCAACTCCTGCGCGACCTCAGCAAGCCGGCGACCGAGCCGCTGGCGCTGGCGTTCGCGCCGGACGGCAACAGGCTGGCCGTCAGTGATAGTGCTGGCGGCATCCACTACTGGCAACTGGCGGATATGCGCGAAATCGCCTATTTGCCGACCCGCGACCAGCCCGTGGCGGCGCTCGCCTATTCACCGGACGGCAAGTGGTTTGCGCTCGGCGGCGAACAGGGTTTCCTGAGTCTTTGGGATGTGAGCGGCAAACGCGCGGATCGCGTGCTCCCGCAGGTGCCGGACACGGTGCACGCGCTTGCCTTCAGTCCGGACAGCAAGTGGCTGATCGTGGCCGGCTCAGACGCCTCACTCCAGCTTTGGGATGTGGAGACCGCGATATTGGCGCAGCATTACCAGGGCGGTAACCATCAGACTTACACGCTCGCGCTGACCGCGGATGGGCAACATCTCGCCGCCGCCGGTGACAACAGCAAGATCACGCTGTGGAAATAAATCAGATACAAGGTACAAGATACAAGGGTAGGAGCGGCCTTATGGCCGCACCTGTTTTTCAAACGGCGTGTACTGCACCGCCACAACGCAATACTCCATCTCGCCCCCTTCGGCTTCGCTCAGGGCAGGCGTGGGCAGGGTCACGCGCACCTCGTCACCCGCGGTTTTCTTGAGCAGCGCGCGCGCCAGCGGTGAATCGATGCTGATCCAGCCCTTGGCCGGGTCGAACTCGTCCGGGCCGACGATCCGGTAGCAGACCAGCTTGCCGGCCTCGTCTTCCAGCTTTATCCAGGCACCGAAAAATATCCGGGTCGGGTCGTCGGGCGGGCGGTCCACGACCTGGAGGTCCGGGATGCGCTTCTGCAGGTAGCGCACGCGCCGGTCGATTTCGCGCAGGCGCTTCTTGCCGTAGATGTATTCGGCGTTCTCCGAGCGGTCGCCTTGGGCGGCGGCCTCGGACACGGCCTGCGTCACCGACGGCCGCTCCACGCGCCACAGGTGGTTCAACTCATCGCGTAATTGCTGCATGCCTTCGGGCGTAATGTAGTTCGAGCTGGCCGGCTGGGGGAGACGCTGACGGCCCATGGGGATTACGCTCAGGCGGACGCGTCGGCAACCAGCGGCGGCAGCGGGCAATGCAGGCTGGCGCACACCACGCGCAGCAGTTCGGCCTCGCCGAGCGTCACCTGCCGGTCGTGCGCGACTGTCAGCACCAGTGCCTCGATGAGTGCCTGCTTGATCGCCGGCGGCAACGCGTCGAGATGGGTGAGAGCATTATCGAGCGTGGTGATCCAGCCGGATGGCACCACAAAATCAGGTGGCGCCATCGGCAACAGCCGGCGCAACCCGGCATCGAAGGCGGCGCGAGCGTGGCGCTCGTCGTCGTGACCCGCCTGGGCCATGACCGCGAACAGGGTCTGCGTCTCGGACCGCAGGGCATGCAGCTTGAGTACCGGTTGTGCCGGCCGTCCGGCGCGTGGCATCAGCGCTTCGGCGAGCTGCACGCGCAACAACCGGCCGAGTGCGTAATCCAGCACGCTAGTGAATGAGGCTTCATTCCATCCATCCAGGCGCAGCAGTTCGTCGACCAGCACCACCAGCGCGCGCAACTGCTCGGGCGGACGCTGGCGCAGCGCCGGAAAGGCGATTTCAAGCAGCGGCAGGCGCAGCGCCGGCGCGAGACGCGTGCCGTGGCTGGCCAGCGCTTCGAGACGCGCCAACGCGTCGGGCGCGAGCTTGATGCGCGTGCGCAGGTGCGCAAGCTGGCGCCCGCGGGTGGGCACGTCCTGGCTCAAGACCACCGCCAGTACCACCGCCAGTGCGTCCTGCGGCGAGTGCGCCGCCTCTTTCAGTGCCAACGGTATGTCGCTGCGGCGCTGCGCGGCAGCCGTAAGCTGCGCCGCGCCGGGATTGCCGATGGTGGCAATGACCGCGAGCGGCAGCAGCGCCAGCTGCGCCGCCTGCGAGAGCGGCGCCGGCGCCGGTGGCGACGGTACCCCCGATGTCATCGGGGCAAGGCGGATCTTTTCCAGTTCGGATGGATCGAAGGACGGCTCAAGGGTGCGGATGCGTTCCAGGATCGGCGGGTGGCTGGCGAACAACGCATCAAACAGCCGGTGGCGCTCGGCGATCAGCATATGGCCGATCTCCTCGCTCTCGGCGCTGGTGAGCGTGGCGCGCAGCGGCGACACGGCGATCTTCTTGAGCGCACCGGCGATGCCGTGCGGGTTGCGCGTGAACTGCACCGCCGAGGCGTCCGCCAGGAACTCGCGATGACGCGAGACCGCGGCCTTGATCAGGCGTGTGAACAGCACGCCGATATAACCGACCGCCACCAGCGTCACGCCGGCCGCCATCCCCAGTAACAGCGCCTGGCCGCCGCGATCCGAAGAACTGCGCGTGTGCGACAGGCCGCGCAGAATCATGCGGCCGGCGAGGGCGATGACCAGGATGCCGAAGCTCACGCCGATGAGGCGCATGTTGAGCCGCATGTCGCCGTTCAGGATATGGCTGAACTCGTGCGCGATCACGCCCTGCAATTCGTCGCGCGTGAGGGACTCCAGCGTTCCGCGGGTCACGGCGATGACCGCGTCGCTGGTGCTGTAACCGGCGGCGAAGGCGTTGATGCCGCCCTCGCTCTCCAGCACATACACCTGTGGCGCCGGCACGCCCGCGGCGATGGCGGTCTCCTCCACGACATTGATCAGTTGCCGGCGCAACGGGTCGCGGGTTCCGGCGTCGATCAAGGTGCCGCCCAGGGATTGCGCCACCGCGCTGCCGCCGCTTGCCAGCGTGGCCATGCGGTAGAGGCTGGCGCCGGCCACGAGGCCGACCGTGATCAGGCTGGTCCAGAGTATCGCGCGTGGGTGCGTACTGATCCAGTTGCCGTAACTGGCCGGTGACAGGTAGGGGTCGACGCTCAGGAACGCCACAAATCCGAGCACCACGAGGTTGGTGGCCGCCACGATCGCAAGCGTGGCAAGGATGAACAGCAGCACGGCCAGCGTGGTGCGCTGGCGCGCGCGTTGCTGATGTTCGAAGAAATTCATGCTGGGCAAACAATGGCCCGTGCGTGTTTATGGGAACGACACCTTGGGCACGGCGCGCTTGGCCACATCCTCGATCTCGAGCATCGTCGCCGGCTTGAAGCGGAACAGGTTGGCGATCACGCCGCTCGGAAACATTTCGCAGGCGTTGTTGTAGTCCATGACCGAGTCGTTGTAACCCTGGCGTGAAAACGCCACGCGGTTCTCGGTGCTGGAGAGTTCTTCGGTCAGTTGCATCATGTTCTGGTTGGCCTTGAGGTCCGGGTAGGCCTCGGCCACGACCATCAGGCGCGACAGCGCGCCGGTGAGCGCGGTCTCGGCCGTGCCCAGCTGCTGCATGGCCGCGGCATTCGCCGGGTTGGCCTCGGCCGCCTTGAGGCCGGCGATCGCGGTGTTGCGCGCCTGGATCACGGCTTCGAGCGTCTCGCGCTCGTGCTTGATATAGCCCTTCACGGTCTCGACCAGGTTCGGGATCAGGTCGTGGCGGCGGGTGAGCTGCACGTCGATCTGCGCGAATGCGTTTTTCACGCGGTTGCGCAGCGTGACCAGCCGGTTGTACAGGCCGATGACGAACCCCAACAGCAGAATGACGACGCCAAGAAAAATCCAGCCAGCCATGTTTGCCTCCGTATTGTTGTTCTTGAAGCCGGTACGCACCGGACAGAACTAGAAGTTCATTGCATAAACCCCCTCTCCCTTGAGGGAGAGGGCGGGGGAGAGGGTGATGGGAAAGCAACGCTGTGACATTTCGCCCCTCACCCGACCCTCGGCAATCGCTCCCGGCATTGCCCCCGATCGCTTGTTCCCGACGCCGCTCTCGACAATTGCTCCTGCATTGTTCTACCTTCGTCCATCCGTGGGCTCGTACCTCCTCCATCCATGCAGTCGGGATTCTCGAATAGTATAGCGAGCTTTATCCCCGGAAGCCTACCGGCTCAGCCCGCGTACAGGGCGCGGATCTCGGACAGGGCCTCGGGGAGATGCTCGAAACGGTGGCTGCCGCCCGGGAAGACGATGGACCGGCCGCAGCCGCGGAACGCGGCCTCAGCGAGGCGGTAATCGAGTACTTCGTCCTGTGCGTCGAGCAGCACCAGCGTCGGCACCTTCGGGTTGCACGGCTCGACGCGCTGCGCTTTGAGCGCGAGTACATCCTGCGCGGTCAGCACGGTTTCCCCGCCAGTGGCCGCGTTGCGGTGACGCCCGGTGTGGCGGGCGAGTGTCTCATCAGGACGCATGGAGGGATTGATGAGCACCATGCACGCGCCAAACTCCGGCGCGAGCCGCTGCGCCCAGAAACCGCCGAGCGAACTGCCGATGAGCATGAGCTTGCGGGTGTGCGGATTCTCGCGCCGCAGTCGGCGGATAAACTTGCGCAGCACGCGCAACGTCTCGTTGGCGCGGTGCGCCGGGTAGTCGGGCGCGAACACCGGCACCGGCGCGAGCTGTGCGCGCAGCCATGCGGCCTTTTGCGATTGGCCGCCGCTGTTGAAGCCGTGCAGGTAGATGATCATCGGAATATTCTCACGCTCTACGGAACGCGGTATTTGGATGTCGGCGAAGGGAACATTGATTGCTCCCCTCTACCCAAGTGAATGAGTGTGCGCGCCAGCGCACGTCGGCTCACCCCCTTCTCCCTCCGGGAGAAGGGATGGGGATGAGGGGAGAGAACGAAGCGACGCGCCGTGCGCGTCAGGCCCCCGGCTTGCGCATCCCGGACATCCCTTTCTGCAATTCCTTAATATCCTGTTGCAGCTCGCGGCTGTGGCTGGCCGGCCTCACGTTGCGATAGATGTTCGCTATGCGCCCTTCCGGATCGATGACAAAGGTGTGACGCTTGGCGATCCGCATCGGGCCAATCGACCAGAGCGCACCGTAGGCGCGCGCCACGCCGCCCTCGGTGTCGGCAAGCAGCGGGAACGGCAGGCGGTATTTTTCTGCAAAGCGCGCATGGCTTTTGGTATCGTCCATACTGATACCCAGGATCTGTACGTTGAGCGCGCGCAGCGCCGGAAGGTTGTCCCGAAAGTTGCAGGCCTCGGTGGTGCACCCGGGGGTGTCGTCTTTCGGATAGAAGTACAACACCACCCAGCGACCGCGATAGTTGGCAAGCGTGTGCGTTTTGGCCTCCTGATCCAGGAGCGTGAACTTCGGCGCCGCGCTGCCGGCAGCCAATTCGTCAGCCTGCACGCCTTGCAGGCCGATTAAAGCCAGCAGTCCGGCGCCTCCGCGCTTAAGCAGCAACATGCAGGTTACTCCTTGCCGCCCAGCACGGCTTTTTTGAGGTTGGCGTCGGCCGGGTTCGCGCCGACCCAGGCCGTGAGCAGGGCGTTCTGGAAATCCACGCCGCCGATGCTGCCGCGCAGCTTGTCATTGAGCCACACCTCGGTCTCGCCGCGTGGCCGCATCTCGATGCGCAGCACATCGTTGTCCCGAACGCTGCCGATCAAGGTGTTCAACTGATCGACCCGTGAACGCAATGCCTGCATCTCGGCCACCGTGTGGTTGGCGGCAATGCCGTCGTTCCAGGCGGCAGCAAGCTTGTCCTGCCCCACGTCGCGTAGAAAGTGCATGCGCATGATGCGCGGCGACCCCGCGTCCAGAACCGCCTTGGCCTGGCTGGCCGGTTGCGCCAGGTAGAGCGCGCCGATGTACACCTTGATGAATAATTTCTTGCGGTAACCGGCGCCATTCAGTACCAGCGGCTTACTTTCGCCGGTCAGAACCAGGCTGTCGGGAATCTTCACCCCGTCCAGGTCACGCGCCAGCGCGGGCGCGGCAATGAGCAGCAGGGCAGTAAACGCAGCAATCGGCCTCATGCAGGGTCCCTTTGTATGATTGGCCTGGCCATCATAGCCTGAAACCGCTCACGCTGTGAACGCGCGGCCATTGCCAGCCGCCGCGTCAAGCTGCAATGATAGGGGCGCGGGACGCAATCGCACCCGGTGTGTATAAACATAAAAACGGCGTTTAGCCACAGATGAACGCAGATTTATGCAAATGAATCAGGCCATTGATGCACCGAAGCCGTTCACCCTTCTGGTGGGCCGGCGAATACAGGCAGCGCATTGAATAGCCATGTTTATCTGCGTTCATTTGCGGCTGACTGCTTTTTCCAGGATAAAGGAACCTCGAATAACCGGTATTCCGCGCCTGCCTGGGAATGGTGGGATCACGATTTAAGGAGAACCCATAAACCAAAAACGGCATTAGCCGCAGATGAACACAGATTAACGCAAATGAACCATGCCATTGAGACACCGAAGCCGTTCACCCGTTTGGTGGGCTGGCGAATACAGGCAGGGCATTGAATATCTGCGTTCATCTGCGGCTGATTGCTTTTTCCAGGATTAAGGAATCTTCATGACCTCGCCCACAAACGCGGTGTGTATCACAGAATGGATCTTCCAGCCCGGCTGAAATTTCAATTTCCCTGGCGCCGCGGCAACCGCTTCGAGCTGCTGGTGGACGGCCACGCGTATTTTCCGCGCATGCTCGAAGCCGTTGAGTTGGCGCGCCGCTATGTTCTGCTTGAAATTTACCTGTTCGAGTCCGGCGTAGTCGCAAGCCGGTTTATCGGGGCGCTGGCGAGCGCCGCCAGCCGTGGCGTGGTGGTCAAAGTGCTCATCGACGACTTCGGTGCTGCAAAGCTTCTGGACAGCGACCGCGCACGGCTTACCGGCGCCGGCGTGGACCTGTTGTTCTACAACCCGGTGCATCTGCGCAAGTGGTTCGGCAACATGCTCCGCGACCATCGCAAGCTGCTGATCGTGGACGGCGAGGTGGCGTTCGTGAGCGGCACCGGCATCACCGACGAGTTCGATGACCCGAAGAAACCCGCGCGCAGCTGGCGCGAAACCGCGGTGCGCATCAGTGGTCCGGAGCTGGCCGACTGGCAGGAGCTGTTCATACGCGTCTGGAACCGGTACGCCGCGCAGGATTTGCAGCTGTCCGAATCCGCGCCGCACACCGAGCCGGCGGACATGCGTGGGCGTGTGGCGATCGCCAGTCCCCTGCGTGCGCAGGACATCCGCCGCTCGCTTTACCGCCGCGTGCGCGACGCCAGGCAGTGCGTGTGGCTCGCCACCGCCTATTTCGTGCCGTCGCGCAAGCTCTTGCGCGCGCTCAAGCAGGCAGTGGAGCAGGGCGCGGACGTGCGTCTGCTCCTGCCCGGCCGGCACACCGATCATCCCGCCATCCGCCATGCCGGGCGGCGCTTTTACAGCTCGCTGCTGCGTCACGGCGTGCGCATTTTCGAATACCAGCCGCGCTTCCTGCACGCCAAGACCCTGCTGTGCGATCAGTGGGTGTCGATCGGCTCCAGCAACTTCGACCGCTGGAACCTGCGCTGGAACCTGGAGGCGAATCAGGAAGTGGACGACCCGGGCTTCGCCGCGAGTGTGCACGCCATGTTCGAGGCGGATCTCAAGGTGAGCGTCGAAATCGACAAGGAACAGTGGAAACGCCGCCGCTGGATCACGCGCCTGCGCGAGCACCTGTGGGGCAGGGTGGACATGTGGCTGGAGAATCTTGGACGGCGGCGGGTGAAGTAGAACTAGTGCAGGCAAGCGCAATGCATCCCTGCGTTAACCCATCGTTGTGTAAAACTGGGCGCATATCCCCGCGAGTGGGGCGACGTGCACGAAGAGGATGTTGTGGCTTATGGGGAATGATTGATGGGGTACGCTGCGCTTCACCCATCCTACGCGGGCTTATTGGCATTGAACGCCCCGCGCAAGCCGCCCGGGAGGCCACCGGCGTCTCCGAGTCAGCTCGCGCGAATGTTGGAACGCAAACTGACTAAACACTTTCGATCTTTCTTTTTACGCTCATTGGGTCATCAATGTTCTTGAACAGAACATCACTGATTCCACGCCCGGTGACTTTTACGGTACCAAAACCGAACATACGTCCAAAGACGCCCTGAATGATCTCAACCGTCTCGATGGACGATATTTTCATTTCTTCGGATTTTCTGCTGATAATCCCCCGCTTCAGAATGACGCGCTTGTTGGTGACCCCCTGTTCAATGCTGCGCAATCTCAGCCACTCCCAGATGGCGAGGAGCAGAGTAATTCCGAGAGTGGGTATCGCCAAAATAACCCAAATGACCATTGGGACTTTTGAGAACCAGTGAAGCTTGAATAGCCCCCGCACCTCCTCGCCATGTGACAACGATTCCTGGATGTACCCCACTGGTTTCTCCTCTTGAGTTAACGACCAAGCTCAGACGCGACGGCGCGTTAGCGCCGACGTCAGCTGGAGCGCCTGGTTATGCGCCCGATAGCTAAACATTGACCTTGAACCCAAGATCGACCTCCGAGGCGGGAACACCGCCACGAATACCCCAGTTCTCCAAAGGAACTTCGTACAAGACGATTCTAATATCCTTCGGATCAATACCGAACTCTCCGAAGCGCCTGACGATGCCTCGATACAGATTGCGTTTAGCCTCCAGCGACCGCCCAAGAAACAGAGAGACTTCAACAAGAGTGAAGTTTTCCGAAGTATCCGGCGGAGATGCAAAGTGTTCGGGGCGATGCTCAACGAAGCGAACGAGCTTGTCTTGTTCCGGGATATTTAACGCCTCGACCATCGCGGCGTGAGTTGCCTCGATGAATTGTTGCTGTATCTCGGGAGGCCAGCATTTTTTTACTTCTATTCTGGTGATTGGCATTTACGTTCCCTGTGTATTTACTGGTGCATCGACCTAGCTCAGACGCGGTGCCACGTCAGCGGCGACGTCGGCTGGAGCGCCTTGTTGGGCGTTGTTTTTTCTAGCCAATGTTTCGTGATGCTAGAAGTCAACGCAAGACGACCGAACTGCCATAATCTCAGCTCTTCCCGAGACAGAAGCTTGACCTCGGATATTTCCGTTCCTGTTTTGAGTTCACCCGTGGCCTGCACCCAATGAGCAAAGATGATTTGGTTCTTTTCTGTGAATGAGTAGCAGCCGATGAATTCCTGAACCTTACCGTCTAGACCGAGTTCTTCCTTAACTTCCCGAACTGCGGCTTCTTCTGGGGTTTCGTTTCTTTCGAGATATCCCGTGACCAATGAGAACATGCCATCAGGCCATTGAGAGTTTCTGGCAAGAACTATTTTGCCTTGGTACTGGACCAACGCAGCAACCACGGGCACTGGATTGTCCCAATGCACGAACCCGCAGTCAGGAGAGTCACAGACTTTCCTTTCAACGCCGTCTATACGACGAGCTTCAAGCGCGCTTGCACACTCGGGACAGTATTTCATGTGCTCGGACCGATTGGTTCTGACGCCCAACGGCCTGGCTGTGCGGCGCCGGCCAATGAAATACCAGGAAACGAACCGTTGTCCCACGGCGTCCGTGCGAGCCAGTGTTTAGGCCAGAATATTACCCGTGTTGGCATGGGCGCGACCTTTGATAGAAAACGAATAGCCAAATGAGATAGCTGAACAGCAGTAATGTTTGCACCCAGAAAGGCTGTACTTCAATACTTGGAGAAAAGCTGTCGAAATTGCTGGAAGCATTTATTCCGGAAAGTCCGCAGATTGCAATTGCGCTCGATAGCAAAATTGCTTTCACGGGTAAGGGCTGGGTTACCGGGTCATGCGAGGCGACATAGAAGAATGTGGCCCAACCAAACGCCAAGAACGCAATGATGTGATCTTGATATGGGTGGGACGGCACGCTGAAGTAAATAAATAATCCGGGGATCTTTAAGCCCATGGCGTGCGCAAATGCGATGCACCCGAAATATAGGGCGCCGGCCATCAAGGACCATTTGAGGATTTTGGCATCTCTAGACATAGGGTAATGCTTGTCCGTTCTGTGGCCCAACGGCCCGGTTCACGGGCGACGCCGCGCTAGCGGCGGCGTCCCGTGGAACCGGTTGGGCGTCAAACTATCCATTTGATGGCCGAGTTCTTGCCGCATGCTCGAGTTTCTCAGGACCCGGGTTCCCGTGAGCAAGCCAATTGAACTCAAAAACTCTTGCTTGCGCAGATGCTAGATCCCCGGCCGATGCACCGGTGAAGCCTGAGCCGGGCAGGCCGGAATCTTGTTGTACAACGAGAATGGTCAGTGGCGGTAGATTGTTGACAAGGCAATACGATTGAATTGGCTCAAGCAGAGCGCCCAGCCCACCAGTAAAGGCCCCAGTGACTTGCGCCAGCTGTGAGTAAGGCACTGTAAAAAAATAAAGGTATCAATCTCTGATTCAGTGCATTATGCTTCGCAAGCATGAGCACACTGTCAGAGTTGAAACGGAAGTTTCGTTCTGTTTGGCCGCATCTGGACGAGCGCACGCGCCGCCTCATGGCTGCCAATGAAGCGGTGAGT
>DATEYP010000051.1:0-25980 GCA_035256085.1 Acidiferrobacterales bacterium
GACTGGACACAGAGGATGGGTTTGCCACGGTTAGGCGGCTATGGAATCCAGGAATCGGATACCCCGAGGATTGTGGCCAACTGCAGTGGCAGCAGCATGAAGACCAACCTGGTGGAACTGACTGACGCGGAAGTCCGTCAGGTGTTAATGGCTCGTTTGAAGCCGATCCTCGACGAATTTCTAAAATCTTACGCCGTAACTGATCTCTACCGCATATTGGCTCTGAGTAGACTCTATCGTCTCCCCGGGTGAAACGATGGAAGCTCCGCTTACGGTGTTTTCGAGGCCATATATCAAGGCAAGATTGAGTTCGCTGGACTGGAAAAATTTTGCAGTGAGACCGGCGGTTAGATGATTCTGGATAAACGCCGGGATCAATCCGTTGGTATCAAGTGTATTTTCCGGGACAGGGTTGTCGCCATGGTTAAAGCCAGCACGTATGGCAAGATTATTGAATTCATATTGAATACCCAACTTAAAGACGTTGATGCTGTTCCAGCCTAAACCGGCTTGGCCAACTGGAAGTGTGGTGGAGTTACCAAGTGCAGCTACGTCACTATAGTTAATGCGTTGGTAGTCGAAAGCTATCGTGAAGCCTTTATGGTTCCACGCTATCCCTGCACCGTAAGTAGAAGGAATATCGTATTCACCGTTGAAGCCAAATGCGCTCGTAAAGTCGCTAGACTCAGTCATCTTGATTGTTGGCTGCCACGTAGCGCCCAAGGATACACCACCGCCGACATAGCCTTGCCAGCCAAGCTTTAGTCCGAGACCGGTAGCTGTATCCGTCGAGCTTAGTGGGAGATTCTCGACGGAATACTCTTGCACGGCTACTAGTATGCTGCCGCCCAAAGAGGACCTTTCACCGATTCTGTGAGCATAGGAGAAATTTGCAAATCCTTGTTTCAGAGTTAACTCATTGAGTGGATATTCGGAGTAAAGACCGTCGTTAGCATAGAGAGAAACGCCAATCGACGAATGTTGATCTAACATGCCGTTATATCCCAAGTGAGGGATCACTAGAAGTTTATCGCCCAGTTTTTCGTTGAACGTCACTACGCCACCAAACGTGTCTGTTTCCTCGGCTTGCGTCTTGAGCGCGTTTACGCCGATGTCAAACCGATCACCGACAAAAACCCCCCCGGCCGGATTATTTGCTGACGCAAACGTATCTTGGGGCAGGGCAATACCTACGCCGCCCATGCCTTTGCTTTTGGTACCGTTGCCGATGGCAAAGTAACCATTGCTGGCCACGGCTTGGCCCGTTACCGCCATGCCAATCAAGAGTGAAACAGCCGATACCAGATAATTATTTGTGCGTGACATGCTCTGACATCCTCCACAGTTTTAGATTTTATTGATCCGCTGTGCTCCGGCGCCCTGGGTGCAGGGGAAAAAGCGGCTACGGGCTGTTTCTTCCTGACGGAAGGAGCTATGCAGCGTGTTTAGTTCTCTCCGCCTAGTTCTCTGGTAAAGGTATATGCAGCCGGGCGTTCAACCAGCGCTCTGAATGATTTTTTGATGTTTCCGGTAGGCAAGGTGAATGGTATTGCCGCGACATAGATCACGGTACCCGCCATGAGCCCGATAAGGCCAATTGGCCGCAGCACGACGAGATCCAGCAGTACGCTGATATCGTCCCCCTGCTCGGTTCCCAGTTCATTGGCCTGCACTGCACCCGGCAGACTGACAGCCAGAAACAGGGCTAGCGAGAGGGAGGTGATGATTTTCTTCAGACTTTGCATCGCTCGGGTTCCTCTTGTTTATGGTCCACCAAATAGCGTTCGGACTTAGTTGTTGCTTGTTTCCCGGCCGAACGGCACTGTTTTCTTCTAAGGTAATCGATTATAAATATAACCTAAGTTTCGCACATATATGAATTTCTGCAAGCCATGGACAGCCTGGGCCGTCTGGCCGATAGATCGCATGGCGATTTGCCAGATACCCTTAAAATACGGAATATGGGCGGGTTAGTGGTGAAGTGACTTTAAATCGGGGCAGGCGTTCTTGATGCAGGTAAATAAGGTGCACGGTCTGCTTGAAGGGGCGCACTACGTGCCTTCACCAAATTTCGACGCCCGCCCGGCGAACACAGCCATTTGTGCGCTGGTAATCCACGCCATCAGCATGCCGCCCGGGGAATACGGTGGGCCGGATATCGAGCGATTGTTCTGCAATAACCTGGATTTCAACTGCCATCCGTTTTATGGCGAGATTGACGGACTCACGGTGTCGATCCATCTGCTGATCCGGCGCGACGGACAGGTCGTCCAGTTTGTGCCGTTCCCGGAGCGCGCCTGGCATGCCGGGGCCTCAACGCTGGAAGGGCGCACGCGCGTGAATGACTTCTCGATCGGTATCGAGCTGGAAGGTTCCGACTATGCTCCATTCGAAGAGGCACAGTACCGTGCGCTTGTCGAAGTAACCCGTGCGCTGCAGTCCGCCTATCCCGGCATTACACCAGAGCGAATCGTCGGGCACGCTGAAATTGCCCCGGAGCGCAAGACCGATCCCGGCCCGTATTTCAATTGGGAGCGCTATCGACATGCGTTGGCCCGGGAGCCGTTGGCATGACCCTAAGAACGGCTTTAGCCGCAGATGAACGCAGATAAATGCAAATGAATCAGGTCATTGATGCACCCAGGTCATTCACCCTTTTGGTGATCTGGCGAATACCGGCAGCGCATTGAATATCCATGTTTATCTGCGTTCATCTGCGGCTGACTGCTTTTTCCAGGATGAACAGCTTGCGGCAGGAAAACAGAGTCCGTAAAGTGAGGGACGATTCTCAAGTCTCTACAGCAACATGATCAGCATCCTTGTTATCGTTCTTCTGGCGCTTGTGCTCGACCGCTGGCTGCCGGATCGTGGCGGCTTCCAGATCTGGACCTGGTACAGCGATTGGGCCGAATCCGTCGAACAGCGTTTCAACGGCGGGCTGCGTTCGCAGGGCATCTTTGCCGTACTGCTTGCGATTGCGCCGATCATACTGGTGATATTTCTCGCCACGCTCGTACTCGGCCAAATCGCCACCGTGCTGGTATTCCTGTTTGCGGTCGTCGCGCTTTATTTGTGCGTCGATCTTTACCGTCTCGGCGATGTGGCGCAGGCGGTGGCGACGGCGCTTGAGAATGGCGATGTCGAGCAGGCGGCCGCACGCCTCAAGGACTTGACTGGTAAGGACACGGTCGAAACATCCGGCGCCGGCGTGGCGCACGCGGCGGTCGAAGCGGTGCTCAAACAGGCGAACTCGCTTGTGGCGGCGCCGATCTTCTGGTTTCTGGTGCTTGGGCCACTCGGGGCAATGTTGCAGCGCCTGGCTGCGGTACTTGATCGACTTTGGGCGCACCGCAGCCCGCGCTTTGCGGAGTTCGGTTGGGCGGCGGCGCGTCTCGATGACCTGCTCTGCTGGTTGCCGGCGCGCATCATGGCGATTTCCTATGCCATCATGGGCAGTTTCGAAGACGCGCTACTCTGCTGGCGTCGTCAGGCCGGGATGTGGTCGGGCCTGAGCAGTGGTCCGTTGCTGGCCTCCGGTCTCGGCGCCCTGCATCTCGATACCTGTGAGGAGGGCGAGAAGGACGCCTATGGCAATATGGCGATCGACCCCGCTGCGCTGCCGGACGCCGGCGACGTACGGCGGGCCGTCGCGCTGGTCTGGCGCGTGATGCTCTTCTGGCTGGCCGTGGGACTGCTCATGGCCGGCGCCCATCTGGCAGGATTTTTTACCCGTTAGCGTAATAGGCTGCTCGTGCGGTTTCGCTACCGCCCTGCTGTGGTCGGTGTGCGTGCCATGAACAAAAAAAGACGTCTAGCCGCAGATGAACGCAGATTCTCACAAATGCATCATGCCTCAGAGTAACGGCGTGGAAACATTGCCGATGCTGGCCTTTCACGGCTGACTGCCCGCGGCAGGCTAGATCATGCGCCTGTCTGTTCCGTCCCGCGTCGGGATGCTGCTCGCACTGGCTGTGCTGGCCGCGCCCGTGTGTGCGGAGCTCGTTGTCACGGATGACGCAGGCAAGCTTGTCCGCCTGTCCATGCCGGCGCAACGTGTCGTGAGTCTCGCTCCGCATGCCACAGAATTGTTGTTCGCTGCCGGCGCCGGCGCACGCGTGGTCGGTGTCTCGGCGTATAGCGATTATCCGCAGGCGGCGCGCAGCCTGCCGCAGTTGAGCGGAGGCATGCGCTTGGACATGGAACGTATACTCGCGCTCCGGCCCGACCTGGCCGTGGCCTGGCAAAGCGGCATCACCCGCGCCGATCTGGAAAAGCTCGCCGCGTTCGGCATCCCGGTATTCTTTGCCGAGCCGCAGCGCCTGGATGCTGTCCCGGACACGCTCACACGGCTTGGTCGTCTGACCGGGAGCGAGAGCCAGGCGCAAACCGCTGCGGCGCGTTACCGTGAGGAACTTGTCAGCCTGCGCGCCAGGTATCGCGATCGCACGCCAGTGCGGGTGTTTTTCGTGATTGGCATGCAGCCGCTGATGACGCTGAGTCACGCGCATTTGGCAAGCGATGTGCTGGCGTTGTGCGGCGCGCGCAATGTATTCGCCGCATCCGATCTGCTGGCGCCAGAGGTCGGCATGGAGGCCGTTATGCTTCAGGATCCGGATGTCATTCTATTCAGCGACGAGTTGGGCACAGCCGATGACGTACGCGACTGGTGGCGCGAGCGTGCGGCATTGCGCGCCGTACGCGCCAACCGGATCTACAGTGTCCCGGCTGAACTGGTATTGCGCCAGACACCGCGTGTATTGCAGGGTGTACGGCACACTTGTGAGGCGTTGGATGCGGCGCGTGCTTCGCTTGCAGCGGAGCGCAAGTAGATCAGGATGGCCTGTGCGCCGGCTGCCAGAGCACGTCTGCTGCACCGCTCGCCTGGTTCACGGCGCGCGCCACCACGAACAACAGGTCGGACAGGCGGTTAAGGTATTTTAACGACACCGGCGACACCGGCTCGCTGCGCGACAGCGTGTACACGCGCCGTTCGGCGCGCCGGCACACGCTGCGCACCAGGTGACAGAGCGCCGCCGCGCGCGTGCCGCCGGGCAGTACGAATTCCTTGAGTGGCGCGAGATCGGCGTTCAGCCGGTCGAGCAGGTTTTCGAGTTCAGTCACCTGCGCTTCGGCCAGCACGCTGCGACCGGGAATGCACAGCTCACCGCCCAGATCGAACAGCGTGTGCTGGATGCGCGTGAGCGCGACGCGTACGTCATCGCCGAGCGCTTCGCACAACAACAGCCCGAGCACACTGTTCAGCTCATCCACTGTCCCGAATGCCTCGACGCGCGCATGATCCTTGGGCACGCGCGTGCCGTCACCGAGGCCGGTCGTGCCGTCGTCGCCGGTGCGGGTGTAGATTTTGGTGAGGCGGTGACCCATGTGTGGTCGCTCGTGTCTATCCTTCCGTTAGCCTATACACAACCGGCACGTTCAGGTCAAAGCCGCTGGCATCGAGCAGGGTGGTCGTGGCGTCCGGGAGCCGGTGAATCTTTTCCAGGCTGTCGAGCGCGGCGGCATCCAGAATCGGATAGCCCGATGTGCGTGCCAGGCGCAGATTGCTGAGACGGCCATCTTGCGCAATGTGCACGGCCACTTGCACCTCGCCCTGCCAGCCCTGCTGGCGCGCAAACAGGGGATAGTGAAAGTAGGGAAGCATGGCTTCCAATACTTGCCGGCTCAGTCTCTGACCCGTGGTTTCTGTTCTCGGCTGGGCGGGCCGGGTGGCGGAGTCCCTGGCAGTGGCTGGCGCCGGGTCGGACGAAAAGGCTGTTCCCGGCTCCAGCGGCCGGTCTGTGCTGCCTGTAGTTTGACCGGGTCCGGTGCGAACGGCCCAGTCCGATGACCGGTGGATGCGGCTTGAGAACGCAGCGGCGCTCGCCGTATCAGCGTGCAGTGTATGGTTCTGTTCCGGTATTTCGATAACGGCCGGGAGCAGTTGCATGGCCAGCGTTTGTCCGCGTGGCTCGAAAACGCCGCCCGCCATGGCCGCGGCAAACAGCACGGCACCATGCAGCAGCGCCGATGCGGTCAGGAAGCGGGCCAGCGGATAAGCCATGACGATCATTTCCCGGTCGTGTAGCGCAGCGCCACATACGCGGCGCGCGCCGAGGTGTTGTAGCCGGACACGTTTTCGTAAACCTTGTCGGTCAGGTTCTCAATCCGCGCGGACAGGAGCCACTGGCCGGTGAGGGGATAGGCCGCCACCAGGTTCAGGATCGTGTATCCCGGTACCTCGATGGTGGCGAAGCTGATGTTGTCGACGTCATCGTGACTGGATACCGCCAGCATCTCCAAGCCGACGTTGCCGTGGCGCACGAAATCGCGGTCGAGTCGCAGCGCGAGTTTCTCATGCGGACGGCGCAGCAGGTCGGCATCGGTGATCTCGTTCACGGCACGCTGCACGGTGGCGTTCGCGGCAAACCGCCAGGGGGCGAGTCGCAGGCTGTATTCCAGTTCGACCCCGCGCATGCTGGCTTTACTGACATTGATCGCCTGGGCATTGGTGCCTTCGAAGGCGATCAGGTCATCCACGTTGGTGTAGAACAGGTTGACACGCAGCCGCTGTCCCGGCGAGGGAATGTACAAGGCACCGAGTTCGGCGCTGCGCGAGACCTCCGGGGTGAGGTCCGGATTGCCGGCGAACCAGCCGCCATAGCCGGGATGATAGAGCTGACTCAGGTCCGGGGACTTGAAAGCCGTGCCGTAGGCCGCCAGCCAGCGCCATGCCGGGGTCATGTCCCAGCCCCAGGCCAGCTGTCCCGAGCTGTGACCGCCGAAGCGGTTGTGTTCGTCATGCCGCACGCCGAGGTTCACGCTCTGGCTGGCGAACCGGTTCTGCCAGTTGAGGAACACGCCGGCCGCATGGGTATTGCGATCGAATACCAGGCTGTTCGTGCCGGTATCCACGTTTTCGCCGCTGTCATTGACGAGATTCACGCCAAGACTCAGCAGGTTGCGGTCGTTCAGGGATATGTCGTGTTGCCAGTCACCGCTGATGCGTTCCGTGGTGATACGCGACGACGGCAGGCCGGTGCCGTCAAAGCTGTCAATCCTGTCGAGCGTGTTGCCGACCGCCAGGGTCTGGACCCAGTTGGTGGTCAGCGACTGCCGCAGGCGCACGGCCGCAACACGGTTTTCGCTCTCGCTGTGGCTGGCGTCGGGATCGGCATCGGTGTTTGCCGTGCTGTACCAGGTCTGCGCATCCAGCGTGCTGTCTTTCCCGAGTTGCGCCTGTAATCCGGCTGTCATGCTGTTCTGCAGGGAACCGTCCTTGTCCGGGTGATAGGAGAACATGCCAGCGGATGGATTGGTCGCGGAGTAACCGTCGGTGCGGCGGGTATTGAGGTTGGCGTGGAAGCGCACGCTATTGCCGGTGCTGAACCCGGCCTGTGCCGCGCGCGTGTCAAAGCTCCCGGCCTCGATGCGCACCTCCGCTGCTTGCGGCCGGCGCGTGAATATCTGAATCACGCCGCCGATCGCGTCCGAACCGTACAAAACGGTACGCGGTCCGCGCACGATTTCGATGCGCTCGATCTGGGATGGATCGAGCGTTTGCCAGGCAAAAATCCCGGTGCTGGCGGACGATGCGCGCACTCCGTCAATCAGTACCAGTACATGATTGGAATTCGTGCCGCGCAGAAACACGCTGGTTTGCTGTCCCGTCCCGCCGGTGCGTGCGACATCGACACCGGCCTGCGTGCGCAGCAGATCGACGATGTCGCCTGCCTGCGCGCGATCGATGTCATCGCGACTGATGACGGTTACCGCAGCCAGCGATTGATCGACGGTCTGGGCGGTGCGTGTGGCGGTGACAACAATTTTACCTTCATCGGCATGGTTGCTTTCCGCGGCGGCGGTGATCGACAAAACGGCGAGGAACAGGCCGGAAACGGCCAAGGCTGTATTAGCGTATTTCAAAACAATTCTCCCGGCGCACCCCACGTGCGCGGACAAGGTTGAGGGATCAACGCGGGAGAGAGAGGCGAACGGAAATATCCGTGCGACCGGCTGCCCTCCGCAGCGTTGCTTTGGGCTTCGGGCCGGTCTCCGGGCTCGTGCTTGTTCGGTGAATCGCCTTCCCGCATCGCTGGGATACAGTGGCTGGCCGGCGCAGGGTGCGCCAAGGCCGTGATTCACCGCAACGCACTTACCGTTGCGGGGGCAGCGCCGGAATAGCGTGAATGATCCAGTACAAAACCTGGACACATGCAACGCGCACCGGCTTCCCGTTTCACTCCCGGATGAAAACATCCAGGGAGCACCAGAAGCTGCGCAGCACTCTAGGGGCGGGCGGGGGCGGGTGTCAAGCGGGACTGCTCAGATGCTCGCCGGACAGGCGTGGCGAACCAAGATGCATGCCCTGCGCATTGTGGATACCCATCTGCAGCAGCGCCTCGCGCGTTGCCTCATCCTCGACGCTCTCGGCGATGGTCTGGGCACCGAACGAGATGGCAAGATCGTGGATGTGTTGCACGATTTTTCGATCGGACCCGTGTTTGAGCATGCGGCGCACGAACATGCCGTCGATCTTGATGTACTCGGGGCGGAACAGATTGAGGAAGTGGTAGGTGGAGTAGCCGCTGCCGAAATCGTCGAGCGCCAGTTTGCAGCCAAGGTCGCGCAGTGCCTGGATGTCGTCGAACAGCGCATCGGTGATGGTGATGTTTTCGCGTTCCGTGATCTCAATGGTGATGGAGCGGCCGTCCTGGCACGCCGGCCCCAACAGGGCACCGAGCTCGTGTGCAAAGTCGCGGTCATTGAATGAGGACGGGTCGATGTTCAGGAACAGGCCGTAGCCAAGCGGCGCCAGGCGCAGCGACTGTCCGATGATGTGCAGGTCGATCTCGCGCGTGAGCCCCAGTTCTTCGGCCACGGTGATAAAGTCGGCGGCCATGATCAGTGCGCCGTTGTGCTGCATGCGCGCCAGCGCCTCGTAGGCGATCGGCAGGCCGGTGTGGATGTCGCAGATCGGCTGGAAGGCCGGCACCAGGTTGCCGGTCTCGAGCGCGTTGCGCAATTGGAAACCCTGACTGAAGATCGACATGAGCGCCTTGCTGATGTCCGGTGACAGCACCTCGACGCGATTGCGGCCACGGCGTTTGGCGTGGTAAAGCGCCACGTCCGCGGCGCTCACCAGCGCCTGCGCGGTGCTGCCGTGCACCGGCGCGGCCGCCACGCCGATGCTGCAGCGGAGCTGCACGTGCCCGACCGGCAGATTGATGCTGGCCGAATTGATGGCGTCGTGCAGCGCGTTGGCGATTTCGGTCGCGTCGTGCAGACCGGCGTGCTTCAGCACCAGGGCAAACTCGTCACCGGCGAGACGCGCGATGTAGTCGTGACGGCGCGCGCGCGCGCGCAGCAGGTCGGCAATGGTGCGCAGCGCCTCGTCGCCGGCCGGGTGTCCGTAGGTGTCGTTGATGAACTTGAAGCCATCCACGTCGATGATCAGCAGGCACACCGACTGGCCCTGCGGCAGCAGGTCGGAG
Source organism: Acidiferrobacterales bacterium (assembly GCA_035256085.1). Taxonomy (GTDB): domain Bacteria; phylum Pseudomonadota; class Gammaproteobacteria; order Acidiferrobacterales; family UBA6901; genus UBA6901. Next base: position 9,492 of record DATEYP010000051.1, read on the forward strand.
AGGATCACGTCGAGCTGGATGTCGAAGTGCCGGCGGTTGTACAGTCCGGTAAGCGGATCGGTTACCGATTGGTGGTAGAGGTCATCCTGATAGCGGATCAGCAGGTGATTGAATTCGACGCTCTGGGTGATGTCGCCGAGCGTGCCGATGACGCCGGTAAAGCGGCCGGAATTGTCATGTTGGGCGCTGGCCTCCAGGTGCATCCACAGCGGCTTGCCACCCGCGGTGCGCAGGCTGACCTCACGCTGCTTGGCCTGCAGGGCAGCCAGCTGGTCCGGGGCGAACAGCTGGGCGGCATCTTTCTCCATGAGAAAATCGATGAATGGACGCCCGAGTGTTTCCTCCACCGAGAAGCCGGTCAGTTGTTCCCATGCCGGATTGAGGAAACTCAAGTCACCATCCTGATCGAGTTCGAACAGGATTTCATGCATGCCGTTGATGAGTGTGCGCAGACGGTTCTCGCTGTGGGCAAGCAGCTCGCGGGTTTCCTCCAGGCTCTGCACGTGATGCTGCATGCTGGCGGAACCGGCGGCGAACGCACGGTTGAGCTCATGGATCTCGCTGCTGCCTGACTCGATCAACGCGATCTTTGGCGACCAGTTGCCGCGCGACACTTCTCGCGCCATTTCGGTGAGTGGCTTGAGTGGCGCCGTGAAGCGCGCCAGCAGTAAGTAGGTAATCGTAATAATGAGAACCAGCATGGCTCCGAGGAACAGGCCGCTTTGCAGCACCAGTTCCTGGATGCTGGCATTGAGTGGTCTGTAGGACAGCGCCAGCTCCACCCGGCCGCCACGCCCGCCCGGATAACTGAACTCCACCGCCATCAGGCGCTGCGCGCGGTTTTCGCGCGTCAGCAGACGGGTGAGCCGGCTGGGCGGCGCGAGATCCCGGGTATGTTGATAGAGCGTGTGGCTGGCGCCATCGGTAATGCGCAGGCTGCCGATGGCGGGATTATGGGTGATGTCGTGCAGGGTCTTGGCCAGTGCCGGATTCATGTGTTCGGCGGACAGGCCCGGTCGCATGACCATTTGTTGTACCGCTGGCTCGAGCAGGCCGATCAGGCTGTGCGCCAGCTCGCGTTGCGCGTTGAGCTGGGACTGCGCCAGGCGAGTGGCGGAATAGAGCATGACGACGATGGTGGCGAACACGAGCAGGGCGGAGAACGCCAACGCCAAGCGGGTGCTCAGCGTGCCGGGGAAGAAACGGAGACGGATCATGCTTGGCCGAAGCAGGGTCGCGAAGGCGTGCCGTCGGCAGTGGGTGCAGTAGAGACATCACGAAGCGTGCGCGTTGTCACCCGTGCAGTATATCGAATCGTACGCGTCTGCCTAGAGGGTCAGCCCGGAAAAAACAATCGTCCGGTATCGCTGCGGATTTCACGCATCGCACAACCATAAACCGTTTCCAGCACCGAGCTGTCGAGAATATCCGCCAGCCGTCCATGGCGTGTGCCGCCGTCCGCGAGCAGCAGCAGGCCGTGACTGCAGAAACGCAGCGCCAGGTTCACGTCGTGCAATACCAGCAGGTTCAGGTGCCCGACTCGTTGCGCGCGCCCGCAAATCAGCCGCAGAAGCGTAATTTGATGACGTGGATCAAGGTGATTGACCGGTTCGTCCAGCAGGCACAGCGGCGCATCCTGGGCAAGCAGCGTGGCCACTTCCACGCGCCGGCGTTCACCGCCGGAAAGTGTGGCGACGTTGCGGCCGGCACAATCGGCGAGCCCGACGGCCGCAAGTGCCGTGTGCGCCAGTTCGTGGTCCGCCGCCGTTTCTGTTTGCCAGAAACCGTGGTGCGGGTGGCGGCCACTCAGCACCGTCTCGAACACGCTGGCGGGGAAGGCGTGCGGCGAATCCTGGAAAAGAATGCCGAGCTTCCGTGCCCGCACACGGCGTAGGGTGTGCTGCATGGCCTGGCCGTCCAGCAGCACCTCGCCGCCGTCTGCACGGCGCAGGCCGGCGAGTGTATGCAGCAGCGTTGTTTTGCCGCTGCCGTTGGCGCCCAGAATGGCCCAGTTCTGCCCGGCCTCGAAGGCGACGGACAGTCCGCGCACCAGCAACCGGTTGCCGATGTGCAGCATGAGCTCGCGGGTCTCGAGGCGCGGCATGGCTAGGCGGTGCCGCGCGCGGCGCGCGCCAGCAACATCAGGAACACTGGCACGCCGAGCAGGGCGGTGAGCACGCCCACCGGCAGTTGCGCTGGTGCGAGCACGGTGCGCGCGAGGGTGTCGGCGATGACCAGCAGGCTGCCGCCGAGCAGCACGGCATCCGGAAGCAGGCGGCGGTGATCGGTGCTGCCCAGCAGGCGCAGCAGGTGCGGCACCACCAGACCGACGAAACCGATGCTGCCGGCGAGTGTGACCGCCGTGGCGGTCAGCAGCGAGGCGAGAAAATAAATTCCATAACGCAGTACCGCGATGTTCTCGCCGAGCGCGGCGGCCACCTGTTCGCCGCGCGCATACAGATTCAGGGTGCGCGCGAACGGCACGGCCAGCAGCAGACCCGTGCTCAGCACTGCCAATCCCCAGCCCGGTGAATTGTTCTGGCCAAGATCGCCGAGCAGCCAGAACAGCATGCTGGAGAGATTGGCCTGCGGCGAGAGCGCCAGCATCAGGCTCACGAGCGCACCGCAGCCGGCGGCCACCACCACGCCGGTCAGCAACAGCCGGGTTTCGGTCCAGGCGCCGCGTCCATGGCTGAGGCCGAACACCAGCAGCATGGCGACCAGGCTGCCGACGAACGCGCTGCCGCTCACCCAGCCGCCGCCGGCGCCGAGCAGCAGCGCGCCGAGCGCCGCGACCGCGGCACCGCCCGAGATGCCGAGGATATAGGGGTCGGCGAGCGGGTTGCGCAGCAGCGCCTGCAGCAGACAACCGGCCAGTGCCAGCAGTCCGCCGACGCTGAAGGCGCTCACGGCGCGCGGCAGGCGCAGGTCAAAGACGAGTGTGGCCGGCAGGCCGCGCTCGGCGCCGGTGAGCACCTGCCAGAGCGTCGCGACATCGAGCGCCACACTGCCGGCCGCCAGCGCGAAGGCAAAGCTCAACGGCACCAGGCCAAGGAGCGCAAGCCGCAGACGCGCGGAGGCGTTCATCCTAAAAACGGCCTTAGCCGCAGATGAACGCAGATGAAACATGTCGTTTATGCACCGAGATCATTCGCCCTTTTGGTGGACCGGCAAACACAGCAAGCGCATTGAATATCCACGTATATCTGCGTTCATTTGCGGCTGACTGTTTTTTCCAGGTTCATCGCAGTTCGATCATCGGCCAGCCGCGCGTGCGTGCATAGTCCGCGAGGGTTTCGTCGGCATTCACCGCGACCGGATGGTCGACCAGGTTGAGCAGCGGCAGGTCATTGTGCGAATCGCTGTAGAACCAGCTGCCGTCGAGGCTCTCGTGCCGGTTGTTGAGCCACTCGCTGAGCCGCTCGACCTTGCCCTCGCGGTACGATGGCACACCCGCGACCTTGCCGGTGAACTGGCCGTTCACCTCTTCCGCTTCGGTGGCGATCAGGTGCGGGATGCCAAAGGCCGCGGCGATCGGCGCGGTGATGAAGCGGTTGGTGGCGGTGATGATGAGCAGGGTGTCGCCGCGTGCGCGGTGCCGCTCCACCAGCGCGTGTGCCGCCGGCGTGATGAGAGGCGCAATCTTGTCGCGCACGAACTGCGTGCGCCACAGCTCGAGGGTGGCGCGATCGTGTTCGGCGAGCGGACGCAGCTGGTGCTGTTCCAGAAACTCGTAGATGTCGAGCGTGCCGGCCAGGTAGGCGGCATAGTAACGGTTGTTTTCGCTCGCGAAGCGCGCGCGGTCCACGACGCCCTGTTCGACCAGAAATTCACCCCAGACATGATCGCTGTCGCCACGCAGCAGGGTGTTGTCGAGATCGAAAATGGCGAGACTCACGGGCGACTCCGGTGCGTGGGGCGGTTAGGGAAAGCAAGCTTGCACAAACATATCTTCAACTAGGATAAACAGATTCGTCCGCCGGTGGAATCGAAAGTGCCGTGGCCGGAAACTGCTCCTGCGTTTGTCCAGTGAAGGAAGCCTCATTCACTGACGGCTTCGCGCCCGGCACTTCCGCCATCCATGGCGGGCGGCCGGGAAACTGCTCCTGCGTTTTCCGCACTCTCGCCCCGGTCGTAGGGGCGGGTTTGAAACCCGCCCCTACATCAAACCCACACATTGGCGGTCGGCCGGAAACTGCTCCTGCGTTTGTCCAGTGAAGGAAGCCTCATTCACTGACGGCTTCGCGCCCGGCACTTCCGCCATCCCGGCAACTGCTCCATGCGTTGCTCTACCTCCCGCCATCCATGGCGGTCGCATGGCGGTCGCATTGCCGTGGCTCGCACTTCGTGAAAAAATCCTTCCAACTTGGTGCCCCAGGCACGATGATGTAGTCACCTGCATGATTGACGAACAAGGCTATCGCCCCAATGTGGGCATCATTCTCTGCAACCGCGAGAACCAGGTGTTCTGGGCGCGCCGCTGTGGTCAGAATGGCTGGCAATTCCCACAGGGTGGCATCAATCCGCAAGAAACGCCCGAGCAGGCATTGTTCCGCGAGTTGAACGAGGAAGTCGGTCTTGCGCCCGAACATGTGAACATCATGGGCCGCACCAAGGACTGGTTGCGCTACGATATACCCACACAATATGCTCGGCCTACGCGAAATACCCGTTTCCGCGGCCAGAAGCAGATCTGGTTCCTGCTGCGTTTTCTTGGCGGCGAAGAACATGTCCGGTTGAATGCCTGTGACCGGCCGGAATTCGACAGTTGGTGCTGGGTGGAGTACTGGAGCACGCTTGAGCAGATCGTGGAATTCAAGCGTGGCGTCTACGAGCAGGCCCTGCGTGAACTCGAACCCCTGCTGCGCGCGCGACCTGCTTTGCAGACCGGGACGGATCGCGCGGAATAGTGGAATAATTGACACAGAGACTGCGTCTAGCTAGCAGCCGTGCCTCACCCAACAGGTTTCGCGAGCGGGCAAGATTTTATCCATACCCTGTACCCCTTTAATCTTACCTAGGAGAATGTTGTGACTGTGATAAACCGCAGAACCTTCCTCAAAGGCACCGTCGCCGGCAGTGTGCTGGCCGTGGCCGCCTCCGCCGGGCTGCTGACCCCGACCCGGGTGCTGGCCGCCGCCTGGCCGGCCGCCGCCTTCGATGCCAAGTCCGTCGACGATGCCCTGAAAGGCCTGTACGGCACCAGTGCCGCCGCCGACAGCAAGGCCATCACCATCAAGGCCCCGATCCAGGCCGAGAACGGCGCCGTGGTGCCGATTGCCGTGTCCACCAGCCTGCCGGGCGTGGAAGGCATCACGATCCTGGTGCAGGCCAACGAGCGTCCGCTGGTGGCGAGCGTCGCCCTGAGCGGCGCCGAGGGCTATTTCAGCGCGCGCATGAAAATGGGCAAGACCTCGGACGTGAAGGTCATCGTCAAGTCCGGCGGCAAACTGCACATGGCCAGCCAGCAGATCAAGGTGACGGTGGGCGGTTGCGGCGGTTAACGAACGAAAATTGGAAGAGGAATTGTGATCATGGCCAGAGAGACTAAAATCCGTACCCGCACCCAGGAAGGCGCTGTCGAGGTGCTGGTGCTCGTGACCCACCCGATGGAGACCGGCATGCGCAAGGACAAGGCTTCCGGCAAGGTAATACCGGCCCATTTCATCCAGGAACTCACCATCGAATTGAACGGCAAGCCCATGGCGAGCGCCAGTTTGGGTATCGGCGTGTCCGAAAATCCGCTGCTTGGTTTCCGCTCCAAGACAGCCAAGAATGGCGACAAGCTCAAGGTGACGTGGAAAGACAATAAAGGCGAATCCGGCACGCTCGAAGCGGTAGTTGACGCCTGAAAATTAAAGATGTGATTGTAAAAAAGCCGCCTTCGGGCGGCTTTTTTACAACTGATTGGTCGGGCCACAGGCCGGCCTCAGTAAACCTGACCAGGGTGTTCCTACAGCAGCACCGGTTTGCCGAAGTGGTAGCCCTGCCCCCAGTCGATGCCAATCTCACGGGCGATGTCCGCAATCTGTTCATTTTCAACATACTCCGCAAGTGTGACAAGACCAAGGTCGGCGGCCGTTCTTTGTATGCCCTGCACAATGGTGCGTGTGCGCGGTTCGGTCACACGCCGGATCAGTGCCCCCTCGATTTTGAGGAACGAAAACGGCAGGTCGGCGAGGTACTGGTAAGAGGAATAGCCGCTGCCGAAGTCGCCGAGCGCCAGCCGTATGCCGGAATCGAGGAACGGTTGCAGCATGCTGCGCGTCGCCGGCAGATCATCCAGCAGTTCGCGTTCGATCAGCTCGATGACGATGGGTTTTACCGGTCCGATCAGGTTCCCACAGGCCGTCCAGCTCCGGGATGCCTCGGCCAGCAACTCCGTCACGACATCCGGGTGGCGCAGCAGGTTGGCGGAAATATTCACGAAGTGAGTGCGTGGTGTGTGCGGCTGAAATGTGGCCACGCAGCGCGAAAAGGTCTGGAGAATAATGGCACGATCGAGCTGATGGGTGAGCCGCAATTCGTGCGCGGCGTCGATGAAAGCGCTGGCCGGGATGACGCTGTGGTTCGGGCTGACGATGCGCGCCAGCGTCTCTTCGCCCACCACCGCGCCGGTATTGAGGTCGACGATCGGTTGATAGGCCGCCCGCACGCGTTGTTCGCGCAGCGCCTGGTTCAGCATGCGCCCGATGCCGAACAGTTGCGGCCCCAGGCCGCTGCCCGCCACCACGCGATTGCGGCCCGTGGCTTTGGCCCGGTGCAGCGCCGCGCCCAGCGTCGCCTGCAGCCGCTCGCTGCTGTTGCCGTCCTTCGGGTAGCAGGCGGTGGCGATACTTGCCGTGACCTGTAACACCACCTCGGCATGGCTTACGCTTGCCGCTTCGATGGCGGCACGCAACCGCTCGGCCAGTTCCTCGGTGGTGGACTTGTCGGTGTTGGGCAGCAGGCAGAGAAATTCCTGGCCGCCCCACCGGCTCAGGAAATCCGTGGGGCGCAATGTCTTGCGCGCCAGTTCGGCCAGCGACACCAGCAAGGCGTCGCCATGCTGTTCGCCGTAGCCGTAATTGACGACCTTGAAGCGGTCGATGTCGAACAGGATGAGACCGAATGGGCGGTGACTGCGCGTGCTGCGTTCGCATTCTGCCTCCAGCAGGGTCCGGAAGGCGGTGCGGTCGAGCAATCCGGTCAGTGGATCGTGTGAAACGCGCACGTCTGGCTTGTGTTTTTCCATAAATGTGCGCAGGGCGGCATGCTTCAGTAAAACTGACTGAAAGCATAGCCGAATCCCGGCGCCGCATTCACGCGCATTTCTGACAATTGGCCGGGCCCGGTGCTTGCGCTCAGTGGAGTTTCTTGGCGACCAGGCCGGCCGCCAGCAGGGCCGTGCCATAGGCGGAAAGGCCGGAGCGGGCCGGCTTGATGGGTGTGCCGATGATGCGTTCGCGGATCTGCGTCCAGGCCGGGTTTTGGGCGCCGCCGCCGGTGGTGCGAATTTCGCTGACCTTAGGGGCGCCGAGGTTGTGCAGCAGCTGGTAACCGTGCGCCTCGATACCGGCAATGCCTTCCAGCATGCCCTGAAAGAACGTGATGCTGTCTCCCGGCAGCGGTTCGAGGATCGGCTGCATGCCCGGATCGTTGATTGGAAAACGCTCGCCGATCCCGGGCAGCGGATAGTATTCGAGACCGGTCAACAGCGACGGGTCGAGCTGCGGCGTCATCTCGCGCATTTGCTCGATCTTGAAATACTGCAACAGCACCGCGCCGCCGCTGTTCGAGGCGCCGCCTACCAGCCAGCGGTTCAGAAGCCGGTGGCTGTACACGCCGTGTTCGGCCGAAAACACCGGCTTGTCAGACAGGAGTTTCAGTACCAGGGTTGACCCGAGCGCGGTGACCCCGTCCCCGGGCTTGGTGACGCCGGCAGCCAGGAACGACGCCACGCCATCAGTGGTGCCGGCCAGCACGCGCACGTCTGCCCGCAGGCCAAAGGATTTCGCCATGTCCGGGCTCACGCTACCGATGTCGTCGCCGGGCTTATGCACCTCGGGCAGCAGCTTCTGGTTGATTCCCAACGAGCCCAGCCAGTCCGGCCAGCGCATGGCTTCGGCGTCATAACCGAGCTTGAGACAGTTGTTGTAGTCGCTGTGACCGAAGCGGCCGGTAAGCATGCCGGCGATCCAGTCGGCCTGGTGCAGGGCATGGGCGGCCTTGCGATCCAGGCCTTTATTCTTGAGCCACAGCAGCTTGGCGAGGCTGGAACTCGCGCCATGCGCGCCGGATTTCGGATCGGCGAGCGTGAGCAGGCTGTCGGCCTCGGCCACGGCACGCGTATCGTTGTACATGAGCGCCGGCGTCACCGGCGCGCCCTTGTTGTCGGTGAGCAGCAGGGTGCCGGAAGTGCCGTCCACGGCCAGGGCCGCAATCCGGTCCGGGCCGACCGCCTTGATGAGTTGCGCCAGGCTGGCGGTCACCGCTTTCCACCACAGCAATGGATCCTGGGTAATCTGGTTCTCGCTTTTTATTGGGAGCGGGATGGGCGCCTCCGCCTGGGCGAGCAATTCACCTTTTTCGTCAATCGCGACCGCCTGGCAGCTGGAGGTGCCAAGGTCGATACCGACATATACCGGTTTGTGCGGAGCGGGCGCCGGCGATGGGGTCGCTGCGCTGCGCGCAGGTCCGCGTTTTTCATGCACGGGGGGCTCGGATTCAGCCGGGCTGTCCGTGCGCTGTGACCGCGCCAGCATGCGGAAACGGCTGCTGGTCGAGGCATTTTCCGCGCGGCCGCGCCCCGCTGCCGGGCCGCGTGCGGCCACGGGCGGCTCGTGACCGGCGAGTTCAATGTGCACGGTTTCCTGGTCATCGGTGCGCGGCGCCGGCGGCGGGCTGACAAAGCCCGGTTTGCGATGCTCGGCGGTGACCGTGGTAAAAACGCCGCCGCGCACATAGAACTCGGCGCGCAGGCGCATGTAGCGCGGCCCCGTGGCCGCCACCAGATCGTTCAGAATCTGGTTGGTGACCGCCTCGTGGAAAGCGCCCTCGTTGCGGTACGCCCAGATATAGAGCTTCAGCGACTTGAGCTCGACGCACCTGCGGTCGGGGATGTAGTCGAGATACAGGGTGGCGAAGTCCGGCTGTCCGGTCTTGGGACACAGACAGGTGAACTCCGGCATGCTGATCTCGATGGTATAATCGCGCTCCGGATTCGGGTTCGCAAAAGTCTCCAGTTGCTTGGAGGGTTGGGTAGGCATCATGGGGTCCCGTGTGCTAGCGTTGCGGCAGCCGATTCCTTAACTAATTTCACATATGTCCCGGTTTCCGTACGGGAAAGTGTAACCCACCAAGAGCGTAATCCAAACGTAATGCGCATCAAGAAGATCAAGCTCGCCGGTTTCAAATCGTTCGTCGACCCTATCACCATTCCCGTAGAAGCCAATCTGATCGGCATTGTCGGCCCGAACGGTTGCGGCAAATCCAACATCATCGACGCGGTGCGCTGGGTGATGGGCGAGAGCTCCGCCAAACACCTGCGCGGCGATTCCATGGCGGACGTGATTTTCAGCGGTTCGACCGCACGCAATCCGGTCGGCAAGGCCTCGGTCGAACTGGTTTTCGACAACAGCGATGGCAGCGCCCCCGGGCAGTTTGCGGCGTTTGCCGAGGTGTCCATCCGGCGCGAAGCCGGACGCGACGGCCAGTCGGATTACTTTCTCAACAAGACCAAATGCCGGCGCAAGGACATCATCGACCTGTTCCTCGGCACCGGTGCCGGCCCGCATGCCTACTCGATCATCGAGCAGGGCATGGTGACGCGCATCATCGAGTCCAAGCCGGAGGACCTGCGCAGCCTGTTCGAGGAAGCCGCGGGCGTGTCGCGCTACAAGGAGCGCCGGCGCGAAACCGAGAACCGCATCAAGCACACGCGCGAGAACCTGTCGCGCGTCGAGGACATCCGCAAGGAACTGGAATCCCAACTTAATCGCCTGCAGCGCCAGTCGCGCGCTGCGCAACGTTATAAGGAGTTAAAGCAGGAAGAGCGCACGGTGCGTGCCCAGCTGCTCAGCCTGCGCTGGCGCAGCCTGGACGAGGACGTGCGCGGCCACGACAGCGCCGTCAGCAGCAAGGAAACCGAACTCGAAGGCATTATCGCCGAGCTGCGTGCCATCGAGGCCGAGATCGAGCGCCTGCGCGTCGCCCAGACCGAGGCGAACGACAAGTTCAATGGCGTGCAAGGCGAGTTCTACGCGGCCGGCGCCGAGGTGAACAACATCGAGCAGGCCATCGCGCACGCTCGCGATACGCGCGAGCAGCACCAACGCGAGCAGGAGCAGGTAAATCGCTCGTGGGAGGAGGCTAGCCACCACCTGCGCGCCGACCAGACACGCCTGACCGAATTGCGCGCGAAAATCGAACACAGTGCGCCGCTCCTGAACCAACGCCAGACACAACGCGACCAGACCAGCGAGGCATTGCGCGCCGCCGACCAGGCGATGCAGGAGTGGCAGGGTTCGTGGGACAGCTTCGGCAGCGAGTCGGCCGAGCCGGCGCGCGTGCGCGATGTCGAAGGCGCGCGCATCAAGAGCCTGGAGGGCCACATCGCGCACTTGCAGGAGCGCCAGGGCCGGCTCAGCACGGAGCTGCGCGCTCTCGCCGAATCGTTGGCCGCGCTCGATATTGAGGCGCGGCGGCGCGAGGGCGCGGAGCACGACGCCGCGTTCGTGACGCGCGAACAGGAACTCGAAAACATCGAAGCGCGCATCCGCGACGGCCGTACCGGCCTGGACGCGATGAACGCGCGCATCGAAGAGCAGCGCGGGCGCAAACAGAAGAGCGAGGCGCGCCTCGCAAGTCTGCGCGAACTGCAATCAGCGGCCTTCGGCACGCATGACGCCTCGCTCAATCAGTGGCTGGCGCAGCGCCGGCTTTCCCAAGCGCCGCGCCTTGCCGGCCTGGTGGCGGCGGAATCCGGCTGGGAGAAGGCAGTGGAGCGCGTGCTCGACTCCGATCTCGCCGCCGTGTGCGTGGACAAGCTCGATGCCTATGCAGGTGAAATCGAGAACCTGCACAAAGCCGATCTGACGCTGTTCGAGACCGGCACCACGGCCGCGGCCGTCGCGAATGGCCGCTGGCCGACACTGGCGAGCAAGCTGCACGCCAGTGCCGACCTCGCGCCGCTCGTGGCCGGCATTTACGTCGCTGAGTCGCTGGCCGACGCCATGGCCATGCGCAAGGAACTCGCGCCGCACGAATCGGTGGTGACGCGCGCCGGCGCCTGGGTCGGGCGCAACTGGATCGCGGTGACCGACCGCGAGAGCGAGCGCGCCGGCGTGCTCGGCCGCGAACGCGAGATCGAACACCTGACGCGCGAGGTGGCGGAGCTGGACGGTCATCTGCGTACTGCCCAGATCCAGTTCAGCGAAACCCAGCAGCAGATCGCGGCGCTCGAGAACGAACGCGATGAGCGCCGCCGTGTGCTGAATGAACTCAACCGCGAGCGCGCCGCGTTCCATGCGCGCCTCGGACACGAAGAGGCGCGCCTCGGCCAGCAACAGGCGCGTCGCGGCCAGATCGAACAGGAACTGGCCGACATCAATGCGCGCCTGACCCAGGCGCAGGGCGAGATTGAAGGTGCTACGGCACTGCTGCGTTCTGCCGAGGGCCAGGTCGGTACACTGAACGAGCGGCGCGCGCAGCTCCTCGGCCGGCGCGACAGCCTACGCACGGCGCTGGATGCGACGCGCAGCGCAGCGAGCAGCGCCAGCGAGGGCGTGCATCAACTCGAGATCGAGCACGAAACGCTGCGCACCTCGCTGGGCTCCACCGAGCAGGGCATCGCCCGTCTGGAAGGCCAGCTCAAGCACCTCAGCGACCGGCGTGCCGAACTGGCGGCGCTGCTGGCGGAAGACGCGCAACCGGAAGTGCAACTCAAGAGCCAGCTGGATGCCTCGCTCTCGCGGCGCATCGAGATCGAAGGCCGCATGAACACCGCGCGCCAGGCAGTCACCGAATTCGACACCACGCTGCGCGAGCAGGAACAGGCGCGCCACGCCAAGGACCAGCAGATCGAGAAGGCGCGCGAGGCCCTGGAACACGGGCGCATCGCCCGCCAGGAACTTTCCGTGCGGCGCGATACGCTCGCCGAGCAGGTGCGCGAGGCCGGCCAGGAGCCGGCGCAGGTGCTGGCCGAGACGCCGGAAGAGGCCACGGAGGAAACCTGGCACACGCGTCTTGACGAACTCACCGCCAAGATCGATCGTCTCGGTCCGATCAACCTGGTGGCGATCGACGAGTACCAGGAACAGTCGACGCGCAAGGAATACCTCGACAAACAGTCGGAAGACCTGAACCAGGCGCTCAACACGCTGGAAGACGCGATCCGTAAAATCGATCGCGAAACGCGCACCCGCTTCAAGGAAACCTTCGACAAGGTCAACACCGCTTTCCAGGCACTCTTCCCGAAACTGTTCGGCGGCGGGCATGCCTACCTGGAACTCAGCGGCGAAAACATCCTCGACACCGGCGTGAGCGTCATGGCGCGCCCGCCCGGCAAGCGCAACAGCACCATTCATCTGCTATCCGGCGGCGAGAAGGCGCTGACGGCGGTAGCCTTGCTGTTCGCGCTGTTTGAGCTCAATCCCGCGCCATTCTGCCTGCTGGATGAGGTGGATGCACCACTCGATGATGCCAATGTGATACGTTACTCAGACATGCTCAAGGCGCTGTCGGAGAAAACCCAGCTGGTGTACATCACGCACAACAAGATCAGCATGGAGATCGCCCAGATGCTGGTGGGTGTCACCATGTCGGAGCCGGGCGTGTCGCGCCTGGTGTCCGTGGATGTGGAGCAGGCCATGGAGATGGTCGCACAGTAATTGTCACGCTGCGTTATAGCCCGTTACGCCGATAACGGCGCCTGGATTACAGACGTGACCTTAATCCACTCGTGGATGGAGCAGGATGGAGCTGCAACTGGCCTTACTGCTGATCGGATGCATTATCGTCGGGGTTGTCGCCCTCACTACCTACGAAAGGGCGCGATTCAGCCGCCGGCGTTTGACCGCGGATCGCGGCACGGCCGAACCTCCGGCCGTGATGTCCCGCGTGCGCAAGGCGCCGCCCGCCACCGGCCTGGACATCAATCCCGGACCACCGCATGAACTGAACAACCGTTTTCTCAAGTCCCACGGTACCGTTGCGCCGGTGACGGAAATAACGGCGGAGGCAGCCATTAATGAGCAATTGAACGACTACGAGCAGACGGCGCTCATGCCGCTCGATCTTAGTCTCGGACTGCAAGACCCGGACGTATTGGCAGCACAGGGCGTCAGCCGCCAGAACATGCCGGACGAGAAGGTCGACTTCGTCGTGACCCTGCCCGGCAAGGGGCCGGTGAACCGCGACCTGGCGCTTGGCGTCTACAAACAGAATGAGTACCTGCTGGAAAAACCGCGCCACATTTACGGTCTCGGTTACAGGACCGGGCTGTGGTCGAACCTCGAATCCGATCCGGAGCACGCCCAGTACCGCAGCATCGCCATCAGCCTGCAGATGGTGGACAGCAAGGGTCCGATTAGCGAATCCGAGCTCAACACTTTTACCCAGCTCGCCCTCAAGCTGGCCGACACCCTGCGTCGCCCGACCAAGTTCTCCATGCCGTTCGAAGAAGGTCTGGAGAAAGCGCGCGAACTCGATGAGTTCTGCGAGACCAACGATGTGCTCGCCAGCATCGACATCATGGCCAACGGCCCGACCGGTTTCAGCGGGCGCGCCATCGACCAGGCGGCACGCCAGTTCGGTTTGCAATTCGGCTTGATGAACATCTATCACAAGAAGAACGACCAGGCGCTCGGTTGCCGGCACCTGTTCAGTCTCGCCAACCTCTACCAGCCGGGCGAGTTCGACCCGGCCAAGGTGGACCGCTTTCGCACCCAGGGCCTGACGCTGTTCATGAACGTACCGTGTGCGTACCAGCCGGTGCGCGTGTTCGAACAGATGGTGCAGGTCGCCAAGGGCCTGTGCGAAAAGCTCGATGGCCGTCTCGAAGACCACGAACACCACCCACTCACCGATCAGGGGCTGATGGTGATCCGCACGCAGATCGAGCGGCTCACCGCCGAGATGACCAATCGCGGGATTATTCCGGGCAGCGCCACGGCGATGCGGTTATTTAGTTAGGGTAGGGTGCGTTCCACGCACCAACCTTAACTATCCCCTCTCCCTCTGGGAGAGGGTTATGGTGAGGGCGGGTTGCCGTTCGCCCTGAGCCTGTCGAAGGGTGGTTGAATCGCCTCCGGCGATGCTATTAACTGCTTTGATGCCGCTAGCCGCGCGGCGGCGGGCTACTTTCTCTTGCTTGCCCAAGAGAAAGTAGCCAAAGAGAAGGGCAACCCGGAGCCGCCGAAACCCCCTGCGCTTCTCACATCGGCCGGGCGCGAGCCGAACTCGCCGAGCGCAAAAAACGCGCCCGGCTCAGACACCGGCTCGCGACACCCCCCGGCCGAGGCTGCGATGCTCGGCGGCGGCTACGGGTCCCAAGGTCAACAGCAACACTTTTCACCGAGAACCGGGATATAGTTTACGTAGGATGGATCAGGCGCGCAGCGCCGTAACCCGCCGATCAACAAAAAACCATGCGGCGCAATTCGCGATGCTCATTGCGCCCTACGCGGGCTGATCACGAGAATGAAGAGAGGCTGAAATGCGTTTATTTTTTTGTGTCTTGATGCTTGTTGTGTGTATGAACGCATCCTCACAGCCACCTGAGCAAATAGATAAGGAAAACACCGGTGGCACTCAGAAGCAAGCGGCTAGTAAAAAGCACGGTACTAAGGATGAACCCATCTTTGTTGAGATTCTCGCCACCGAAGAAGATAGGGTAAAGACCGCAGATGAGAAAACCAACAGAGAAGCTACCCTTGCAACCAATCAAGAAATCGCTAAATTTACGGGGGAAGTCTCCGGATATACTTTGGCTTTGGTCTGTCTTGGAGTTTTGCAGGCTGGGATTATTCTTTTCCAAGTCGTCTTGATGTCTCGCCAGAACAAAGCGAATAAAACCATCGAGCGCGCCTACGTCAAAATGTCCCATTACTCACCGGGACTGAACGACATTAGCGGTACATTTTGGCTGTATATCGAAGTTAAGAATCATGGGAATACTCCAGCCAATGTTACCGACATCCTCATAAAACCGATTATTTTGCCGAACAATGAATTTCTGCCTACTGTCCCTGACTACGTGAGATTTAGAGACGAAGACACGCCGAAAGCCTTTCTTGTTGCTAACGATGAATTTTCCTTCTCCGAGTTGTTCAAAGTACCAGAACAAATGCCTGACATTGAGAGCGGTAAGCTCAGGTTGTACTTAATCGGATACGTTGACTACAGCGACAAGTTTGGAGACCGACATAGAGCTGGATATGCCAGAATGTATAAACCAGAAATTGATAACAGGAAGGGATACTCCAGTGATGAAGCTTACTCGAAACGGAATAATTTGATATTTGTAACTCAGGACGGGTACAACTACGACCGCGAATGCAAGTGAGGCGAAGGTAATGACCGGAGCCCGCGTAGGGCGCAATAAGCGCAGCGAATTGCGCCGTATGTCGCTGTTGGTTTTGAAGTTCCCCCGTCGGAGCTCGCCGAGCACCGCAGCTTAAGCCGGAGCAGTGCGCGAGCACTGTTTGAGCCCGAATCGGCTTTTTGATTCGGGCGAGTTGGCCGCTCCGCGCAATTCATATACCAAGACGAACGAAGTAGGGCTTCTGTTTCGCGCTCACGCGGCATTTGTACGTCCCTGTACGGCACGCGACGCCCGGCTTAAGCGAGGAGCGCAGGGCGAGGCGGAGTATTCAGGACAGTCCAGTGGACTGTCCTGCCGCCGAGCGGGTGCGCCAGGGATGGCGCACCCTGGCTTCAAGCGGAGCAGGATTGCGCAGCGGCAGAAGCCGGCCGTAGGCCGGCGAAGCGACCGGGTGGGCGTTTGATGTACAGAGAAGTACGAATGTCTGGCCCGCGCATGGATGCGCGTCTGGGCCAGATCTTTGCCTACTTTCTTGTCGCGACAAGAAAGTAACCCGCTGCCGCGCGGCGAGCGGCATCAATGCCGTTTGTATCGCCGCAGGCGATTCCATGAACACCCCTCACCCTCGACCGCGTGTTCCCGACGCGGTCTACTGCCTCCATCCCTGGAGGCGTAGCCCTCTCCCAGAGGGAGAGGGAACATAGGGTCGGTGCGCAAGCGCACCCTACCTCAAGAATGAAGCGCCGGTTGGGTCCGTAACCGATCCGGTTGCAGGTTGTCACCGAGTAGGTTACACTCCAAATACATGATCAAGAACTTCCGGCACAAGGGACTGGCCGAGTTTTTCGAGACCGGCAATGCCCGCAAGGTCCAGGCAAAGCACGCCAAACGGCTGCGGATGATTTTGACCATGCTGAACGCCGCCACCCATGCGCGGCAGATGGATGCCCCGGGCTTGCGGTTGCA
>DATEYP010000052.1:0-3992 GCA_035256085.1 Acidiferrobacterales bacterium
GAATCGCAGGCGAACCGCCGTTACCTGTACTTCGCCAACAAGGCCGACGTCGAAGGCTACAACGACGTGTCGGCGGTGTTCCGCTCGACCGCCGAAGGCGAGACCGGCCATGCGCACGGCCACCTCGAGTACCTGGAGCAGTGCGGCGATCCTGCCACCGGCCTGCCGATCGGCGCGACCTCTGACAATCTGAAGGCCTCGATCGCCGGCGAGACCCACGAGTACACCGACATGTACCCGGGCATGGCCAAGTCCGCGCGCGACGAAGGCTTCGCGGAGATCGCCGACTGGTTCGAGACTCTGGCCAAGGCCGAGCGCTCGCACGCCAATCGTTTCCAGAAGGCGCTGGACACGTTGGGGAAGTAAAGCCAGAGGCACCGAAGAGAGCGAGTATCGTTCTTCTCCCTCTCCCTCCGGGAGAGGGTTGGGGTGAGGGGGTTTTACAAATCCCTCATCCTTTCCTTCTCCCGGAGGGAGAAGGAACCACGATTTTTGGCTGCGGTGCCTGAGCGCACCGATGGTTTGCGGTATCCCGGAGCAGTCTGGTTTCCCGCCAACGACATGCGGGAATGACAACCTGAATTTGGAGAAGACAACATGCAACACCTGAGCCGTGAAAATCTGATGGGCCTCGAACAGTACGCCGGCATCCGGCCGACGTTCCGCGCCGAGGTGATGGCGCACAAGCGTGACCGCCAGGTGGCGATCGGGCCGCACGCCACGCTGTACTTCGAGGACCGCCTGACCATGCAGTACCAGGTGCAGGAAATGCTGCGCATCGAGCGCGTCTTCGAGGCCGAGGGTATCGAGGATGAACTCGCGGCCTACAACCCGCTGATCCCGGATGGCAACAACTGGAAGGCGACCTTCATGGTCGAGATCGGCGACATCGAGGCACGGCGCGTGGCGCTGATGCAGATGGTCGGCATCGAAAACCAGGTCTGGGTGCAGGTGGCGGGCAGCGAGCGCGTGTACGCGATCGCCGACGAAGACCTGGAACGCGCCACCGAGGACAAGACCTCGTCCGTGCACTTCCTGCGCTTCGAGCTGACACCGGCCATGGTCGCGGCCGTGAAACAAGGTGCAGCGATTGGCATGGGCATCGAACACGAGGCCTATAGCCACAGCGTCCACGCTGTGCCGGAAAACGTGCGCCGCTCGCTGGCCGCTGACCTGGCCTGAGTGCGCCAATGCAGGCGCCCATGAACCGCCCGCCCGGCACGCTGGTTTTGCTGCGCCACGCACAAAGCCTGTGGAACCTGGAGAACCGCTTTTCCGGCTGGGCGGACATGGATTTGAGCGAAGGCGGGATCGCCGAGGCGCACCGCGCCGGCAGGCTGTTGCGGGACCATGGGCTGCGGTTCGACCGGGCGTTCGTCTCGCCGCTCAAGCGTGCCACGCAAACACTTGACATCGTTCGCGCCGAGCTCGGCCAGGACAACCTGCCGGCGACGGTCGATTGGCGCCTGAACGAGCGCCACTACGGCGCGCTGCAGGGGCTCGACAAGGCCGAGACCGCGGCGCGCTACGGGGCCGAACAGTTCCAGCGCTGGCGGCGCGGCTACCGCGACACGCCGCCGCCGCTGGCCCCCAACGACCCGCGCCACCCGCGCTTCGACGCGCGCTACGCGGACCTGCCGACGGAACGGCTGCCGGCGACCGAATCGCTCGAGGATACCGAGCGGCGCGTGGTGGCCTACTGGCGGCAGGCGATCGTGCCGCATCTGGAACGGGGCGAGACCGTGCTCGTGGTGTCGCACGGCAACACGCTGCGGGCGCTGGTGAAGCACCTCAGGGGCTTGTCCGAATCCGAGGTGGAACGGCTGGAAATCCCGACCGGGGTGCCGCTGGTGTACGAATACCGCGCCCCCGCCATTGTCAAAAGCTATCGGCCCGGTTTGGAAAATCCATTGGAGACGTGAACGTCCTGTCCCTAAAATATTTCCACTACAGGTACATCGTGGAAACACAACCGGAGACGACGCCATGACCAAGACCGCCAGTTTCGCCGTCGTGCACTTCACCGTCGCGTTTGCGGTGGGCTATGTCCTGAGCGGCAGCATCCTCGTGGGTGGTGCGATCGCCCTCGTGGAGCCGGCCGTCAATACCGTGGCATACTTCATTCACGAGAAGGTCTGGGAGCGAATCCGAGCTCGCACGGCGCGCGGTGCCATGCAGGTCGCGGCGTGACATATCAACATAAAAACGGCGTTTAGCCACAGATGAACGCAGATTCATGCAAATGAATCAGGCCATGGATGCACCGAAGCCGTTCACCCTTCTGGTGGGCCGGCGAATACAGGCAGCGCATTGAATATCCATGTTTATCTGCGTTCATCTGCGGCTGACTGCTTTTTCCAGGATCAAACACCAAGAACCGGAGGCAAGACCATGACACAGGCAATCGATATCGGCATCAGCAACGACGACCGCGCCGCCATCGCGCAGGGCCTTTCGCGCCTGCTCGCCGACAGCTACACGCTCTATCTCAAGACCCACAACTTCCACTGGAACGTCACCGGGCCGATGTTCAACACCTTGCATCTCATGTTCGAGACGCAGTACAACGAGATGGCACTGGCGGTGGACCTGATCGCCGAGCGCATCCGCGCCCTCGGCTACCCGGCGCCGGGCACCTATGCCGAGTTCGCGAAACTCTCCTCGATCAAGGACGCGCAAGGCGTGCCCAAGGCCGAGGATATGATTCGCGAACTGGTCGCCGGTCAGGAAGCGGTAACACGTACCGCGCGCGCTGTGTTCCCGGCAGTGGAAAAGGCCGGTGACGAGCCGAGCGCCGATCTGCTCACGCAGCGCATGCAGGTGCACGAAAAGAACGCCTGGATGCTGCGCAGTCTGCTCGAGCGCTGAGCCCTTCGTCGCCTCGCCCGGCAACACCGGGCGCTCCCTGGTGACGCGGGTTTCAAATCGGAGGCCGGCGATGACCGCCGGCCCCGGTCACTTGATGTTGAGAATCTTCATTCCTTTTTCAAGTGCGTCCTCGGATTCCTTGTGCTTGCCGGCCTTGTGCAGCGCTTCACCATCGGCACGCAGCTTCTTGACCGCGGCCAGTTGCGCGGTGGTCAGGCTGGGGCTGGTGGCGAGCGCGGCGTCGATGGCCTTCATGTCTTTCGGGCAATGCGAGGCGCCGGCCATGCCGCTGGCCAGCATCAATGCGACCGCCAATAATAGATTCTGCTTGTTCATCATCATCTCTCCGGGTGGTTGGTGAAAACGTCTGTGCCGCAATGAGGTAAACAGCAGAGCTTCGGGATTATTCCCCCATCCCAAAGGAAATAATTCAGCTTGAGGTAAATCCCCGGCTCTGCCGGAGGACTCACAACGGTTTGATCGTTACCGCGGTCGAGCCTGTTCCCTCCCCCCTTCCAGGGGGAAGGAGTGGTGTGTGCCGCCTTCAGGCGGCTCACGGTTTTGTTTGGCGCCTTTGCGGCGCTTACCACATATAGCCCCCGGTTTCTCCGGGGGTCATTTAACTACCAAGCGCGAAATCAACAGCTCTGTGGTGGTGACGCGATCCGATCGTAGCCGCAGTGTGATTTTGAGTGGTCCGAATCCGTCAGGCGATGGTGAATAAAGTCGGCCTTACCTATAAAAACAGATAGTCGCAGATGAACGCGGATCTTCAGTGCGCTACCTGTATTCGCCAGCCCAGAAAATGAGTGAATGGCCCCGGTGCATGCATGGATCAATAGGTCCACACCCACGCTATGCCCAGCCCCTTGTTCAGCAGGGAAAGTTGCGGAACCCATTCCGGCACCTGTGTGCCGAACAGGCGCCAGGCATCCAGTGCGGCCGGTATGGCCAACGCAAGAGCGATCTGGTTTCTGGAATATCCGGTCGCATCTGCCATGGCGACAATGTCGCCTTGTTTATGGTCCTTCAGGTAAACCAGATAAGCCAGGGTGATGCCCAGATGGGCGCAGACCATGCCCGCCCCGAAGTTGCCCGGCGGTTCTTTCCGCTCCTTTCCACTT
>DATEYP010000053.1:0-4979 GCA_035256085.1 Acidiferrobacterales bacterium
TCCCCCTTGAAGAGAAAAAGCGCGCAGCATAACCATGACCGACGGTGGCCCCGATTAGGTGGGAAAAGGCCTCTTTGAGGTGGCCCCGATTAGGTGGGATTTAGGGGGCAAAACTGGCCCCGATTTGCTGGGACGGAACACATTAACGCTCCTTCGTTGGTTTAATCGGCATAACGTTTTGCTGTGCCGCGCCGGCCACGGTGACAACAGGAAACATGGTGCGCTGTCCCCGGCGTCGGCACGAGCAAAGAGTTAGAAGGCATTGTTACTATTTCTCGGATTCAAGTTTTATGTGGGCCCTGAACTCAGGGTTGTCGATACATAGAGTGTTACCAAGCCACTCTGCAACCTTGTCCATAAGCGCAAGACCTTCTTTTTCATTCTTTACTTCCGGAAGCTCATAATGTGTACAGAAGTCGATGCGTCCGGATTCAAACAGTCGGTCCACTACCAAGTATGGTTTTCCGTCTTTCGCGGAGTAGGACACAACATGTTTGTATTTCACAGAAGCAAACTCCTAATTGATGCCTTCTAACGCACGGGTTCAGGTGCGGCGGCGCGTCAGCGCCGACGTCACCTGGAACCCGTTGTTAGGCCTGCTGGATTCTAGATTATTTTTCAAGGTGTATAGCTCTTATCGAGATTATCGTGGATTGCATGTAACGAACCTTGTATTCACCTTTCCTTCGTGTGTTTCTTCACCGCTAGCATTGATTATAAGAGTTTGCGAACAAACGGCGCCGCTTCTGCTACGAGTGGCACCCGTGTATCCAATTCTTAATGAAT
The DNA here is from genome assembly GCA_035256085.1 of Acidiferrobacterales bacterium. Classification (GTDB taxonomy): domain Bacteria; phylum Pseudomonadota; class Gammaproteobacteria; order Acidiferrobacterales; family UBA6901; genus UBA6901. Next base: position 787 of record DATEYP010000053.1, read on the forward strand.
GCTGCCCGATTTCGCCACCACCCCATTGTTGGTTGACTTGCGATTCCGGGTAGAGAAGTCGGTCACCTTCTCGCGCAGAATGCAAATAAACTCCACCTGGCTTACGCAAGGCCTTTTTTCCCGCGCCACATATTTCCGGGCGGTGATAATAAACAATCGATGCACCATCCTCGGAAATTGCAAAACAACTCGGATCTTCCGGGACATGACGGTAATTGGTTAGAAACAGTGGCGTGCCACAAGTCCCCAAGTACGTAGGTTCAATATTCTGGGAAGATGGGTCTATAAAATAGAATTCGGTGCGAGGTTGGCAGAATAGTCCTCCAAAGCCATCTGTTGCCGCAACAATTCTGTATGAGCCGGCTTCACGATACGTTGATGCACAACCAACTACAGCCAAGGATACAAATGATGCGGCCAATACCATGCGAAAAGCAGCCATCCTCATATTGGTTCTCCTTTTGCCTAACGATTGAGGTGTGCGGCGCCGCCACTGCAACACCAGGAAGCGGCGCGCTGTCTCACGGCGTCCGCACGAGCGAAGTGTTAGAACCACAGCGGCCACGGATGTAAACCCTGGCAGGCGGCCAAACACCGGGGGTTGCCGAAGCTGGAGTGGTTTGCATGACTGGAACCTTACCGAAGGCGATGAAGCAAAACAAGCGAGGCCTCCTTTCTTTGAAATTTCCGCAAGCCACGACGACGGGCCTTCAACGAAGCCATTCCGATGCGAGCCTTTGCAGTGATTGCCGAAGCTGACTCGGCTGACCTTCACGGACTGACCGCAAGGCACGAACAACGAACCTTCAACGAGACCGCATTGCTTTGAGGCTGACTGAGCGCGGACGGAGCCGCGCACAAAAACAAACAGACAAGGTTCTAACAGATAATATACTGACAATTCTGTCAGTATATCCTCAGAACAGATGGTGTCTGTCAGGATGACCTAAACATCTGTTCAGTTTGGAAATTATTCTTCTCCGGTCCGTATATCCTGGTTATGTTATACGGACCGGTGGGGAGTGTGGTTTCGGTGTGCTGGCACCTTCTTGGCTACGTCTGGTTTGGGTCGAAAACAGACAATCCTCACTTCCGCGCTTGACTACCGCAAAATCCCCACAGCATCCGTAACCCGAGCAGCGGCGAGCGGTAAGCTGACTTGCCGGCCGCCGCTTGGTGCGATTCAATGTCACTGAAACTCCGGTCCTCCCATTGGAAACACTGCTGATCTATCTCGCCGTCGGCGCGTTTGCCGGGACCCTCGCTGGGCTGTTCGGCGTCGGCGGCGGGCTGGTCATCGTTCCGGTACTGGTGTTTGTGTTCAAGGGGCAAGGCATCAGCGAGGCGGTGATCATGCATCTCGCGGTCGGCACCTCGCTCGCCACGATCGTGTTTACTGCGATCTCGTCGGTGCGCGCGCACCACCAGCGCGGCGCGGTACGCTGGGACGCAGTGCGGCGGCTGACGCCCGGTATCGTGTTTGGTGCGCTCGTGGGCGCGGCGATCGCCGATGCCATGCCGACCCCGGTGCTGCGTGTCTTTTTTGCCGTTTTCGAATTGACCGTCGCCGCCCTGCTCTGGTGGAACCGCCAGCCGGCCGCGCATCGCGGCCTGCCGGGAACCGTTGGCATGGCTGTCGCGGGGGGCGTGATCGGCGCGGTGTCGTCGATCGTCGGTATTGGCGGCGGCACGCTGACCGTGCCGTTTCTGGCGTGGTGCAACGTGCAGCTGCGTGCAGCGGTGGCCACGTCTTCGGCCTGCGGCCTGCCGATTGCCATCGCCGGCGCGGCCGGATTCCTGATCATGGGCTGGGGCGAGCCGCAACTGCCGGCCTTGGCGACCGGTTACATCTACTGGCCTGCGTTCGCCGGAATTGGCGTGGCCAGCATGCTGTTTGCGCCGCTCGGCGCCAAACTCGCGCATGCGCTGCCAGTCGCCACATTACGCAAATTCTTCGCACTGTTTCTGGCCGTGCTCGGCGTGCGTATGCTGCTTTACTGATCGCGGGTCGCGAGCTTGCCCTAAAACAGCTATTCAGGAAGTAAATAAATGCATTGTGTTACTGAGGAGAACGGTAAATAGTGCGCACCCCGACACATGCCCTGGGCCCCCTTCTCCCCGTGGAAGAAGGGCAGGAATGAGGGCTGGTCTGGTCTGCTTTGCCCTCACCCCGGCCCTCTCCCGCAGGGAGAGGGAGAAAAGCGACACGCACTATTTGGCGACCGGATCAGTTAATTCCTGGACACCGGCTTTCGCCGGTGTGACGGACACTTTTTCAGCAACCTGTCAGGTGGCTTTCTTCTTATAGGCCCACACCATCAGCCCGGCGCCGAACAGGATCATCGGCACACTCAACACCTGCCCCATGGTCAGCCAGCCGAACGCGAGATAGCCGAGCTGCGGATCGGGCTCGCGCACAAACTCCGCCAGAATGCGGAACAGGCCATAGCAGATAAGGAACAGCCCGGAGACGCTCGCGGTCGGGCGCGGTTTGCGCGCAAACAGCCACAGGATGACGAACAGTGCCAGGCCCTCGAGCGCCGCCTGGTAGAGCTGTGACGGATGGCGCGGCAACGGACCGGCCTCGCGGAACACCATGCCCCACGGACCATCGGTTGTGCGACCCCAGAGTTCGTGGTTGATGAAGTTGCCGAGGCGCCCGAGCCCCAGGCCGATCGGTACCCACGGCGCGAAGAAATCCGCCACCGTGAAAAAGGTCTTGCCGGTCTTGCGCGCGAAATACAGCATCGCCAGCAACACGCCGATGAGACCGCCGTGAAAGGACATGCCGCCCTGCCAGACTTTGAGCATATCGAGCGGGTGCGCGAGGTAGTGCGGCAGGTTGTAGAACAGCATGTAGCCGAGGCGTCCGCCGAGTATCACGCCGAGCGCGCCATAGAACACGAAGTCGCTTACCTGCTCCGCTGTCCAGCCGGAATCCGGCTGCTTCGCGCGCCGCGAGGCGAAAAACCAGAGCGCCAGGAAACCGATGACATACATCAGCCCGTACCAGTGAATCTTGACCGGACCGAGGGAAATCGCGACGGGGTCGATAGTAGGGGCAAGCATGTCGTCTACTCCTGTTCAGTATTCAATAAAACTGAGCGAAAAGAAAAAGGCGGCCACAGATGAACGCAGATAAACAAGGATCACAAGTTTTTTAAAATCTGTATCCATCTGTGTTCATCTGTGGCTGCTTTTCTATTTTTCATGGGTCTTTGCGGCAGATGTCAGTTATCAACTCGGCAGCACCCGCACGAAGAACGCCTTGAGATACGCGGTCTCGGGGATCGCCGGGTGCACCGGATGGTCCGGGCCCTGGTGGCCCTCCTCGACGATCTGCAGGAAGCGGTCGAGGTGACGGCTGTTCTTGAGCAGCAGGTCGCGCAGTGTGTCGCGTTCCAGATGGTACGAGCACGAGCAGGACACGAGAATGCCGTCCTTGCCCAGCACCTGCATGGCCATCTGGTTGAGACGCTGGTAGGCCAGGGTGCCTTCCTTGATGTCCTTGCGGCGCTTGATGAGCGCCGGCGGGTCGAGAATTACCACGTCAAACTTCTCGCGCGCGGCGCGCAGTTCCTTGAGCAGCTCGAAGGCATCAAACTGGCGGGTCTGCACCTTGGCCTCGACATTATTCAGCTGCGCATTGCGCGTCACGCCTTCAAGCGCGAGCGCCGAGCTGTCCACGCACAACACCGATTCGGCGCCGGCGGCCGCGGCCTGCACGCCCCAGGCGCCGAGATAGCTGAACACGTCCAGCACGCGCCTGCCCTTCACGTAGGCCGCGGCGCGCGCGCGATTCATGCGGTGATCGAAGAACCAGCCGGTCTTCTGGCCGCGCGCCAGCGGGGCCTCGAAGCGCAGGCCGTTCTCCTCCAGTGCCAGCCACTCCGGTATTTCGCCGTGCGCGGTCTCGATGTAGCTCGGCAGATTTTCCATGGCGCGCATCGAGGAATCGTTGCGCAGCAGGATGGCGTGCGGCTTCAGCACCTTGTCGAGCGCGGCGATGACTTCCGCCTTCAGGCGTTCCATGCCGGCGGTGGTGATCTGCGCCACCAGCACGTCCGCGAAGCGATCCACCACCAGCCCCGGCAGACCGTCGCTGTCGCCGAACACCAGACGGTAATACGGTTTGTCGAACAGGCGTTCGCGCAGGCTCAACGCAACATTCAGGCGATGGGTAATCAGCGACT
>DATEYP010000054.1:0-4625 GCA_035256085.1 Acidiferrobacterales bacterium
TCCCCCTTGAAGAGAAAAAGCGCGCAGCATAACCATGACCGACGGTGGCCCCGATTAGGTGGGAAAAGGCCTCTTTGAGGTGGCCCCGATTAGGTGGGATTTAGGGGGCAAAACTGGCCCCGATTTGCTAGGACGGAACACTAGAATAATTAGGGTCTGCGATGAAAAATTGCCAGATTTTATCATCATCCCAGTTACCCAGATTTATCACTCCCGAATCACCACCAACTTATCCGCCCCCGACTCCAGCAACCACACCTCGCCGGGCCGGCCGAGGGTCTGGCGCACGCACGCTTTGCGGTTCCTGACAAGAGTCGCCATGTAGCCATGGTTAAGCATGCCGCTTTCCTATTCACTGGATGCATACCCTAGTTGCAACGCGGATCACCGGCGGATACGAACTCGCCTGCCGTCCCTGGCGGCATGTACCAGCGCAATGTCTCCGGCCTCGCCCTGTTGGGCGCTTCCGGCATCAGAACCGCGGTATAACAGGGCGGCAGGTCATCGAGATCCAGCTTGCTGAGTCCCTGTGCCGGAGTCACCTTCTTCTTTCGCGCCCGATCCAGGTAGCCCTTCTCGTCAACCACTCTCTGGAAGGCGCCGCTATTGAGTACATCCACGCTGATCAGGCTGTTTACTTTAACGGGCCAACGTTTTTCCAGCTCGTGAGTATGGCCGTATATGAATACCCGCATGCGCGGATACTGTTCGAGTCTCTGCGCGAGGTGTTGGCGCAGCACGCGTTCGCGCGGCACCAGTAGTTTCTGCGCGAGGTAACCGGCGTCCGTCTCGACACATACTGGCTTCTTCATTTGTGCCGCATGGTCGCACAGCAATAAGACCTCGGCCGATGACAGCCGCCCTTTATCGCGCGCGAGCGAGTCGAGCTCGGCTCGCAGCGCCGCGCTCTCCGGCGTAACGGCCAGAAGTTCGCGGGTGAAGGGATCGTTGGGGGCCAATGCAGCGACAAACAGCCGATGACCCAACGCGCGCCCGCGTGCCTCATCGGGCGCCTTGCCGGCAACCGGCTCGCCACCGACAAAAGTGGCCTGTTGCGCGATCGACGTCTCGGTCAGGTTGAACACCAGGAAGCGCGCCAAGTCCGCGGCGGATTTCCACAACCCGCGGTCGGCCATGCGGTAGCGGGCTCCGGCGGCTTCGGGGCTCAGGTTGTCGATGATGAGGTAGGTTTTCTCCTGATCGTTGAACAGCTTTTGTACAAAACGTTCTCCCCAAGGCCTCACCAGATAGGTACCGGTGTCGGTCGCACGGGTGATGTCCGGCCAGGTCTCGTAGCGGTTCACATCAGCGCCGATCTGGTGTCCGTGTTCCACCACCACGCTTCCGTCATGCGATGTCCAGACCCCGTTCGTCACCAGGTTCACGCGCCCGCGTTCGGCACTCAAGGCTTGTGCCAACGGCTGCCAAACGGTAGCGAGCAACAATGCAGAATCGTGATTGCCGGGGATGATATGCAGACGATTCTCGCCGCGTTCGGCGAAGTCGCGCAGGGCGCGAATTAGGTGTGGATGGGCGGCGAGCACGCGCTCAGTGATGGTGCGCATCTGCTCGATTGTGCAACCGAGATCCGCAGACACGCCGTCGCACTGAACATCCTTCGGGGGCTGCCACAACTCCAGGAGGTCGCCGGCAATGACCAGATCAACGCGTTTGTTACCACGGGTTGCGAGAGCGTTAAGAAATGCCTCCAACTCCGATTCCCAGCGGAAATCCTCGGTTTCGTACCACTCCCCATTAGGTTTCCGACCAATACCGGCGTGATGGTCGCTGATCACCGCCAGGAATCGTGTTCCGGCACTTGGGGCGACCCAGGCCGCCGCGGTGGTGGCCGGAGCAGCGCCAACCGCGCGCGGAGCGCCGGCGCCACAATTTACCAGCCCCAGCGCCGCGACAACGCTCAACAGTAATTTTTGGAACATTTTGTTATTCCTCAAGGTTGTTGGCACAAACACGCAGACTGGGGTCGCCGGCCACGACAAATTCCAGGGCGAGCTCGTCGTAGGAGGCGCTGTACTTGTCGCGGAAATAAGTGGCGGTCGCTTCGGTGGCGCTCCTGAACAGTTCCAGAAAGGTCGGGGTCGCGCCCGTCGCGCGCGCGTTGCGCACGGCCGCCCCAAACTCCAGCGCCAGCCGCGCCGCATAGTTGGCAGGCACAGGAAACGGCGACACAACCATGGCGTCGACACCCTGACGATTCAGCTTGGTGGCCCAGGCCAGGTTGTCACCCTCGGGGCTTGCGGTGGTGCAGGCGGAGAGCACGGCGACGCTGCCAGGCGCGAAGCGCCGGGTAAGCTGCTCGCGCCCAACGCGCGCGGCCTTGTCGGTAAACCACAAGTAGCCGGCCGAGTGGTGCGCCAACAGAATCAAGCCCTCAGGCTTACCGTGGGTGGAAGTGTCTTTCATGTATTGCGACAACTCACCCTCGGACTTCACCCGCGCGGCGAGGCCGGTGAGCTTGGCAACGTCGTGAAGTTCGGTGTCATCAATCCCCTCCAGCTGCTCAGGTACCGCCAGCGTCCACGTACCGATACAGGCCGATTTACCTGAGTAACGTTCCACCGGCATCGGCTCGATCACCCTCATCGGTCGCACAACTACCGGTGTATCGCCACGCGCGCCAAGCAGGCCCAAGGGGATAAAGATTCGCTCACCGTTGGCGGTGACCATGCGCGCGACGATCACTGGATCGGTGTTCGCCGCCACCGCGCGCCGCAGCGCCTCACGCGCACGTCCGGTAACGTTTTCTCCATCGTCGTCCTGGGAAAATAGCTTGGTCGCCAGTTCGTGCGCCACGGCTGCATAGCCATGCACATCCTTGTGCGTAGATTTACTCCTCGCCTCCTCGATTTGTACGCGCAGTTGGTCGGGGCGCGCCAAATAGTCGCTTAACAGCGACTCGGTCAACCACGTGTAGACGCCGTCCTTGCCGTTTGAGCGTTTGTAAGCGCTGCGCTCGATCATAAACACGACGGTGCGCGGCCGCCCGAGCACGCTTGTCTCAAACAGGTGAAATGAGACCGCTGGAACCGGCTCCAATGCCGCGCGATCGATGGACACCTGCAACATGGCGGCGGCACCCTGTTCGACCACCGCGCGCGCCGCGTCGGCACTGCCGCATGTGGGAACCGGTTTGTCGGGGGTCGCCACCGGAACGCTCACGACGAGATGGTCGAGCGGAGACAACCCCGTCTCGTCCCACACCGACAAGGCCACCGCCGCACAGCCCGTGGCCAGGACAACCACACCAAAACGCACTTCGCCGGCCTGAACGCCGCGGGCAAAATCAGCAAGCGAGAGCGATCTCTCCTGATACTGCCGAACGCGCTCTTGTTCATCGTCGGCCGGTGGACCGAACAGGCGCGCCATTTTAGCGTCCAGTTCGCTCTCGGTATTATTTAGACGAAGCTTGCCGTCCAGGGAAAATGCCCGCACCTTGAAACGTACCGACTTTAGCCCGCGGCTGTCCATCAGACTGCGGCTCACTTGTGGCCCGGCACCGGCACTCAACTGAGCGAAATAGCGGTACAAGGAGAGATCAAGCGCGAGCTCGTAACTTTTTTTCGCGTACAAGACGTCAACCGGCTGGCCGCCGCGCTCGAACCAGGCGTTCCAGGCCGGCTCCGTGCCTCGCGATGGGGCTTTTTCACCACCGTTGGCCATCTTCACCACTTTCAACAATTCTTCTAATTCATCATCGAATTTCTCTTTGCCGGTCGACTCGACCGCTTTCCGCGACTCTCGGTACGCCAATTCTCGTTCCATTCTTTCCTTCATTACCGCTTCCCTTTCTTTTCTGAGGGTCCGCGCGGCACTTACCTTTCGTTCCCGTTCTTTTATATTTTCCGCGTCCCTTCTTTCCAACGCCTCGTATTCGGCTTGCCAATCGGGGGATGCCGCCATGGGAGGAGCAGGTGCCGCTGGAGCAGGAGCCGCTGGAGCTGCGGCAGGTGCAGCGGCCTGTTCAGAAGGGGGTGCTTTTGAGCAGTTGGCGAGAACCAATCCCAAGAGTAGTACCGGCAAAATCCGACCCCAAGATGATTTGCGCGGTTCATTACCGGAGCACAAACGCAACATATTTCACCTCCCTGTTGATTCGACCTGAAAATGCGCCAGGTCTGTTTCTGGTCAGCGGCCTTTTTTTCCCGATCCCCGCTCGCGAATCGCCACAAACCTATCTGCTCCCAACTCCGGCAACCACACCTCGCCGGGCCGGCCGAGAATCTGGCTCACGCTCGCGTAGCGGCTGTTGCTCTTCAACACGGTGAACTGCTCGGTCTTCGGATCGAAGCGCAGCATGGCGTTGGCACCGAAATCGGACAGCCAGACAACGTTGCTGTTACCCATGAGAACCCGGGTGTTAAGTGGTAACTTCGTCAGCGGTGGCTGGCTGCTGTTCCTTTTTCTGTGCGCGCGCTGCTCGCTTGACCCGGGACTTAGCCTTTTGTGCATCCTCTCCTTCCAGGATATCGCGCTTGATGATCTCATTTCTCAGGATGCCTTCGATTTCATCCGCGTCCACCTTCAGGCCTGGCGATATGCGACGCAGTTCTCGGCGAATCTCGTCCACGAAATCCTCGCTTAGGATCACGGCCGCGATCATGTAG
>DATEYP010000055.1:0-48066 GCA_035256085.1 Acidiferrobacterales bacterium
TCTGGATGCCAGCCGCAAGGATACCGCCCCGGTGGATGTGCGCCGTGATTTGTTCGAGGCCATGAAGCAGGTGGCGCAGACCGGCCAGGGCCCGCAGGAGCAGATCCCCAGCATGGGCTGCTCCATCAAATGGAAGGAAAACTAGTCCTGCTGCTATCCCCTATTGTTAACCCGGCATCCGGGTTTGTAATTTCCCCAGACAAATCCCTTGCAGAAACCGCAGGGAATCATCAGACAACCTCCCCATCATCGGATTTTCACATAGTGATTTTATGGGTTCTCAAGCCACGTAGTCCCGAGCCGATAGCTTAACTGGGCGCCTGACACTAAAGCGGAATTTGCAACTGAATGCCCGGGTACCGGAATACAACTGATAAGGGAATTTATCCAGCCATCATGAATCAGCCGATCATCAGAAACATTGCGCTTGTGCTGTTGCTGGCCCTGGCCGGCTCGGTGCTGACGCTGGGCAGCTTTTATCTCCATCTGCGCAATACCGCCGACACCATCGCCTTTGCCGACATCGCCGGCCGCCAGCGCATGCTGACTCAACAGCTGCTCAACAATGCCCACATGGCCCTGACCGGACACGAAGGTGACGACGTGCTGCTGAGGGAGAGTGCCGAGCAGTTCAGCACGGCCCTGCAGGTCATGCGCCACGGCGGCAAGATACTCTCTTATGATCTGCCACCGGCACCGCCAGAGCTTGGCCAGTCGCTGAACGAGCTGGATAACCGGTGGAAACCGCTCAGGGAGGCTGCCCTGGCGCTGGCCGGCGGCAGCGGGGGGCAGGCGGCCTATGACTATATACAGACACATGCCACGCAGCTCACGGAGGCCGCCAACGGCGTGCTGCTGGCGCACCGGACACACACCGGCGCGTTGCGCGATCGCATGCTGCTTGTCCTCGGGGCGGTGATGCTGCTCGACCTTGTTCTGCTCGGCCTGGGCATCAATCTCGTGAGGCGTTACACCAAAGACCGCCACCGTGTCGAGGAAGCCCTGCGCCGTGACAAGCAGGAGCTGGAGGCGCTCAATGCCCGCCTGACCGAGGCGCACCAGCAGCTCATGCAGTCTGAGAAAATGGCCTCGATCGGCCAGCTCGCCGCGGGCGTGGCGCATGAGATCAACAATCCGGTCGGCTATATCAACTCCAACATCGGCGCACTGAAGCAGTATACGGTCGACCTGTTCTCGCTCATCGATGCCTATGAGAAAACCGAGGGTCTGCTGCCGGATGAAAAGACCGCCGAGCTTCAAAGTCTCAAGGAACAACTGCAACTCGACTATCTCAGGGAGGATCTCCAGCAGCTTCTGGATGAATCCCAGGACGGGGTGAACCGCGTCAAGCAGATCGTGAAGGATCTCAAGGAATTCTCGCACATCGGCGAGCAGCAATGGCAGTATGCGGATCTGCACCAGGGGCTGGACAGCACGCTCAATATCGTGCGCAACGAAATCAAGTACAAGGCCGAGGTCATCAAGGAGTATGGTACGCTGCCCCCGGTACGCTGCATCGTCGCACAGCTCAACCAGGTATTTATGAACACGCTGGTCAACGCGGCGCAGGCCATCGAGGAGCACGGCACCATCACCCTGCGCACCGGCACCGCCGGCGACGACTGGGTGTGGGTGGAGATTCGAGATACCGGCAAGGGTATTTCCAAGGAGCACCTCAAACGCATCTTCGATCCGTTCTTCACCACCAAGCCGGTGGGCAAAGGGACCGGGCTGGGTCTGTCGCTTTCCCACACCATCGTGGAAAAACACGGTGGGCGCATCGAGGTGGACAGCGAGGTGGGTAAGGGCACCGCCTTCAAGATCTGGCTGCCGGTAGATGCCGGGCAGGCGGCGCCGCGCAACAACTGACGAGACCATCCTCCCCGGTTTCACCCGGGCCGCTTTCACGGCACAGCAACAACATAGCAAATCTTCCAAACAGGGTATTTCGCCTGGCGGTATTTTCCCCGGGCTGTATTCGCCACTCAGTTATATTCCGCGCGCATAAGAGCCTCTAAGGATCAAAGACTTGAAAAGACCCAAGTTCCTTTGTTAACGTGACTGCATAAAAGCAAAAGGAGTGGTGTTGTTTCCTGAATACCAGCTCGACTTCCCGGTGATCCGAGTATACTTTGTAACCGATTGTTTTTTATGAGGTGAGCGTCGTGAGTCGGGAATAAGCACTTGCCCAAAACGCCTGGATGAGAGAAAATCGCCTGCTCACAATTTTGCCAGCATGCAGATTGCGCCGCTTTTTGCGCCTGTTGCGACGCCAAACACAGTGAATATCCTGACCTCCTGCGTTTGCAGGTCAGCGGGAAATTCTGTTGGTGTGCTGGAAAATCTGTACCCGGTTTGGAAGGATGAATATTCGTCGTTGGCGGTAACTGCAGCCGGCGGCTAAAAGATAGTTCTGTTTATAACTTTTGGGAGATAGACATGCCATCACGTAGAGAGTTAGCCAATGCCGTCCGTGCCTTGAGTATGGATGCGGTGCAGAAGGCTAAGTCCGGCCATCCCGGGGCGCCCATGGGTATGGCGGACATTGCCGAGGTTCTGTGGAACAGCCACCTGAAGCATAATCCCTCCAATACCAAATGGGCGGATCGCGACCGCTTCGTGCTGTCCAACGGCCATGGCTCGATGCTGATCTATTCCTTATTACACCTCACCGGCTACGACTTGCCGATGGATGAGCTGAAGAAGTTCCGGCAGCTGCACTCCAGGACCCCGGGGCATCCCGAGTATGGCTACACCCCGGGCGTGGAGACCACCACCGGCCCGCTGGGGCAGGGTATTAGCAATGCCGTGGGTATGGCGATCGCCGAAAAGGCGCTGGCCGGGCAATTCAATCGCGACGGCCACCGGATTGTTGATCACTACACCTACACCTTCATGGGCGATGGCTGCATGATGGAGGGCATCTCCCACGAGGCCTGCGCCCTGGCGGGAACCCTCAAGCTGGGCAAGCTCATCGCCTTCTGGGATGACAACGGCATTTCCATCGACGGCCACGTGGAAGGCTGGTTCACCGATGATACCGCCAAGCGTTTCGAGGCCTATGGCTGGCACGTGGTGCGTAATGTCGACGGACATGACGCGCAGGCGATCGACAAGGCCGTCCATGAGGCCAAATCGGTCAATGACAGACCGTCGCTGATCTGCTGCAAGACCGTGATCGGCTTTGGTGCGCCCAACCTGTGCGGCAGTCATGACTGTCACGGCGCCCCGCTGGGCGATGACGAAATCAAGGCCACGCGCGAAAATCTGGGCTGGAGTCATGCGCCGTTCGAGATACCCGCAGACATCTATGCCGGCTGGGACGCCAAAAAGAAGGGCGCCGCCGCCGAGCAGCACTGGCAGCAGAAATTCGCCGCTTACAAGGCGGCCCATCCCGCGCTGGCGGCCGAATTCGAGCGCCGCGCCATCAAGGGTGAACTGCCGGCCGATTGGGCGGCCAAGTCCGCCGCCTTCGTCAAGGCCGCGGCCGACAAGGGGGATGGTCCGGCCACGCGCAAGGCCTCGCAGAATTGCATCGAGACCTTTGCCGCTATCCTGCCTGAAATCATGGGCGGCTCTGCGGATCTGGCGCCATCCAACCTGACTACCTGGTCCAAATCCAAGGCGCTGTCCGACACCGTCTCCGACGGCAACTATATCCACTACGGCGTGCGCGAGTTCGGCATGGCGGCCATCGTCAACGGCATTGCCCTGCACGGCGGCTTCATCCCGTTCGGCGCCACCTTCCTGATGTTCTCCGAATACGCCCGCAATGCCCTGCGCATGGCGGCGCTGATGAAGATACAGAATATCAATGTATTCACCCATGACTCAATCGGTCTGGGCGAAGACGGCCCCACGCATCAGCCGGTGGAGCAGACCGCCACCCTGCGCATGATTCCGCGCATGTCGCTGTGGCGTCCCTGTGATGCCGTCGAGACCGCTGTGGCCTGGAAATCCGCTATCGAATACAAGCACGGCCCGACTTCCCTGATCCTGTCGCGCCAGAACCTGCCGCATCAGCCGCGCAGCGAGCAGCAGATCGCCAATATCGTCAAGGGCGGTTATGTGCTGAAGGATTGCGCCGGCACGCCGGAGCTGATTTTCATCGCCACCGGTTCCGAAGTGGCGCTGGCGGTCGGCGCCGCCGACGCCCTGACGGCCAGGGGCAAGAAGGTGCGCGTGGTGTCCATGCCCTCGGTGGACAGATTCGAGGCGCAGGATGAGGCCTACCGCGCGTCCGTCCTGCCGGCGGCGGTGACCGCCCGCGTGGTGGTCGAAGCCGGTGTGACGGCGTCCTGGTACAAATATGCCGGTTTCAAAGGCAAGGTGGTGGGTATCGATACCTTCGGTGAATCCGCCCCGGCCGGCGAGTTGTTCAAGCACTTCGGCTTCACGGTGGACAACGTCGTGAAGACTGCCGAGGCCGTGCTGGCATAACGATTTCCCTATTTGAAATGACGGAGAGTTAAACATGGCAATCAAAGTAGGCATTAACGGTTTTGGCCGCATCGGCCGCATGGTGTTTCGCGCGGCGGTGAAGGATTTCCCCGATATCGAGATCGTTGCCATCAACGACCTGCTCGAACCCGACTATCTGGCGTACTTGCTCAAGCACGACTCCGTGCATGGTCCGTTCAAGGGGACGGTTGCTGTCGACGGCAATACCCTGATTGTCAACGGCAAGAAGATCCGCCTGACCGCCATCAAGGATCCCGCCGAGCTGAAATGGAAAGATGTGGGCGCCGATGTCGTCGTCGAATCCACCGGCCTGTTCCTGACCCAGGAAACCTGTCAGAAGCACATCGATGCCGGCGCGAAAAAGGTGGTGCAGAGCGCGCCATCCAAGGACAGCACGCCCATGTTCGTCTACGGCGTCAATCACGCTTCCTACAAGGGCGAGAAGATCGTGTCCGCCGCCTCCTGCACCACCAATTGCCTGGCGCCGGTGGCCAAGGTGTTGAACGACAAGTTCGGCATCAAGCGCGGCCTGATGACCACCGTGCACGCCGCCACCGCCACCCAGAAGACCGTTGACGGCCCGTCCAGCAAAGACTGGCGCGGCGGCCGCGGCATCCTGGAAAACATCATCCCGTCCTCGACCGGTGCCGCCAAGGCCGTCGGCAAGGTGCTGCCGGAGCTCAACAAGAAGCTCACCGGCATGGCCTTCCGCGTGCCGACCTCGGACGTGTCGGTGGTCGACCTGACCGTGGAGCTGAACAAAGAGGCCACTTACGAGCAGATTTGCGCGGCCATGAAGAAGGCCTCGGAAGGCGAGCTCAAGGGCGTGCTCGGCTACACCGACGAGAAGGTGGTGTCCACCGACTTCGTCGGCAACACCGCTCCCTCCACCTTCGACGCCGAGGCCGGCATCGCCCTGGACAGCACCTTCGTCAAGGTCGTGTCCTGGTACGATAACGAGTACGGCTACACCTGCAACATGCTGCGCATGGTGCAGCACGTCGCTAAGTAAGTAGCAAGTAGCAAGTAGCAAGTAGCAAGTAGCAAGTAGCAAGGTTTTCCTTGCCACTTGCAGGGGCGCGCAGCGCCCCGTCCTTGCAACTTGCTACTCGTCGATCGGAGCGAAGAACTCTCGGAGAGTATGCAAGCATGTCAGTTATCAAGTTGACCGATCTCGACCTCAAGGGCAAGCGCGTGCTGATCCGCGCCGATCTCAATGTGCCCATCAAGGACGGCAAGGTGACTTCCGACGCACGCATCACCGCCTCGATGCCGACCATCGAACATTGCCTCAAGGCCGGAGCCAGGAACGTGATGGTGATGTCGCACCTGGGTCGTCCCGAAGAAGGCGTGTATGACGAAAGCGCTTCACTGAAACCGGTGGCCGAGTACATGACCGGCCTGCTGGGCAAGCCGGTGGTCCTGGTCAAGGACTACCTCGACAAGCAACCGTCGCTTGCCGATGGCCAGGTGGCGGTGCTCGAAAACGTGCGCTTCAACAAGGGCGAGAAGAAGAATGTCGACGAAACCGCGCAGAAGTACGCGCAGCTCTGTGACGTATTCGTGATGGACGCCTTTGGCACGGCGCACCGCGCCCAGGCGTCGACCCATGGCGTGGCCAAGTTCGCACCGACTGCCTGTGCCGGCATCCTTCTCACTCAGGAACTGGACGCACTCACCAAGGCGCTGCTCAACCCGAAGCGGCCGATGGTGGCCATCGTCGGCGGCTCCAAGGTTTCCACCAAGCTGACCGTGCTCGAATCCCTGTCCGAGAAGGTCGATCAGCTGGTAGTCGGCGGCGGTATCGCCAACACCTTCCTCGCGGCCTCCGGCAAGAAAATCGGCAAGTCGCTCGCCGAGGCCGATCTCATTCCGACCGCCAAGGCGTTGATGGAAAAAATGACCAAGCGCGGCGCCACCATTCCGATCGCGGTGGACGTGGTGGTCGGCAAGAAGTTCGACGCCAACGAACCGGCGGTGCAGAAAAACGCCGGCGACGTGGCCGACGACGACATGATTTTCGACATCGGGCCGAAGAGCGCCCAGCAGCTGGCCGACATCATCATGCAGGCCGGCACCGTGGTGTGGAATGGTCCGGTCGGCGTGTTCGAGTTCGACCAGTTCGGCGCCGGCACCAAGACCATCGCCATGGCCATCGCCAACACCAGGGCCTTCACCCTGGCTGGCGGCGGCGACACCATCGCTGCGATCCAGAAGTACAATATCTTCGACAAGGTGTCCTATATATCGACGGCCGGTGGCGCGTTCCTGGAGTTCCTCGAAGGCAAGAAACTGCCGGCGGTGGACATCCTTGAGCAGCGCGCTAAACAATAATACTTTCAGCCACAGATGAACGCAGATAAACGCAGATGTAAAAGCAGCATCTTGGTTTCTCCAGATCAGTGTTCATCTGCGTTTATCTGTGGCTTAATTCAATAAGGAATCAATTTGCTGCGCAGAACAAAGATTGTCGCCACCCTCGGACCCGCGACCGACGACCCCAAGGTTCTCGACAAGCTGTTCGAGGCCGGGGTGGATGTCGTACGCCTGAACTTTTCCCACGACAAACCCGAAGTGCACAGGAAGCGTGCCGAAGCCGCGCGCGAACGCGCGCATGCCCATGGCCGGCACGTCGGAATTCTGGTTGATCTGCAGGGCCCGAAAATCCGTGTTGGCAAATTCAAGAACGGCTCAATCCAGCTCGCCGAGGGCGACATCTTTACCATCAATGTCGATCACCCGCTCGATGAGGGGAATCAGCGGTGTGTCGGCACCACTTACAAGGCGCTGCCCGATGACGTGAGCCGCGGCGTCACGCTGTTACTCGACGACGGGCGCATTGCCCTGTGGGTCGATCAGGTTTCCGGAACCGAGGTGATCTGCCGAGTTGTGGTGGGCGGCGTACTGTCCGACAACAAGGGCATCAACCGCCAGGGCGGCGGTCTGTCTGCCGCGGCCCTGACACCAAAGGATCGTGCCGACATCAAGACTGCGGCCGCCATGAGCGCCGATTATGTCGCCATCTCCTTCCCGCGCTCCGCCGCGGACGTTGAGGAGGCTCGCGCCTTGCTGCGCGCGGCCGGCGGCCACGGCGGTATTGTCGCCAAGATCGAACGCGCCGAAGCGGTCAAGGCAATCGAGGAAATCATTCAGGCGGCGGACGTGCTCATGGTGGCGCGTGGCGACCTCGGTGTGGAAATCGGCGATGCCGCGGTACCGCCGATTCAGAAGCGCATCATCAAATTGGCGCGCCAGATGAACAAGGTAACGATTACCGCCACGCAGATGATGGAGTCGATGATCGAGAGTCCGATACCGACGCGCGCGGAGGTATCCGACGTTGCCAATGCCGTTCTTGACGGAACCGATGCAGTGATGTTGTCGGCGGAAACCGCCGCCGGCAAGTACCCGGTGGCCGCCGTCGCCGCGATGGATCGAGTGTGCAAGGTGGCGGAGGAACAGGAGGAAGCGTTATTGCAGGAACGGCGCGCCTCATACCAGCACGTTGAGCGTGTCGACCAGGCCATCGCCCTGGCCACCATGTACACGGCGAATAATCTGGGCGTAAAAGCGATTGCCGCCCTTACCGAATCCGGGGCGACCACCCTGTGGATGTCACGAATCTCGTCAAGTGTTCCGATCTATGCCTTGACGGCGCAGGCCGAGACGCGTAGAAAAGTGACCCTTTACCGGGGCGTTTACCCGGTGGCCTTTCAGATCACGACATCGGACCACGCGACGCTGAATCGCGAGGCCCTGGACGAGATGCGTCGCCGCGGTTCAGTACGCGACGGCGACATGGTCATTATCACCAAGGGCGATCTGACGGGCGTGATGGGCGGTACCAACGCCATGAAGGTTGCCGTGGTGGGTGGCCAACGAGAGAGTTGAAGTCTGTCCTGACCAAAATTACCTAGCGACCAACCGTTCTGGAGGAAAACATGGCACTTGCCACACTACGCCAAGTACTGGATCACGCCGCCGAGCACGCCTACGGTGTACCGGCTTTTAACGTCAACAACCTCGAACAGATGCGCGCCATCATGGAAGCGGCCGCCGAAACCGACAGCCCGGTGATCGTGCAGGCCTCGGCCGGCGCCCGCAAATACGCCGGCGCACCGTTCCTGCGCCACCTGATTCTGGCCGCCATCGAAGAATGGCCGCATATACCGGTCGTGATGCACCAGGATCATGGTTCGTCGCCGGCCGTGTGCCAGCGTTCCATTCAGCTCGGGTTCTCGTCCGTCATGATGGACGGCTCCCTCAAGGAAGACATGAAGACCCCGGCCTCCTATGAATACAACGTGGACGTGACCCGCCGCGTGGTCGACATGGCGCATTCCTGCGGCGTGTCGGTGGAAGGCGAACTCGGTTGCCTGGGCTCCCTCGAAACCGGCATGGCCGGCGAGGAAGACGGCTCGGGCGCGGAAGGCAAGCTCGACCACTCGCAGCTGCTGACCGACCCGGACGAGGCCGCCGATTTCGTGAAGAAGACCGGCGTGGACGCACTCGCCATCGCCATCGGCACCAGCCACGGCGCCTACAAGTTCACGCGTCCACCGACCGGCGACATTCTCGCCATTTCGCGCATCCGCGAGATCCACAAGCGCATCCCCAACGTGCACCTGGTGATGCACGGTTCCAGCTCGGTGCCGCAGGAGTGGCTGAAGATCATCAACAGTTACGGCGGTGACATGGGTGAGACCTATGGCGTGCCGGTGGAAGAGATCGTGCAGGGAATCAAGAGCGGTGTGCGCAAGGTGAACATCGACACCGACCTGCGCATGTCCTCGACCGGCGCGGTACGCAAGTTCCTGGCCGAGAACAAGAAGGAATTCGATCCGCGCAAGTGGCTCGCCGCCTCGACCAAGGGCATGAAGGAAATCTGCAGGGCGCGCTACGAGGCATTCGGTTGCGCCGGCAACGCCTCGAAGATCAAGGTGCTGTCACTCGAAGCGATGACCACGCGTTACGCCAAGGGCGAGCTCAATCCCAAGGTCAACTGAGAAGACCGATGCCGGTGATTGAGAAAAGGGCCGCCTGAGCGGCCCTTTTCTTTTGAAACGCGACTACACGAAGGCGTGGTGATGCCGATGCGCTCGATCGAGAAATTTCCCTGCCCCTGCTGCGGATACCGGGTGTTCTCCCGACAACCGGGTTCGAGCGAGAAATGCCCGATTTGCCAATGGGAGGACGACCTCGCGCAGCTGCGCTTTCCGCGCCTGCCCGGCAGCGCCAACCATGTCTCGCTCGAACAGGGACAGCTCAATTATGCCGACTGCGGCGCCGCCGAACGCCGCTATGTCGGCGGCGGGCGCAAGCCCTTCGATGTGGAGTCGCGCGAGACCGGGTGGCGTCCGCTCGATCCGGCGCGTGACAATATCGAGGAGCCACAGCGAGGCATCGATTATGCCGATACCTACCCGCTGTACGACACCACCGTACTTAATACTGGCGCGCCACCTATTGGCGGCGCCTGGCCAGCTGAAGCCGGCGCCACGCCGTTGGTATTAGCACCTTGGTCGTATTCTTCAGACCCGTCGCTCGTGGTTTAGTGTTGCCTGCGTCGCGCGGCATCGGAAGTCCCATCCCGGCGCGGCACTAACCTGACCACAAAGGAGATGCGCCATGAAGACATTACCGCGGTGTTTTGTCCTGGCTGTTGTGCTTGCAACGGCGGGTATGGCGGGTGCCGCCACCGCGGCGGATTCGTCCGCCGCCGGTACGACCCTTACGCCCGATCAGCTCAAGTGGAAACCTTCGACTCGCGTGGCCGGCCTCGAGACCGCCGACATAATCGGCGATTCGACCAAGGGAGCGTATACCTTGCGGGTGAAGTTCCCGGCCAATTTCAAGATGCAGGCCCACAGCCATCCCGAGGACAGGAGCTACACGATTATTTCCGGGGTTTGGTACGTGGGTTGGGGCAAGAAACTCGATGAATCCGTACTGAAGCCGCTGCCCGCGGGAAGCTTCTACACCGAGCCGGCGAACGTGCCGCACTTTGTCGCCACGAAGGGCGAACCGGCCGTGATTCAGATTACCGGCACCGGAGCGACCGCAGTAAATTTCGTGGATCCGGCGCATGTGACGAAGAAGAAGTAGCGGTCAGGGTATGCCCGCGGCACGACCCGACGTATGAGACTACGCATGGACAAGGTGATCGAATGAAACCGCGATTGATCATCTCGCAGTTCTTCCTCGCATGCGCCCTGTCTGCACTGCACGCTGCCGACGCAGACACGACGGCACGAAAGACCCCGCTCATCGGCTTGTTCGTGCCCGATGGGCGTTATTGCGGCATCCCAGAATTCCGAGAGGGATTGCGCGAGTACGGGTACATTGAGGGCCGCAACATCGTGATCGAGTGCCGTCACGCCGGTGGCCGTTTCGAAGATGCACCACGGGCCGCCCGCGAACTCATCCGCATGAACCCTGATGTGATCGTGGCCCGCACTCATCCCATGGCGGAGGTGGCGCTGCAAGCCACGCGGGACATCCCGATTGTCACGGTCGTGAGCGGTGATCCGGTGGCCGCCGGGTGGGCAACGAGCCTTGCGCGACCGGGGGGCAATCTTACCGGCCTCACTTACTTTGCCTGGGATCTTTATGCCAAACGGCTTGAGCTGCTCAAAGCCGTGGTCCCCAACCTCAAGCGTGTCGGACTTCTTGTGCACCCCAGTGATTCGAAGAACCTGACCGAGATCTACTTGCGTGTCAGCCGCATGGCGGCCAAGGAATTGGGGCTTGAGGTAGTAGCAATAGAAGTCAACGACAGAGCCGGAATCGAACGGGCGCTCGAAGCGATGGCGAACGCGAAGATCCAGGCAGTGCACGTTCTTGGCTACCTTCTGTTTGGCGAGGAAGCGCAGCTGATTGCTGATCTGGCGATGTTGCATAACCTGCCGACGATGCATTTCTTGCACGAGTTTCCGTCAATGGGCGGGCTCATGGGATACGGGCCGGACTATCCGACGATGCGCCGGCGCATGGCACAGTACGTAGACAAGATTCTGAAGGGCGCCAAGCCCGCCGACCTGCCGATCGAGCAACCGGCGCGGTTCGTGTTTTCCATTAACCTTGCGACCGCGTACGAACTCGGGCTAAAGGTTCCGCCGTCGCTGTTGGCGCGAGCGGATAAGGTGATCGAATGAAACGCATAAAACTGTCGCTCGCGGGAATTCTCATCGCCGGCCTCTGGCTTGCCAGCGTGGGTGCCGACGCCGGTAGTGGAAAAGTCCCCCGCATCGGCTACCTGACGCTCTCGCCGCTACTCGAACCTCCATCGCCCGAGCGCGCCGGCTTCCTCAAAGGTTTGCGCGAGCACGGTTACGAGGACGGCAAGAACATTATCATTGAATACCGCTCGGCCGAGGGCGACCCGGAGGCGCTGCCGTTTGTTGCCGAGGCGCTGGTGGCCAGCGGTGTCCGGCTCGTGGTGACGGCCGGCTATCCGGCGATCAAGGCAGTGCAGGATGCGAGCGACGCTGTGCCGATCGTGCTGCTGTTCGCCGCCGATCCGGATGCGACCGGCTTCGCAAAGAGCCTCGCGCGACCTGGCGGCAACATCACAGGCATGTCGATGCAGAACCGGGAGCTTGGTGCGAAACGCCTTGAGCTGCTGAAAGAGGCGGTGCCGGACATTCGACGTGTGGCGGTGCTGTGGGATTCGTCCAACCCGGTTCTAAAGCCGGAGTGGGAATCCACGCAGATGGCCGGACGCCGGCTGGGGATTCAGTTTATTTCTGCGGATGGCGCCAACGAGCCAAATTTCGAAAAGGCATTTGCACTGATTGTGAAGGCGCGGCCCGATGCGCTTGTCACATTCGTGGACCTGCGCCTGGCGAGCTACCGCCAGATCATTCCCGAGTTCGCCATCAAGCAGCGGTTGCCGACAATGTTCGCGCTGACGGCGTTTGTCGAGTCTGGAGGCTTCATGTCGTATGCGCCGGATTTCGAGGACCTGAGCCGCCGCTCGGCCGGATACGTGGACAAGATACTCAAGGGCGCCAACCCCGCGGAGCTGCCGATCCAGCAACCCACGCACTATAAACTGGTGGTCAACCTCAAGACCGCCAAGATGCTCGGACTCAAACTCCCGGAGCGCATCCTGCAGCGCGCGGACAAGGTGATCGAATGAAACACATGCCCCTGTTGCTGATGGCAATCCTGGTCGCCGGTATCGGGCTCGCCGGCGCAGCCGCTGCCGCCCGTAGCGAGAAAATCCCGCGAGTCGGTTTCCTCGTGCTCGATGAGCGCCACTGTCGCAACGAGGCCTTCGCCGGGGGCCTGCGTGATCTCGGCTACATCGAGGGCAAGAACATCGTGGTCGAGTGTCACCACGCCGGCGGGCGCGACGAGCGGCTCCCGCAGGTCGCCGAGGCGCTCGCGCGCAGCCGGCCAGATGTCATTGTCGCGCTCAACCATATCTGGGCGCAGGCGGCGCAACAGGCCACGAAGGACATCCCGCTCGTCGTCATCTCCAGCGGCGACCCGATTGCGTCAGGTTTCGCGGTGAGCCTCGCACGTCCCGGAGGTAACATTACGGGTTTAACCTATTTCGCCACCGAGCTTAATGCCAAGCGCCTCGAATTCTTGAGAGCGCTCGTACCCGGCCTCAAGCGCGTCGCAGTGCTTAAAAATCCCAAATCTCCCCGCATTCTCAACGATGCCTACCTGCGGGAGGTGCGCGTTGCGGCCGAGGCCTTCGGGATCGAGCTTGTCGTCGTGGAGGCGACCAACGAGCCTGAGCTCGAGCGGGCCTTCGAGCAGATCGTGCAGGCCAAGGCGCAGGCCGTTTACATCCTCGCGACCCTCGTCTTTGCCGAGATGGGGCAGACGATCGCCGACCTCGCGAAATGGAACAATCTGCCGACCATGCATTTCCACAAGCGCTATTCCATGCTCGGCGGTCTGATGGCTTACGCGCCCGACTACGATACCTTGCATCGCCGCAGCGCAACGTATGTGGACAAGATTCTGAAGGGCGCCAAACCGGCGGACCTGCCGATCGAGCAGCCGGAACGCTTCGAGCTTGCGATCAATCTCGCCACCGCGCGGGATCTCGGGTTGAAAGTCCCCCAGTCACTCTTGCTGCGCGCGGACAAGGTGATCGAATGAGAGAAACGGCGAGAAACCGCAGATGGCAGTGGGGGGCGAGCGCGCTGATCTTGTGCGTCCCGGTATTGCTCCCCGCCGGCGCTTGGGCGGAGCCGAAGGCGGAACCGCCACGCATCGGCGTCCTCTCGTTCGACGAGCCGAATTGTCGCAGGAAGCCCTTCCTCGAGGGGCTGCTCGATCTTGGCTATATCGAAGGCAGAACCGTTGTGATCGAGTGCCAGCACGCGGGGGGCGATTACAGTAGGTTTCAGACGGCGGCCGATTTACTCGCGCGCAGCAAGCCGGCGATGATCGTTGCGTTCGGCAACCCGGCAACGAAAGCGGCCCAACGGGCTACCAAGGACATCCCAATCGTGATGCTAGGGAGCGGCGAGCCGGTGGAGTCCGGTTTCGCCGCGAGCTTTTCGCGGCCTGGCGGAAACCTTACGGGCATCTCGTATTACACGATCGAGCTCAATGCCAAACGGCTGGAACTCCTCAAGTCCGTTGTCCCACGGCTGCGCCGCGTCGCTGTCCTCGTGGACCCCGGGTTGCCTGAAGAAAACACCCAAGCGTTCCTTCGGGACATTCGCCAGGCGGCCACGGTGTTCGGCCTCGAAATCATTGCGGTCGAGTCAAAGGGCGCGGTCGATCTCGAACGCGCATTCGATGAAATCAAGAAGGCCAATGCGCAGGCCGTTCTGGTCTTGTCTTACATCGCCTTCATGCGAGATGCACAGGAACTTGCTGACATCACGAAATGGCGCGGGCTGCCATCGATTCATGCTTTCGCGTACTACCCCGCTCTCGGCGGATTGATGAGTTACGGGCCGGATTTCTGGCTGCTGCAACGCCGCGCCGCCGTTTACGTCGACAAGATTCTGAAGGGCGCCAAACCGGCGGAGCTTCCGATCGAGCAGCCGACCCGGTTCGAGTTCAGCATCAATCTCCAGACCGCCCGCGAGCTCGGGCTGAAGGTGCCGCAGGCGCTGCTGGAACGCGCGGACAGGGTGATCGAGTGAACGCCGCATACCGACAGATTACTGTCTTTCTGTTTAGCATCCTTGCGCTCAACGCCTACGCCGAAGGCAAAGCGCCCGCGCGTGTCGGGTTTCTCGCGTGGGATGCCGGCTCTTGCCGCAGCGAGGCGTTTATCTCAGGATTGCGCGATCTCGGTTATGTCGAAGGCAAAAACATCGTGGTTGAATGCCACCACGCCGGTGGGCGTTACGAGGGGCTTGTCCCGGCCGCTGCCGAGGCCGCACGGCGCAAGCCGGATGTGATCGTGGCCATCACGCACACCTATGCCGAAGCGGCAAAGCGCGCCACCCGGGACATCCCCATCGTGATGATCGTCGGCGGCGATCCGGTCGCCGCCGGTCTGGTCGCGAACCTTGCGCGTCCCGGCGGGAACATCACCGGTGTCGGCCACTTCAGCCCGGAGCTTAACGCCAAGCGCCTGGAGCTGCTCCGATCGGTCGCACCGCACATCAAGCGCGTGGCGGCGCTTTCCTTTCATGAAGGCCCTAACAACCCGTCGAGGATGGATGACCTTTTTGTGCGTGAAAGCGAGACGGCGGCCAGGGCCTTGGGCCTCGAGCTGCGGATCGTCGAGGTGCGGGGGCCGGACGACCTCGACCGCGCGTTCGCTGAGATCGCCGGGGCGCGGGCCGACGCGCTGGACATCCTGCCAAACCGCCTCTTTGCCGCGGAGGCGCAGCGCATCGCCGATCTGGCGATGTGGCAGCGCCTGCCGGCGATCCATTGGTACAAGCCGTTCCCGGCGATGGGTGGCCTGATGGCCTACGGTGTGGACTATGATGCTGTGCATCGCCGCGCCGCAGTGTACGTGGACAAGATCCTTAAGGGCGCGAAGCCGGGCGATCTGCCGATCGAACAGCCGCCACGGTTCGAGCTGACCATCAACCTCAAGGCCGCGCACGAGCTGGGGTTGAAGGTCTCGCAGCCGCTGCTGCTGCGTGCGGATAAGGTGATCGAATGAGATCGCGCTTGTTCTTCTTTCTGATCCTGCTCGCGGGCAGCTTGCCTGCGTCGTCCGCCGGAGGTGCCGATACGACCGCCCGAAAGATCCCTCACATCGGCCTGCTCGAGCCCGATGAGCGGTACTGCCGCAACGAACCCTTTATCGCCGGCCTGCGTGAGCTCGGCTACATCGTAGGCAAAAACATCGTGATCGAGTGCCGACACGCGAGTGGGCGCTATGAGGACCTGCCACTTATCGCCCGAGAACTGGTCAGCCAGAGGCCCGATGTGATTGTGCCCCGCTCCCATCCGGTGGCCGAGGTGGCGCGCCAGGCCACGCGCGACATCCCGATCGTGTCGATCGTGAGTGGCGATCCGGTGGCCGCTGGGTGGGCAACGAGTCTGGCGCGGCCGGGAGGCAATCTCACGGGCATGACTTACTTCGCCTGGGATCTCTATGCAAAGCGGCTCGAGCTGCTCAAGGCGGTGGTGCCCGACCTCAAGCGCGTCGGTCTGTTGATGGAGCCCAAACCGTCAAAGACCCTGAACGAGATGTACTTGAGCGTGAACCGCGCGGCGGCCAAGGAGCTGGGGCTCGAGCTGGTGGTGATCGAAACCAACGACAGGGCGGAAATCGAGCGGGCGTATGAGGCGATGGCGGATGCGAACATCCAGGCCGTGCACGTTCTGGGATACCTGCTGTTTAGCGAGGAGGCGCAGCTGATCGCCGATCTGGCGATGCTGCACAACCTGCCGACGATGCATTTCCTGCATGAGTTCTCCTCCATGGGCGGCCTCATGGGATACGGACCCGATTACCCGACGTTGCGGCGACGCCTGGCCGTGTACGTGGACAAGATCCTGAAGGGCGCCAAACCGGCGGACCTGCCGATCGAGCAGCCGACGCGGCTCGTGTTCTCGATCAATCTCGCGACCGCGCGCGAGCTGGGGCTGAAAGTTCCGGAGTCGCTGCTGTTGCGCGCCGACAAGGTGATCGAATGAGCACCGGGACCAGAAACCGAATGCGACGATCGGGCGCGGCGGCGCTGGTCCTGAGTTGCGCGGCGCTGCTCGCGTTTGCCGCGCAGGCGCAGCCGCCGGCGTCGGTCCCGCGCATCGGCTATCTTGTGCACTCGCCACTGACCGATCCGCCGTCGCCCGAGCGCGCCGGCTTTCTCCAGGGCCTGCGCGAGCTCGGCTACGAGGATGGCAAGAACATCGTCATCGAGTATCGTTCGGCCGAGGGCGACCCCGAGATGCTGCCGTTCCTCGCGCAGGAGCTGGTGGAGCTCAAGGTGAAGGCCATTGTCGGGCTCGGCTCACCGGTGATCCGCGCCGCGCGGCAGGCGAGCAGTACTGTTCCCATCGTCATGCTGTTTGCCGCCGACCCGGTCACGCTCGGCTTCGTGCACTCGCTCGCGCGCCCGGGCACCAACGTTACCGGCATGACGCATATGCCGGCGCAGCTCGGCCCCAAGCGACTTGAGCTGCTTAAGACCGCGCTGCCTCGTGTGGCGCACGTGGCAGTGGTCTGGGACGCGACGAACCCCGGGGTCGTGCCGGAGTGGAAGGCAATCGAGTCCGCGGCGCCTCGGCTCGGTGTGCGACTGAGCGCGGTGGATCTGTCGAAAATAAAGGACACAGATGCGCTGGGCGCGCGTCTGAACGTCCTGCGGCCGGACGCCATCACGACCATTATCGATCCGCACGTCGCGGCCTACCGCCAGTTCCTTCCGCGGTTCGCGCTCGAGCGGCGCATCCCGACGATGTTCGATTGGAAACCCTTCGCCGAGGCGGGCGGCCTCATGTCCTATGTGCCCGATTTCCCGGACATGGCGCGGCGCGCGGCGGGGCATGTGGACAAGATCCTCAAGGGCGCGGACCCGGCGGAGTTGCCGATCCAGCAGCCGACCGAGGTACTGCTCACCGTCAATCTCAAGACCGCGAAGGCGCTCGGGATCGCTTTCCCGCAACCCATCCTGTTGCGCGCCGACAACGTAATCGAATGAAATGGCCCGCACAGGTGTGCACTGGCGCGGCGCTGGTGCCGGGAACCGGTTACACCATCGGCGTATCGGCTATCTCGTGCTTCCGCCCTTGCTCGATCGTCCTTCTCCCAGGCGCGGATGAGCTGATCCAGTAAGCGCAGTAATATATTATGGATTCGCGAGTCGGCGTTCCGCATCGCTTGGCGGCTGTTCCCGGAGGGACGATGATCTTCCTGCGAAGGCTGCAAGGGAAGCTGTACAGCAAGTACGCGGTCTACTTTGTCGCCTTGGTGAGCGCGGCGCTGCTCGCGAGTGGCGGCCTCGGCCTCTATTTTGCCTACCACGAGACGGGCGCGGCGTTGTTCGCGTTGCAGCGCGAGAAGGCATCGGGGGCCGCCGAGCGCATCGAGCAGTTCATGCGAGATATCGAGCAGCAGATCGGTTGGTCCCATTCGCCGGCGTTGCGCGACACCCGGGCGCACGAGCAGCGTTACCTCGATTTTCTGCGCCTGCTGCGCCAGGCACCGGCGGTGACAGAGGTGCTGTGGCTCGACGCCAGTGGGCGCGAGCAGCTCAAGGTGTCGCGCCTCGGGATGGATCGCTTCGGGAGCGGGGCGGACTTCTCGGGCGACGTGCGATTTCTCGAGCCGCGCAAGGGCGCGACCTGGTTCAGTCCGGTCTACTTCCACAAGGAGACCGAACCCTACATGACGATCGCGATGCCAACGGGCCGGGACGGCGGCGCGACCATGGCCGAGGTGAACCTGAAGTTCGTCTGGGACGTGGTGTCGCGCATCCAGGTCGGCGCCACCGGCTACGCCTACGTCGTGGACGCGAGCGGCCGGCTCGTGTCGCACCCGGACATCAGCCTCGTGTTGCAGAACACCGACCTTTCGGCGCTGCCACAGGTGCGCGCGGCGCTGGCACCGGGGTCACTTGCGATTGCCGGAGCGCCGGATTCCGGCGAGGGACGCGATCGCGCGGGCCGGCCGGTGCTCGCGGCGTTTGCCCCCATCGCCAAGCTGGGCTGGATCGTGTTCGTGGAGCAGCCGCTCGCCGACGCCTACGCACCGCTCTATTCCTTCACGGCGCGCATGGGCCTGTTGCTGCTGCTCGGACTGATCCTGTCGGTGGCCGCCGGCCTGCTGCTGGCGCGACGCATGGCGACGCCGATCAAGGCATTGCAGGCCGGCGCCGCCCAAGTGGGTGCCGGAGCACTCGACCACCGCATCGAGATACAAACGGGTGACGAACTCGAAGCCCTGGCCGAGGAGTTCAACCGCATGGCCGGACGCCTGCGCGATTCGTACGCCGGGCTCGAGCAGAAGGTCGACGCGCGCACGCGCGAGCTCGCAGCGGCCAATCAGGCCAAGTCACGCTTTCTTGCCGCGGCGAGTCACGACCTGCGCCAGCCGATGCACGCACTGGGGCTCTTCATTGCACAGCTGCGTGAGCGCGTGACCGAACCCGGGATGCTGGCGCTCGTCGGCAAGACCGAGTCGGCGGTGACGGCACTGCAGGAACTGCTCGATGCGCTGCTGGATGTCTCGCGGCTTGACGCCGGCATCGTGACCGCGACCATCACCGATTTCCGGCTTCAGCCGCTGTTCGCCCGGCTCGAGGCAGCATTCGCGCCGCAAGCCGAGCGCAAGGGATTGTGGCTGCGCGCCGCGCCGACCCGTCTCGCCGTGCGCAGCGACCCGGTGCTGGTTGAGCGCATCCTGCTCAACCTGCTTTCGAATGCGGTGCGCTATACCGAGCGTGGCAGCATACTGATCGGTTGCCGGCGCCACGGACCGTACGTGTGCATCGAAGTGTGGGACAGCGGCGCCGGAATTGCACCGGAGTACTGCGAGGCGGTCTTCCAGGAGTTTTACCAGCTCAGCAACCCCGAGCGTGACCGGCGCAAGGGCTTGGGGCTGGGTCTTGCCATCGCGGCGCGCCTCGCGCGACTGCTCGACAGCCGCATCGATCTGCGATCACGGCCGGGTAAGGGTTCGGTGTTTTCGATCGAGCTGAAGCGCGGCACGCCGCAAGCGGAAGCCGCGGCGGCCGGTGTGATCATACCCACCGCAGTACTCCAGGGAGCGCGGGTGCTGGTCGTGGACGATGACGCATTGGTGCTCGATGCGATGGCCAGCCTGCTGACGCAGTGGGGCTGCCGGGTCATCACCGCCGTGAACGGCACGGAGGCGCTCGAGCGGATCAGCGAGAGAGCGGGTGCGCCCGATGTCCTGCTCTGCGACTACCGGTTGCCAGACAACGAGAACGGCGTGGACGTGATCGCGCGGTTGCGCGTGGCGGCGGGCCGGCAGATCCCGGCCACGCTGATCACCGGCGACACCGGGCCGGAGCGTCTACGCGAAGCGCGCGCGGCCGGCTACCCCTTGCTCCACAAACCGCTGCAAGCGGCGAAGCTGCGCGCCCTGCTCGAACAATTGCTGGCGACGCGCGTTAGTGTTTCGGTGCCGGCGAACGCGACGAATCAGGCGCAAGACCGAGGCGGTTGACGGCGACGATGGCCTGCGCGCGGCTCGCTACCTTGAGGGTGCGCAGGATGGCGGTGACATGGATCTTGACCGTCGCCTCGGCAATGTTCAGCTCGCGACAGATCTGTTTGTTCGACTTGCCCTGCGCCATCAGCGCCAGCACGTCGCGCTGGCGGTCCGTGAGGACCACTTCCGCAGCCGAGGCGGGCGCAGCGCCGAAGGCCTCGTCCGTGCCGATCAACGCTGCGGGCGGGAGATAGCGACCGCCGGCCAGCACCAAGTGCAGCGCGCTCAACATGACCTCGTTGGTTGACGACTTGGGGATGAATCCCATCGCGCCACTGACAAGTGCCTCGCGCACCGTGGCCGGATCCTCGAGCGCCGAGAGCACCACCACCGGCAGCGACGGGTAATCACGGCGCAATTCCGGCAGTAACACCAGTCCGCCGACTCCCGGGAGACTGAGATCGAGCAGTAACAGGTCGAGATCGGGATGCTCGGCGATGGCGAGTCGCGTGCCATCGCAGTCCGCGGCCTCCAGTACGTTCACACCTGATCCAAGCTGTGCGAGTACGTGCCGCAAGGCTTCGCGAATCAACTCATGGTCGTCAGCGACCAGTATCTTCACGGAATCCCTCCCCGTTACCGGCTGGGTATCTCCTACCACCAAGGTATTACAACCATTTTCTCCGTAGCACACAAGTCTGGTCGCATCGCGGGGGTTTGCGACTCGCCGCGAGGTATCCGGTAGCGACCAATGTCGTAGTGCTTCTGTGCGATTTCACTTTGTGGTCAAACACGAAACAATTTCCTCCACAACAGGGTAGGGAGTCGAGAGGAGCGATACCGCAAGGGCTGTGCTGATGAGGGTGTCATGAGGCAGCTAACGGCTGCCAGTACCGAGGAGGGTGTCATGGAACAGGAACTGAATCTCTGGTTAATCGGTGGTGGATTGTTGCTCGGTGTGCTGTTCGGGGTCATCGTGCAGCACTCGCGTTTCTGCGTGCTCGCGGCGGTCAGTAACTGGGTGCTGATGCGCGATCTGCGGCAGGCGCACGGGTATCTCGCCGCCGTGACGGTGGCCGTGACCGGCGTCGCGTTGCTGGAATTCTCTGGAATGGTGCCGGTGAGCGAGTCGATCTACCGCGGTGCGCGCATCGACTGGCTCGGCGCGATCGCCGGCGGCGCGGTGTTCGGGGTCGGCGTGGCGCTCGCCGGCGGTTGCGCCGGGCGGCTGCTGGTGCGCGCGGCCGAGGGCAGCGCCGGCGCACTGGTCGCGCTTATCGCTGTCGGCGTCGGGGCGGCGGTCTGTGCTTACGGCGTACTGGCGCCATCGCGTACTGGACTCGCGGAGTCGACCGCCCTCACGCTGGCCTCGGGCGACAGCTCGCTGACTGTGCTGCTTAACATGCCGTTCTGGGTTGCCCCTGCGGCGGTGGCGGTCAGCGGAGTTCTGGCGATCGCCGCCGGTGTGCGACGTCACGCGAGCGGCGGCATGGTGCTCGCGGGGACCCTGATTGGCGCACTGATCGTCGCCGGATGGATCGTAACCGGCTACCTCGCACGCGATGAGTTCGCAGTAGCAGTGCACCGTCCCGCCTCGCTCGCGTTTGCCGGCCCGCTCGCGCAGTTCATGCGCTATGTGACAAGTGGCGAGATCACCGGTAACGGCTTTCCTCTAGCGCTCATGGGTGGCGCGCTGGCCGGCGCTCTGGCCAGCGCGGTGTCACGCGGCAACTTCCGTTGGACGATGCCCGCGGCCCCGGAGTTCATACGCACCGTCGTTGGCGGCGGGCTCATGGGGATCGGCGCGGTATTCGCGGGTGGCTGCAACATCGGCCAGGGCCTGACCGGCGTGTCGACGCTCTCCCTCGCATCGCTGCTCGCCATCGCGGGCATGGCGATCGGCATGCGTATGGGTCTCGCATGGTTGTTGCACATGGATCAGGCGCATGGCAACCACGGTCATCGTTTTGCTCGCTGGCAGCACGTGCTTCGCGAGCGTCTCACCGTCGCACGCGAACGTAAGCAGTTGGCGCCACATGCGAACGGGAGCAACTGCTGTAGCTGACTTGAACCGGCCGTTACGGCCAAGGAGGTTGTCATGAAAACAAAGACGGCGTTTTTCCTGGTGCTTACCCTGCTGTCCGGTCTTGCTGCCTGTGGCGGCGGAGAGGGCGGCGGGGATGGGGTTAGCGGCGGAGGGTCGAGCGCAGCACCCGTCAGTTCCTCGAGTGACGCGCGATTCGTCGTGCGCGATATCGCGGACGGTGTAATACGCCGCAATCTGCTGCCTTCATTGAACAACGGGAGCCATTGGGAGACGCTCGTCCCTGGACTATCAGGTACGGCGAGCGTGTCCGGGACCGAGACCTACTCCGTGGGGCAGTCGTGTGGTACCAACTGCGTGAGAACATCGGCAAACGTCAATATCACCGTGATTTTCAACGGTTACGCTGTCATGTCCGCCAACAACACCAGGACTACCCTGACCGGCACAGTTACTTACACAGACTACACGTGGTACCAGCAATCGGGTTTGACCTACAGCTCCGGCGGGAGTGTGAGTGTTGGTGGTAATGGTGTGAGCTACAACATCGCGGAGACGAGCGGGAATTTTGCCTATAGCGACACACTTACGTTCGACGCGAGTGGCAGCGACCCGGCCTACGTGAACGGTTGGTGCCGGCCAAGCAATGGGACGACCTATAGCTTTTGACGCTGCTGGGTCAGAATGTACTGGGTGAAATCGAGTCGGGGTGATTTTGTACGATCATCGTAGTGCAGAAAGGCACCGGGTGAGGCGCGACAATATCGAGGAGACACAGCGTTTGATCGATTACGGCGACACCTACTCGCTCGCCGACACCCACAGTGCTTTATGTTGGCATCGGTTGGCCATCTGACTCGCTCAAGTACCGCGTCATCCGCTCGTCATTTTCCTCGCCGGCCAAGATGTAGACATGGCGGTCATTTGTTGATCCGCGTCAATACCTTATTCGTCCCAGAGTGCTATACAGCGAGAGGCCATGGATTGCAGCCGGTATGCTATGCAGCCACTCGGAACCCCTCTGTAAGTCTGTTGTTGCCTCAATGTGCAACTGCGTTAACTCACTGAATCACTCTGGAGGGGCCATGAAAACGAGCTGGGTTGTGACCGGGCTGTGCGGCGGGATATTTGCAGGAATGGCGTTGTGGTCTGTTGCAGACGGGGTGCCGTCGTCGTATACGGCTTCGCCTGAGGTATAAAGGTGCTGGCCGAAAACGACGAGATGCGCGTGGTGCTTGCTACTTGGCCACCAGGGCACAAGGACAAGGGTCATTCACATCCCATGGCCGCGGTTTTCACGATCAAAGACTGTCAGGCGCGGATTTCAACGCCCGAAGACGCTGCGCGAGAAGTCAAAAACAAGGCTGGTTCGGCGCGCGTCAACGCGCCGGTAAAGTCGCACACGTTTCAAAACATCGGCAAGACCGAGTGCCAACAGATGCTGGTGGAACACAAGTAGTAGGCACGGTGGGTGGGGTCGATCGGCATCGAATGGCCCCGCCCAGTTGATAGGGTGGTTCCCATGGCATTCCGACAGCTACAGTCATAGACAGGTCAAGCAAATGAAGTGCTGGAGCAAATCGCTCATCAGACCGTGGCATCCGGTTATCGGCTATTCTTGACAAGCGGGGAGCGTTCGCGTTCCCTTAAGGATTGCATGGTACGTATAGCGTGTGTTCCAGAGACACCCTTGTATTCTTAATGTAGTTTCAACCAGCAGGAAGGGAACATTCATGATCATTAGCCTACGAGCTATGGCAATTGCCGTGCTGAGCGTTCTGTTGCTTGGCGGTTGTTCAGCCGGTATCTCCGGCTCCGTGCGCATGGTTGACCGCAACAACAAGCCGATTGCGGACGCTCCCCTTGAAGGGATTGTTGTTAACATGATCAACACGTCTTCGGCAGTGGAGCAGGCCTCGCACTCGGTCAGAACCGACAAGAAAGGGCATTTCGAAGCCGGTTCCGACAAGATCAAGCCAGGTGTCTACAAAATAGAGGTCAGCGAGCCTGGTTATGTCGCCGCCACCAAGACCATTGAAGTCAAAAAATCCTCCCGCTCGGTCGATCTGGACCTTAGACAGTTGCCGAAAGGCGCTTCGCAATCCTACCGCGGCATGAAGTCCGACAAGGACAAGATCATCAATCCGGGTGAGGTCAATATCCAGCCGCCTTCCATGTAACCGGCACACGTTCAGCGCGCCGGCCGATTCCGGCCGGCGCGGCATTTTCAACTATAGCGAGAGTCAGGGAGTCCTAACATGCGAGCGAGAATACTGTTCGGGTCGATGCTGGCTATTCTGGTCCTGGTAGCGGCCTGCACTGCCAAACCGATTGGTTTTGATCTGGAAGTGAATGTCCAGCTCGACGGAAAGCCGGTCAAGGATGCCAGTATTACGGTCGATGGTGTCCCCGAAGGCAGCACGGACGCGCGTGGTCGCTTCGCCAAGACTCTGTCGCGATCACCCGAGAAGCCGATTCATCTTGCGGTGCAGAAGGAAGAAGGCAAGTTCCGCGCCAAGACCTGGGAGAAGACATTTTCGATCAAGTCGCGCAAGGATACTGAGCCGGTGGAAAAGCAGAGCCTGACCGCCGAGTTACAGCGCTTTGTGACGATTCTCGTGACCCAGGCCGACCAGCCGCTGGCTGGCGCATCTGTCTCCGTCGACGGCAAGGATCTCGGTCAGTCGCAGGCGAACGGCACCGTTGAACATGTCTTCGGCAAATGGCCGAAGAATGGCCTGCTCGTGGGCGTGAAGAAAGACGGTTACGGCGAAACCCGTTTCGCCTATCGCGGTGAATCCGGCGATCGCATTAATGCCGGTCTTTACACCGAGGCAGTGGTCACGATCGAGGTGCTGGAAGACCAGAAGGGACGGACGCGTCCGATCAAAGGTGCGGCGGTCACGGTCGGCGGAATCGCGGCCGGCAGCACCGGCGACAATGGCGTGTTGACCTACCGGCACAAGGGGACCTTTGGCGAGACCGTGCCGGTGCGTATCAGTGCCGCCGGTTTTGCACCGTCGAGCAGCACGCGCCCGGCGCTGCTCGGCGGACAGAATCGAATCAAGCAGTATTTCCATTCGGCCGTTGCCGAACGCCCGCGCACCGCAGTGCTGAGCTTCGCCGCCAATACCGCCGGCGAGGACATCTCGGATGTCGTCAAGAAGTTCGAGGAGAGCTTCAACAAGGAGTTGTTCGATTCCAAGACGTTCAAGTCGGTGCCGGCCGCCACCGCGCGCGAGCTCATGGGGCGCTCCAAGCTCAGCGTCGACAAGATCAAGACCAGCGACTGGCGAAATACCGGCCTCGGCAATGCGGTGGATGTAATCGTGTTCGGCAGCATTTCACGCGGCGAGGACGACGATTATGTCATCGAGACCAGTTTCTACCAGTCGAACGGCAAGCTGGCGCTGACCCAGGCGGCCGTCGCCGGCAGCGGCGGAAGCTGGCGCGTCGGCCGGGCGGTGAACGAAATCGTCTCAAACGTGCTGGCCGCCTATCCGATCTCCGGAACCGTCATCGCCGGGAATGACGAAGGCGCACAGATCAATCTGGGCAGGGGCCAGTTCGCCATCGGCGGCGACGATATCTTCTTGCTGCAGTCGACCAGGCGCGACGAAAACGGCCGGATCACCGGTTACAGCGACGCCGGCACCATGAAGGTGCGCCGCCGCCGCGACGACCAGACCGATCTGCAGATGGAGTCGCTGCGCGCGCCGCCGCGCGCCGGCGACCGCGTGACTCGCCTCGATGTCTCGGTGCGCGCGGCCGGCACCGACCGCATCACGGTAGCCGTGAAGGGCGGCGTGGGCAAGGAAGGCGCGGCGCTGACCGGCACGAATGTCTACCTCGACAACCGCTGGGCCGGAACCACCAACCGTGCCGGCGAGGCCAGCGTGCCGCTCAAGCTCGGACGCAATTACCGGCTGATGGTCTATCGCCACGGCTACGGGCAGGCGACTCGCAAGATCAAACCGGGCAAGCCCGGCGAGCGCTACGAGTTCGGGCTCAAGTCCTTCAGCTCGCAATTCACGGCCGAAAGCGAGCCGTCCGGCGCCTCGGTTTCAATCGATGACAACCGCGTCGGCAGCACACCGATTACCAAGCCGCAGGCGGTGACGTTCGGCTTCCACACCGTGCGCGTCGAGGCTGGCGGCGATTATCGGGCGTGGGAAGAGGTGGTGGAGTTCAGCAAGAAAGAGGAGAAACGCACCGGCGCCAACCGCATTGTCCTGCACAAGGACTATCTCAAGCTCGGCGAGCAGGCCGAGGCCGCCGGCCGCCTCGAGGACGCCATCCGCCTGTACTCGTCCGGAACCCGGGAACATCCGGACTATGCCGATCTGCATCACCGTCTCGGCCAGCTCTATTATGACGGCAAGCGCGATTACGACCGCGCCATCGCCGAGTTCGAGTCGGTGCAGGCCATCCCCGCGGTCGAGGAACTGGTCTACAAACAGTACGCGATCGTCTACACCAATCTCGGCAAGGCCTATTACGCCAAGGGCGCGCAAGTGTACCGCGCGAACCGCGGCGAGGCGGTGCAATACTATGCCAAGGCCGTCAAGGCGCTCGACCGCGCACGCGAGAATACGCGGTTCTTTCCGAACGAGCGCCACGACGAAGCCGTGCACGATACCTATTACTATCGTGCGCTCGCCTACCAGAATCTGTACGACGCCACCCAGCGCGAGGCCCTGTCCACAAGCGTGGAGCTTGCCTGGCTGGAGTATCTGGACACGTTCCCGTCCAAGTTGCGCGGCAATCCGGAGTATGACCAGATGCGCGAATCGGCGGAGAAGCTGGCCAAACAGGTACAGGGAAAATAATCATGCCGATCGGTCGCCGGGGCAGAGCTGCGGCACTCGGCGCCAGTCTGCTGGCCACTGCCCTGACGGCTATGGGCGAATCCGTACCGCAGGTAGAGCTGATCCCCGAATACATCCGTGCGCTTCCGGGCAGCGACGGGCGCGACAGCAACGATTCCAGCCCGATCTGGGCACCGGGCGGAGCGCTGCTGGCCTTCGAGCGCGCCGAGGAATCGCGGCGCGAGATTGTGCTGATGCGCCTTGACGGCACGCCGGTCAGGACGGTTTATTACCAGGCGAGCGGGGCCGATGACGGCCTCGATACGCTGCTGCCCGGACTGGGCCTGGCGACGAGTTACAACTCCGGACTGGCGTGGTCGCCACGTGGCGAACGCTTCGTGTTCATGAGCAATGCCGGCGAAGGGAACTACGATCTCTATCTCGGCAGCCAGCAAGGCAAGACCAGCCAGCGCCTGACCGACAGCCCCCAGAAAGACGGTCTGCCCGACTGGTCGCCGACCGACAACACCGTGGCGTTTGTATCGGGCCGCGATGGCGGCGCGCAGCTGTACCTGCTTGAGGTCGACAGCCGGCGCATTGCCTCGGTGTCGATGGGTGACAAGGCCTATCTCTATCCACGCTGGTCGCCGGATGGCCGGCGCATTGCCGCGATCTATGGCGCCAACGAGAACCACGACATCGTACTGATCGAAGGCGACCTGCGCGCGGTGTTGCGGCCCGCGCCGGTTGTGGTCGATTCCGCTGGAAGGCGGGGCGCAGACAAAACGCCATCGCCCGCGCCGGTCAAGCCTGCACCCCCGCCGGTGAGCCAGCGCGCGCTCACCACCTGGCGGCATGATGACCTCAGTCCGTCCTGGTCGCCGGACGGCAAACGCATTGCGTTTTATACCAATCAGAACGCAGACGACGATCCCAGGATCTGGGCGATTGCCGTGCTCGATTCATCCGGGGCGACACCGGGCGAGGGCGCGGAACTCGTGGCACAGGTGGTGGCGCGCAATGTCATCCCGGATGTAACCATGGGACCGGCGTGGCTGCCGGACAGCCGGCGCATCGCCTACGTGCGCAACGACAAGCACGATTACAGTCCGATTTATCTGGTGGATGTCGACAGTCGCCAGCACTGGCGGCTGCAGACCGGGACCAACATCAACCATGATCTCGCGGTGTCACAGCAAGGGGTGCTGGCATTCCGTGCCCAGGTGAATCAATGGGACCGGATCTTTCTGGCGAAACTCCCTGACCGATAATCCCCATGCGTCGCATTCGCCTGATTCTCATT
The DNA here is from genome assembly GCA_035256085.1 of Acidiferrobacterales bacterium. Classification (GTDB taxonomy): domain Bacteria; phylum Pseudomonadota; class Gammaproteobacteria; order Acidiferrobacterales; family UBA6901; genus UBA6901. The sequence continues at coordinate 28,182 of DATEYP010000055.1, forward strand.
CTGCTGTGTACCGTTCCGGGTGCGGTCCTGGCCGCGGGCGGCAGCCTCAAGCAGGCGACCCAGCTGCTGGACCGGAACTATTACGAATCGGCCGCTGCCATGTTGCGCGCCGGGGTGAGTGGCGGAGATTCCGCCTCGGTGGCGTTTCTGCTCGGACGCGCCTACCTGCGTAACGCCCAGTTGCAGCACGCCCTGCATCGCTCGTCGCTGGTCACCGGCAATCGCTACCTGCGCAAACTCGCCACCCAGGCCGGTCGCGACCGCAGTCGCTATGCGGCGCTGTATTACGGTGAGACTCTGCTCGAGTCTGGCAGCAAGCAGGCCGGCATTGAGCAGCTGCAGAAATTTGCCGCGCAGGCCGGAATTGCCATAGCCCACCGGCAGATTGCCGAAGTGCGGCTGGCCGCGGCGCGCGGCGGCGCGCTGCCTGCTGCCCAGGGACTTGCGCTCGAGGCGCGCACCGAATTGGCCGTGGCGCTCAGCCGCAAGGCCGCGAAACAACCTGAGCCCGTGGCGCTGCTGGACCAGACGCTCGCCGAGCTGCGCGGAAGTGGCGGCGCCCTGCCGGTGCGGGCTGTCACCAATGCCGTGGCGGTGTACACGCGGACCGGCCAGTACGACAAGGCCTTGGCACTGCTCGGCAGCGAAGATCTCGGCCGGCCCTCGTATCAGGAGACCCTTGGCAAGAGCAAGACCCTGCGCTTTTACGATGCCGCGTTGCTCGGCAATCTCGCCGCCCTGTACCAGGCGGCCGGCGAACAGCAGATGGAGCAGGCGCGCAGCGATGCGCGCCTCAAGGCGGTCGTCGCCTATTTCCTGGCCGATGCCTGGCTGGCCCAGGGTCGCGCGGACAAGGCCGGCGCGCAACTGGCCGGCGGCGGCGAGCTGCCGCCGGCATATCGCGAGCGCGTGGCCATGATGCAGGCGGCCGTCGAGGTACGCGGCAACCAGGGCCAGAAGGGCAATGCCGCATTCACGGCGCTGAGCGCCAAACACGGCCAGGATCCGGTGCTGCTCGGCGAACTATTGATGCTCTGTGTGCAGGCCAAGGCCAAGTGCGGTGACGTTGCCAACGCCGCCGAGATGCTCGCCGCCACCGGCCAGGGCGAGCGGTTCCGCGGCCTGCACCGCGCCATTGGCATGCAGCATGCCGGGGCCGGACGCCACGATCGCGCCCTGCAATATCTCGAGACCGCGCGCGACAAGAGCAACAAGAACCGCATCGACACCAATGACCCGTTGCTGCTGGTGCAGCTCGCCGATCTGTACCTGGCGACCAAGAGCTTTTCAGAGAACCTCGAGATCTATTTCGAGCTGAGCAAAGAGTTTCCGGCCGTGCGCCAGTTGCAGGAGTTGGGTCAGGGCATCTATTCGATGGAATACCGCAGTGCCGGCGATGTGAAGATTTTCTGATACGGGAGGGAGACAGCCATGAACGAGGAGCGAGCCATGATCAAGACCATAGTGAAGATGCTGGGCGCCGCCATGCTGCTGGGCGGCGTGGCCAACGGCCAGGCCGCAGAACCGGCCGCGGCGCCGAAGGTGCCGCCGGTGGCGGCCTCAAGCGGGGTGCTGAGCTATGGCGAATACGGCCGTCCGACCACGCTCGACCCGATCACCAACAACGACATGATTGCCCTGCGCATCACCGAACTGGTGTTCAACGGGCTGGTCGGTATCGACAACAAGCAGCAGATCGCGCCGGAACTGGCCGAGAGCTGGGACATGTCCCCGGATGGCCAGGTCTACACCTTCCGGCTGCGCAAGGACGTGCGCTGGCATGCGCGCCCCGGCGAGGAGCCGCGGCCGTTCAGCGCCGACGACGTGGTATTCACCTACAAGATCATGATGCACCCCAAGACCATCACGCCGCTCAAGGTGCGCTACGAGTTCATCGATGAGGTGAAAAAACTCGACCGCCACACCGTGCGCTTCACGCTCAAGCGCCCGATCATGAACGCCCTGCCGAAATTCACGTTCAAGATCATTCCGGAATTCGGGTTGAGCAACTCCGCCTACCTGGCGCGCGACGATGCCTTTGTGCAGAAGCCGATCGGCACCGGTCCGTATCAGTACAGGGAAACCACCGCAAACGGCGAGATCGTGCTGGAGGCCAATCCGCATTACTTCAGGGGCGCGCCAAAGATCGCGCGCTTCGTGGCCAAGCCGTTCGCCGACCAGAACATCATGAATCAGGCGCTGATGTACAACAACATCGACATGTCGGTGCTGGTCAATCCGCGCAACGTGCCGGAGATCCAGGGCGACAAGCGCCTGCGCCTGCAGCCGTACAACGCGTTGTCCTATTCATTCTTCGGCTACAACGTGCGCAACCCGCAGCTCGCCGATGCGCGCGTGCGCAAGGCCTTCACACTCGCAATCAACCGCAAGGAGATGCTGAACGCCTTCTTCAACAACCAGGGCACGGTCATCTCCGGCCCGTTCGCGCCGGGTTCGTGGGCGTATAACCTGGACGTCAAGCCGCTGCCGTACAATCCGGACGAGGCCGAGAAGCTCCTCGTCCAGGCCGGGTACAAGAAGGGCAGCGACGGCATCATGGCCAAGGCCGGCAAGAAACTCGCGCTTTCTCTGAAGGTGCCGATCGCCCAGGAGAGCGAGGCGACCAAGCGCGTGGTGCTGGCCTTCAAGAATTACCTGCAGCGGATCGGCGTGCAGGCCGATGTGGAGTTCCTCGAATGGCAGGCCTGGAAAGAGGCGGTGTTCCTGACCCACGATTTTGACATCATGTTCGCGTCGTGGGTGTTCGATGACTCGGCCGATATTTCCTCGTTGTTTCATTCGGCCGAGATCGGCGCGTGGCGCAACAACTTCGGCGGCTACTCCAACCCGGAGGTCGACAGCCTGTTGGTCGAATCGAAGCTGACTCTCGACCACGAAAAGCGCCGCACCATCTACCGCAAGCTGCACGAGATGCTGGCCGAGGAGAGCCCCTACACCTTCTTGTGGACGCTGACCAACTATGCGGCCTATCACAAGAAGGTGCGTGGCGTGCAGATTCACCCGTACAAGTTCTTCTCCTATGCCGATACCTGGTTTATCGGCGAGGCAGAAGGAAAAGCCGGGGCCGCGGTCAAAAAGTAAGCAATAAATCTAAAAACGGTGTTTAGCCACAGATGAACGCAGATTAATGCGAGATGAATCTTGCCGTTGATGCACCGAGGTCGTTCACCCTTTTGGTGGGCTGGCCAATACAGGCGTGCATTGAATATCGTATATATCTGCGGTTAACTGCTTTTTTAGGATAAATAATGCCGGCCGGTCGCGTGACCGGCCGGCGTCATTGTTCGTATGAGCGCATAACGAGAATCAGCGGGGCGGGGGAGTGACGTGCTCAATCTGAACGCCTGGAAGCCGGTCGCGTCGCTGCTGTTGCGCGAACTCGCCGTGACGACGGCGTTGTTGTTCGGGGTGAGTCTGGTCATCTTCCTGATTTTGTATGCCGCGCCCGGCGATCCGTTCGCCGCGCTGCTCGGCGGACGCATGCTGTCCGACAGCGAGCGCGCCGCTGCCTATGAGGCGCTTGGCATTTCACAAAGCTGGTACGGCCAGTATCTTTCCTGGCTCGGCAATTTGCTGGTCGGTGATTTCGGCGTGTCGATGCGTTCCGGCCAGCCGGTCATCCAGGAGATCATGGCCAGCGGCGGGCGCACGCTGTTCCTGACGCTCGGGTCGCTGGTCGTGACGCTGGCGGCGGCGGTGCCGATTGGCGTGTACGCCGCGCAGCAGCCGGGCGGGCGGCGCGCCTGGGCACTGACCATGTTCAGCTACCTGGTCTCGGCGTTGCCGACATTCTGGATCGGCTATCTCGTGATTTACCTGTTCACCAGCCAGTTCGGCATGCTTCCGATCCTGTCCGGGACCGGTGAGCCGCAGCCGTATGAATGGCTTTATGTTCTGCTACCGGTGCTGGTGCTGGGTCTCGGCAACGGCGCGTTTGCCGAGGTGGTGCGCTACGTGCGCGAGGAGACCGGCCGGGTGCTGGGCGAGGAATACGTGCGCACCGCGCGCGCCAAGGGTGCCGCCGTGTGGCGGCATGTCTACAAGGAAGGGCTGCTGCTGCCGGTCGCGGAGATCATCGCCTCGAAGATGCCGTTCGTGCTCGGCGGGGCGATCATCGTCGAGCAGGTGTTCAACTGGCCGGGTCTGGGCCGGCTGGCCTGGCAGGCCGCCCAGGACCGTGACTTTCCGGTAATCCTGGCCATCACCCTGATTGCCGCGGTGGTCGTCCGTCTCGGCAGCCTGCTGCACCGCATGGTGTATGTCGCGGTCAATCCGCGCGCCTCGCACGAATAACCGGGAGCCGCCAATGAGCCGCTACTACCAGCCGCACGACACCGTCAGCGAATATTCGGAGATTCGCAGCTGGCGCAGCGCATCGCTGGTCGATCGCGCATACGTCGGCTACGGGCTGGCGGTCGTGGTACTCGTGGTGCTGTCCTACCTGCTTGGCATGTTCGGCTGGTTGCCGCACGACCCAGAGGCGATGGACCTGGCCACCATGCTGGTCGGACCGCTGACCGAGAATTATGTGCTCGGCACCGACTATATGGGGCGCGACCTGTTGACGCGCCTGATCCTCGGTATCCAGGCCTATTTCCTGCCGGGGTTGCTGTCGATCGCCATCGCGCTGTCGCTGGGCGCGGCACTGGGGGTGCTGGCCGGCTACCACGGCGGGCGCAGCAAGGTCGCGGTCACCTACGTCACCAACCTGGTCGATTCCCTGCCGCGGCTGGTGCTGATGCTGCTGGTGATCGCCGCCTTCAAGCCCGGCATCTACACCATCATGGTGGTGCTCGGCCTGACCACGGCACCGACGGTGGCGATGCTGGTGCAGGGCAAGATCATGATGCTCCGCGAGCGTAATTTCATCGAGTCGGCCGTGGCGCTCGGCATCTCGCCGGGACGCATCATCCTCAAGCACATCCTCTGGTATAACTGCCGCGCGCTGCTGTTGATCCAGGCGACGCTCGGCATGGCCGAGGCGGTGCTGCTCGAAACCAGCCTCAGCTACCTCGGTTTCGGTGTGCAGGAGCCGACACCGTCATGGGGCAACATGGTGCAGTCTGGCGCCAATTACTTGTTGCAGGGAAATTTCTGGGTATCGACCGCGCCGGCGCTGGCCATCCTGTTCACGGTGCTTGGATTTCACCTGCTCGGCGACGGCCTCAACAACATGTTCGAAGGAAAGCGGCAACGATGAGCGCCATCCCGCTGCTGCGTATCGAGGATCTGCGCACCTATTTCTTTTCGCGCGCCAAGCAGGCGTTCATCCGTTCGGTGGATGGCGTCGATCTCGAAATCGCGCGCGGCGAAACGCTCGGCATCGTCGGTGAATCCGGCAGCGGCAAGAGCGTCAGCATGCATTCCGCGCTGGGGCTGGTTACCGCCACGCCCGGCGTGATCAGCGGGCGCGCGGTCTTTCACGACGAGGCGCCGCGCGATCTGCTGGCCGGGCTTGATGCCTGCACGCGCCTGGAGCGGCGCGATGACCGCATCATGTCGGTGGAGAAGGATAACCGCGCCTGGCAGAAGCAGGTTGAGCGCAATCTCGCCGGGGTGCGCGGTGGCAAGATCGCCATGATTTTCCAGAATCCCAAGGCGGCGATGAATCCCTACGAGACCATCGGCGCGCAGATCAGCGAGGCAGTACGCCTGCACACCGCGATCAAAGACCCGGCCGCGGCACGCGAGCGCGCGTTGCATTGGCTGGAGGCGGTGCGTATCGACTCGCCGCGCCTGCGTTACGACAACTATCCCCATGGCCTCTCGGGTGGCATGTGCCAGCGCGCCATGGTGGCGATGGCGCTGGCCGCCGAGCCGCGCCTGCTGGTTGCCGACGAGCCGACCACCGGCCTCGATGCCACGATTCAGGCGCGTATCGTCGAGCTGCTGGAGGAACTCAAGACACGCTTCGGCATGACGCTGGTGCTGATCAGCCACGACATCGGCGTGATCGCGCGCTTGTCCGACCGGATCGCGGTGATGTACGGCGGACAGGTGCAGGAGTCCGGGCCGGCGGCCATGCTGCTTGAGCAGAGTGAGCTGGGCCATCCCTACACCCATGCGCTGCTGGCCTCGATGCCGCGCGCGAAAAATGTGAAGCATGGCGGCCGCCTGCCAGCCATCGAGGGCGAGGTGCTCGATACCATCAACGTGCCGCGTGGCTGCCGGTTCCGCGAGCGCTGCCAGCGCATCCACGATGGCATTCGTGCGCGTTGTGCCGAGCAGGAGCCGGAACTGGTCGAGGTAACGCCGGGACGGCGCGTGCGCTGCTGGCTGTACCAGGCCTGACAGGGGAACCGACATGACGCCGCCGCTTCTGGAAGTGAAAGGCCTGAGCAAGCATTTTTCCCAGCGGCGTGGCCTGTTCCGTATGCTCTCGGGAACTGCCGCCGGCACCATCCCGGCCGTGGACGACGTGAGTTTCACACTAGCCGAGAACGAAACCCTGGGACTGGTTGGGGAGTCCGGTTGCGGCAAGACCACCACCGGCAAGGCGATTCTCAAGCTTATGCCGGTCACGGCCGGCGTGATCCGCTATCGCGACCGGGACATCACGCCGCTGTCGCCGGCGGAATTCCAGCCGCTGCGGCGCGAGATCCAGATGATCTTCCAGGACCTCGATGCCGCGCTCAATCCGAAGATGCGAATCGAGAGCATCCTGCACGAGGCCATCGCCCTGCGCGAGCCGGAGCTCGACGCCGATGACCTGCGCCGCCGCGCCTACGATTTGCTCGAACTCGTCAACCTCAAGAAGAACAAGTTGGCCAACTTTCCTGCGGAATTGTCGGGTGGCGAGAAGCGGCGCATCGGCATCGCGCGCGTACTGGCGGTGCGTCCGAAACTGATCGTCGCCGACGAACCGACCAGCGCCCTCGATGTCTCGATCCAGGCCCAGGTCATTAACCTGCTGCGCGACCTTCAAGACCAGTTCGGGTTGTCTTATCTGTTCATCTCGCACGACCTGCCGCTGGTTGAACTGGTCAGTCACCGGGTGGCGGTGATGTATCTGGGCCAGATTGTCGAGCTTGGGCCCGCGCCGCGTATCGCGCATGCGCCGCGCCACCCTTACACCTCGGTACTGTGGTCGTCACTCGCCGAGAAGCGCTCCCAGGAAGCCGTCAGCGTTACGGCCCCGACCTGGGGAGTCTTCGACTTCGAGCGCCCGAGCGCCGGTTGTCGCTTTGCCCCGCGTTGCCCGGTGTATGCCGCGCGCGGCAAGCCGCCCGAGTGCACCGATCCGTGCAACGCCCCGCGTCTGCGCGAAATTGAACCTGGCCACGTCGTCGCCTGCCATTTCCCCCGTGAGCCCTGATGCTCCTGTGAGCATCAGGCGGTTGCTCGCGCACCCCTGAGCAAGAATCGCAAGGCGCGCCCTGCGATGGATAGCAGCAAGGCACATGAAGGCCGTACTCAGAACACAACAACAAGTGGCGGCCGATCCGTCATCCGTTTGATGTGCTCTGGATCAGCGGCTTCATCGGTGCCAGGTTCGGGCTTCCTTGAGTCGAACCGAGGTTAACCCTTCCTTCTTGCTGCCGGCCGGAGCGCTGTTGGTGTCCCGTGTGCCTCGGTCATTAGAAACTTTTTGAATGCCTCGGCCGCTGCCGAGAGTCTTTTTCCCTTGCGGTGCACCACGAACCAGTGACGCATGATGGGGAAGTCTTCGATATCGAGCATCACCAGCCGTTTCAGGGTCAGTTCCTGTTCGATCGTGGCGCGCGAGAGCAGTCCCAGCCCCAACCGTGCCTGTACGGATTGTTTGATCGCCTCGTTACTGCCGACTTCCATGCCGGTCTTGAGACGCATGCCACGTTCGTTGAAGAATCGCTCCATGGCGATGCGTGTGCCGGAGCCCGATTCGCGCACCAGGAAGGTTTCATCCTGCAGCCGGGTCAGCGGGATCTTCTTCTTGCCGGCGAGCGGGTGATCGGGTGGGGCGACCACAACCAGCGGGTTGTCCATAAATACCTGCGCCTCGACATCGGCCTCGGCCGGCGGCTGGCCCATGACCACGAGATCGACGGTGTTCTCGGCCAGTTGCCGCAGCAGCGTCTCGCGGTTGGTCACATCCAGCGAGACGGTCACGTCCGGATAGCGGCGCGAGAAACTGCCAAGCAGGGTGGGAATGAAATAGTTGGCGGTGGTGGCGACCGAGATGCGCAGCCGCCCGCCGCCGAGCCCCTTCATTCTATTCAGCACACCTTCGAGCTCATCGAGTTGCTGGGTGATGGCGCGCGCGTAACCCAACACCTCGGCCCCGGCTTCGGTGAGATGGATGCGCTTGCCGAGTTGTTCGAAAAGCGCAATCCCGAGACTCGCTTCCAGCTGTTTCACCTGCATGGAAACAGCGGGTTGGGTCAGGTGCAGTTCCTCGGCGGCGCGCGTGTAATTCAGGTGGCGCGCCACCGCTTCAAAGACCTTGAGTTGGCGCAGCGTCAGGTGCACAGCGATGTCCCCGAATTGAGCATATATAAAAGCTTATCATAATTATCATTATATATGACTATTGTTTATGGTGTTACAGGCGTAGGGTATGCCCACTTTCAAGGGCCGCACGCCCAGCAACCACTGACCGAATTTCTTAACCAGGAGGCCACATGAGCCAAGGCAAAGTGAAGACCTACAAAGCAGGTGTGAAAGAGTACCGCGAAACCTATTGGATGCCGAACTACACGCCGAACGAAACCGATATCCTGGCGTGCTTCAAGATCACCCCGCAGGCCGGTGTGCCGCGTGAAGAGGCCGCCGCCGCCGTGGCCGCCGAGTCGTCCACTGGCACCTGGACCACGGTCTGGACCGACCTGCTGACCGATCTCGATTTCTACAAGGGCCGCGCCTACCGCATCGAAGACGTGCCGGGCGACGACACCTGCTTCTACGCCTTCGTGGCCTACCCGATGGACCTGTTCGAAGAAGGTTCGGTGGTGAACGTGTTCACCTCGCTGGTCGGCAACGTGTTCGGCTTCAAGGCCATCCGCGCGCTGCGTCTCGAGGATGTGCGCTTCCCGATTGCCTACGTGAAGACCTGCGGCGGCCCGCCCCAGGGCATCCAGGTCGAGCGCGACATCATGAACAAGTACGGCCGTCCGCTGCTCGGCTGCACCATCAAACCGAAGCTCGGCCTGTCCGCCAAGAACTACGGCCGCGCCGTGTACGAGTGTCTGCGCGGCGGTCTGGACTTCACCAAGGACGACGAGAACGTCAACAGCCAGCCGTTCATGCGCTGGCGCACGCGTTTCGACTTCGTCATGGAAGCCATCCACAAGGCGGAGAAGGAAACCGGCGAGCGCAAGGGTCATTACCTGAACGTCACCGCGCCGACCCCGGAAGAGATGTACAAGCGCGCCGAGCACGCCAAGTCCATCGGCGCGCCGATCATCATGCACGACTACATCACCGGCGGTTTCTGCGCCAACACGGGCCTGGCCAACTGGTGCCGGGACAACGGCATGCTGCTGCACATCCATCGTGCCATGCACGCCGTGCTCGACCGCAACCCGCACCACGGCATCCACTTCCGCGTCCTTGCCAAGATCCTGCGCCTGTCGGGCGGCGATCACCTGCACACCGGCACCGTGGTCGGCAAGCTCGAAGGCGACCGCGAGGCCACCTTGGGCTGGATCGACCTGCTGCGCGAAAAGTTCATCAAGGAAGATCGCTCACGCGGTATCTTCTTCGATCAGGACTGGGGCTCCATGCCGGGCGTGTTCGCTGTCGCCTCCGGCGGCATCCACGTGTGGCACATGCCGGCGCTGGTCAACATTTTCGGTGACGACTCGGTGCTGCAGTTCGGTGGCGGCACGCTTGGCCATCCGTGGGGCAACGCCGCCGGTGCGGCCGCCAACCGCGTGGCGCTCGAAGCCTGCGTCGAGGCGCGTAACCAGGGCCGTGAGCTGGAGAAGGAAGGCAAGGAGATTCTCACCAATGCCGCCAAGTCCAGCCCGGAACTGAAGATCGCCATGGAGACGTGGAAAGAGATCAAGTTCGAGTTCGACACCGTCGACAAACTCGACGTGAAGCATAAGTAAAGGCAGATACAAGATACAAGGGAAAAGATACAAGCAAGCAAGGCATCGGCTTTTACTTGAATCTTGTATCTTGAACCTTGTATCTGACTTCCAGAGCGCCGGTCAAAGTCGCGCAACTGAAACGAACATTTAGGAGTAACAGACATGAGTGAGATGCAAGATTACAAATCAAGCCTGACCGACACGACCAGCCGCAAGTTCGAGACCTTCTCCTACCTGCCGGCCATGACCAGCGATGGCATCAAGAAGCAGGTGGAGTATCTGGTGAAGCAGGGCCTGAACCCGGCCATCGAGCACAGCGAGCCGGAAAACGCCTTCGACCACTACTGGTACATGTGGAAGCTGCCGATGTTCGGCGAGACCAACGTGGACAAGGTGCTGGCCGAGGCCGAGGCCTGCCACAAGGCGCACCCGAACAACCACGTGCGCCTGATTGGCTACGACAACTTCAAGCAGTCGCAGGGCGCCTCGATGGTGATTTTCCGCGGCAAGATGAAGTAAGTCGTTACCTGGCAAGGGTAAGGAAAGCCCCTGCTCGGGTAACCGGGCAGGGGCTTTTTGTTTAATGGGATTGAACCGCCAAGAACGCCAAGAACGCCAAGAACGCCAAGATTGTCCAAGTTGTTCCTGGAGGCTCGGGGTGATTCAGCAGAGGTGAACTTATAACGAAGCCGTCCTTGGCCCTTTAACCCATATTCCTTGGCGTTCTTGGCGTCCTTGGCGGTTCAACGTGTAGTTGAGAGGACATGAGCATGAGCAAAACAGCCGTGAAGACCGCGGACACAATGGATGTCAGTCAATATCTGGTGACGCAGGAACCGTACTACCGGCCAGTGTCGAACGAAGTTGAACTGTACGAGGCCGCCTACAGCGTGCGCATGCCGGTGATGTTGAAAGGCCCGACCGGTTGCGGCAAGTCGCGCTTTGTCGAGCACATGGCGTGGAAGCTAAAGAAGCCGCTGATCACCGTGGCCTGCAACGAGGACATGACCGCCTCGGATCTGGTTGGCCGTTATCTGCTCGATGCCTCCGGCACCAAGTGGCACGATGGTCCGCTGACCGTGGCTGCGCGCATCGGCGCGATTGCCTATCTCGATGAAGTCGTCGAAGCGCGCCAGGACACCACCGTGGTCATCCACCCGCTGACCGATCATCGCCGCCAGTTGCCGCTCGAGAAGAAAGGCGAGATGGTGAACTGCCATCCTGACTTCCAGCTCGTGATCTCCTACAACCCGGGTTACCAGAGCCTGATGAAGGATCTCAAGCAATCGACCAAGCAGCGTTTCGGTGCCATCGATTTCGATTACCCGAATGCGGAAGTGGAATCCGAAATCATCATGCACGAAACGAGGGTCGACAAGGCAACCGCCGAGAAGCTGGTGCAGATCGCGCACCGTGCCCGCAACCTCAAGGGCCATGGTCTCGATGAAGGCATCTCGACCCGCCTGCTGACCTACGCCGGCGCGCTGATCGCCAAGGGCATTGCACCTCGGGCCGCCTGCCAGATGACCCTGGTGCGTCCGATCACCGATGACCCGGACATGCGCGATACGCTGGACGCGGCGATAAATACATATTTTTAAACCGCCAAGACGCCAAGGACGCCAAGAAAAACAAACGGAATAGAAAAATGGAACCGAGCAAGGAGCTTGATAATCTGACGAACTCAGTAATTGGGGCGGCGATAGAAGTTCATAAACACCTTGGTCCGGGCTATCTTGAGAGTGTTTATGAAGAGGCGCTTGGCATAGAGCTGACGGAGCGCGGCATTCCGTATCGTCGACAACACCCTGTCTCGGTGTCGTACAAAGAGAAGACCGTTGGTGAAGGAAAGCTGGATGTGCTGGTAGCCGACAAATTGATAGTTGAGCTGAAGGCGGTTGAAGCACTGTTGCCGGTACACAAGGCGCAGGTAATCTCCTATCTCAAGGCGACCAGGTTTCATCTCGGCTTGTTGATCAACTTCAATGTATCCGTGCTTCGCGATGGTATTCAGCGAATCATTTATTCAAATTGATTTTCTTGGCGTCCTTGGCGCCTTGGCGGTTCAAGAAAATATATGACAGTCGATCTCAAGGAATACCACGCCCTGCTCGATGAGCTGCACCCACAGGTGCGCACCACGCTCGAAGCGAGCTTTGCCGAAGCGGCGCGGGTGATGACCCCGCAGGGGCTGCACAACTGGCTGGAAGGCGCCAAGGGCCTGTCACAACTCGGCCGCGGCAATGAGTTGGTCATTACCTACATCCAGTCCATGCCGGCCGTGGCGAAGGAAGCCGGAGAAGAAGTCATCAAGGATGCCATCATCGCCGCGATGAAGCTGTCGTCGATGGTGAGCGGTGAAGTCATCCAGCTCATGTTCGGCACGCTGCCGACCGCCGCGCACCGGCTGGGCGATGCCGAGCTGCTGCGCGGTTACCTCGGGTTGATCCACCAGCTGTCGTCCAAGGTGCCGCGTGGCCTGCGACCCATGTTGTCGCATCTCGACGAGTTGCTGGCCAAGCTGACGCTCGGCGGCCTGCGCCGCTGGGCGCTGTGGGGCGCGCAGGCGCACCTGCGCGACTTTGCCACACAACTGGCGTACTTCGATCTCAAGAGCGCCGACAGTCAGGCGATGTTGCAGAAGGAGCGGCGTGGCACGCTGTTCTTCGACAACCAGCGCAAGCTCAATTTCTATTTGCGCGCCTTCTGGGGTCGCGACTTCTTCATGCGCCCAACCTCGGGCGATTTCGAGACCCGCGAAGGCTACAAGCCGTTTATTGAAACGCGCGTCATTCATATGCCGGACGCATTCGATGATTTTGCCGGGCTGCCGGGGAAGGATCTGTATCGCGCCACGGCCGCGCACGCCGCCGCGCACCTGGTTTACACGAAAAAGCCGATGTCCATGGAGCAGCTCAACCCGGCACAGATGTTTATCATCGGCCTGTTCGAGGATGCGCGTGTCGAGGCCTTGGCGGTGCGCGAATTCCCGGGAATGAAGCAGATGTGGTCGGCGATCCATGCCAAGGTGCGGGAAGTGAGTTGCCCGACCAGCCCGGTCGTGAGCCTGCTCGAACGGCTGGCCTATGCCTTGCTGGACGAGGGCTACCACGATGATGACGGCCTGATCCAGGAAATGTCGGGCGCGTTCCGTGGCGAGTTTGCCAAGCGCCCGGAAGACAACCAGCTCAGCTGGGACCTTGGCGTCACGCTTTACAACAAGCTCGGCGAGCGCGGCGGCATCCCGAGTCTGCGCGTGCTGGAATCGATAGCGATTCCCTACCGTGACGACAATCGCTACTGCTGGGCCTCGGATGAAATTGCCTGGCACGCGGCCGAGTACGTCCCGGCACCGAAGCAGGTGCGCAAGTATGTCTCGGCGCTGGAGATGGCGCACGAGGTCGATTGCGAACTGGCCGGCGACGACGCCCAGGAGATCTGGGTGATCAACACGCCGTTCTATCTCGACCAGGAAGGCTGCACGATTAATGAACTGGAGGGAAAGGAACCTGTTTCCGAGCCCTACCATTACCAGGAATGGGATTACAACGTGCAGTTGCATCGCCCGAGCTGGGCGACGGTGCTGGAAAAGCGCCAGAAGAAGGGCGACCCGCAGGAAATCGACCGGATTTTGATCGAGAACCGGCCAGTGGCCTCGCGCCTTCGCCACATCATCGACGCCATGCAGCCGGAGGGCGTGCAGCGCTTCCGTCGCCAGGAAGATGGTGTTGAGATCGATCTCAACGCCGCGATCCGTGCCATGATCGACATCCGCATGGGCGAGATGCCGGACCAGCGCATCAATATCCGCATCGAGCGCAAGGTGCGCGACCTCGCGCTGCTGGTGCTGCTCGACCTGTCGGAATCGACCAATGAGAAGCTGGGCGATTCCGAGAAGACCGTCATTCAGCTGGCGCGCGAAGCCACCTCGCTGTTGTCCTGGGCCATCGACCGCGTCGGCGATCCGTTCGCCATCCACGGCTTTGCCTCAGACGGCCGCCACGACGTCGAGTATTACCGCTTCAAGGACTTCGACGACAGCTACGACGACGAAGCCAAGGCCAAACTCGCCGGCATGCAGGGCGGACTGTCGACCCGCATGGGCGCGGCGCTGCGCCACGCCGCCACGTTCCTGTTCAAGCAGCGCGAGCAGAAGAAGCTGATCCTGCTGGTCACCGACGGCGAGCCGGCCGACATCGACGTGCGCGATCCGCAGTACCTGCGCCACGACACCAAGAAGGCGGTGGAAGAACTGGCGGCCCGCGGCGTGCGTACCTTCTGCCTGACGCTCGATCCGAATGCCGACGACTATGTCTCACGCATCTTCGGTCCCAAGGGCTACATGGTGGTCGATCGCGTCGACCGCCTGCCGGAGCGTTTGCCGATGCTGTATGCCGGTCTGACACGCTGACGAAAGCAAGGCCGACGAAAACAAGAATGAAAGACATCGAAGACCTGGTCTCCGGATTTCGCCGTTTCCAGCAACGTTATTTTGGCGAAGAACGCGAGCTGTACGAGCGGCTGGCGCGCGGCGGCCAGTCGCCGCGCATCATGGTCGTCGGCTGCTGCGATTCTCGCGTCGATCCGGCGCTCATCACCGACTGCGACCCGGGCGACATGTTCGTGGTGCGCAACGTCGCCAATCTGGTGCCACCCTACGAAACCGGCGGCGGCTATCACGGCACCAGCGCGGCGCTGGAATTCGCGGTGCGTGGCATCGGCGTGGAACACATCATCGTGCTCGGCCATGCGCGCTGCGGCGGCATTCGCTCGCTGATGGGCGAGTCGGGGGTCAAGGGCGGCGCGGAATTTATCGGCCCGTGGATGTCCATCGCCGAGAGCGCGCGAAAAGCGGTGCAGCAGGAACACGGGGACGAATCGTTCGACCAGCAGTCGCGCGCCTGCGAACTGGCGGCGCTGCGTGTCTCGCTCGGCAACCTCAGGAGCTTCCCGTTTGTGCGTGAGGCCGTGGCGGCCGGACGGCTCGGTGTGCATGGCTGGTATTTCGATATCGAAAAGGGCGAGCTGCTGCGATACACACCGACCCGCGACCGGTTCGAGCCGGTGGTCGGCGGCCTCGGAGCCGAACCCGTCGCCTGATTCCGGGGCGGGAGATCCGGATGCCGCTCGTCGACATGAAGGACATGCTCGACCATGCCTGCCGCGAGCGGGTTGCGGTCGGTGCGTTCGATCTCTTCGGTCTCGACTTCCTTGAAGCTATCGTGGGCGGCGCCGAGGCACAGCGCGCGCCGGTGATTCACAATGGTAAACCCCCGGCTCTGCCGGAGGACTCCCCGGAGTTTGACCGTCACGACGGCCACAAAATATTTCCCTCCCCCTGCCAAGGGGGAGGGCGAGGGAGGGGGTGTACTGTTAACGGTATGCACGGACCGTCTCATCTCACCCCCATCCCAACCTTCCCCCTTCAAGGGGGAAGGAGAATAATGATTCGCCGCCATCCGGTGGCTCACGGTGTTATCGGGCGCCTTTGACGACTGCTTGGATGCAGGAGGTAGAGCAACGCAGGGAGCAGTTGCCGAGGCGCTCACAAAATAAGCCCCCGGTTTTTCCGGGGTCAGTTAACTTTGTCGCTGGTTGAATCGCTTTTCGGGTATTACGACTTCGAACTGGCGATAGCGGCGACGCTGGCGTCCGCGCGCCGTGCGGCCGTGCCGGGTCACTGGCAGGCGACGGCTTGTGTCACGCGCCTGCCGGAGTGACCGCCATGCGATACGCGGGCCTGGCTCAACGGTGAGAGGGCGCGGGCGTTTTACCTTGACGTCCGGCAAGCCCTGCTTCAATCTCCGCTTCGAGATATCAAGAACAAGGAAACCGGTATGACACGACCTGTCTCACGCTATGCCGGCCTGACACTGCGCGCGGCCGAAGACATCGGCCTCGCGGTCATCGGCCTGGCCACGATTGTCGCCGGCTGGCAGGAAGTTCAGGCCATGCTGACCGCCGGCAAGGTATCCCTGGCCGATCTGCTGTTGATGTTCATTTATCTGGAGGTGCTGACCATGGTCGGTCTGTACTTCGAGTCGGGCAAGCTGCCGGTGCGCTTTCCGCTCTATATCGGCATGGTGGCGCTGGCCCGGTACCTCATTCTCGACATGAAGGACCTGGATGTGTGGCGCATGCTGGGTGTAGCCCTCTCCATCGTGCTTCTGGCCGCCGCCGTGCTGGCCATCCGTTATGGCCATGTCCGGTATCCCTACCTGGAAGATGGAACGTCGACACGCCACGCCGGTTCGCGCAACAAGCGCTGAATAACTGTTCTGGGTCCAAGAGAATTTCTAAAACCAGGGCCATCCCTGGCCTCTCAATGGTTCGGATCCATGCGAGGGCCGTGGCGATTTCCGCGTTTCACCGCTGGATTTTTTCATCCGGGGTTTGGCGGTCACAAAATATTCCCCTCCCCCTGGAAGGGGGAGGGCGAGGGAGGGGGTACCGTGTCAACGGCATGCACGGACCGTCTCACCTCACCCCCATCCCCACCTTCCCCCTTCCAGGGGGAAGGAGAATAACGATTCGCCGCCATCAGGCGGCTCACGGGATTATCGGGCGCCTGCCGATTTCGTGGTCGAGATTCCCGGCGATCAGCCGCCCTTCCTGCCTGACGAAATCCACGAAGGCCTGCCCAACGGCGGCGCGCACTGGTTACCGTTTCCCTCGATAATCCAAGGTTCCTGTAGACTGATCCCTCATGGCGAGAAAACTCATAAAGCGCTACATGCCGGATGTGCACAAAATCCGTGCCCATAAACACGTGCGCATGTTCGGCAAGCTTCTGCACGAACCCAACCTCTGGCACCTCAACCGGTATTCCGTTTCCGGCTCGTTCGCCGTCGGGCTGTTCTGGGCGTTTGTGCCCATACCGTTCCAGATGATCCCGTCGGCCGCTACCGCCATCTGGCTGCGCGTCAACCTGCCGATTTCGGTGGCGCTGGTGTGGATCACCAACCCGTTCACCATGGCGCCGGTCTTCTACTTCAACTACAAGCTGGGTTCATGGCTCCTGCGTCAGCCGGCGCAGGACGTGAGTTTCGAGTTCACCCTCGACTGGGTTACCCAGCAGCTTGGCGCCATCTGGCAACCGTTCTTTCTCGGTTCGTTCGTGGTCGCGGGGCTCGCCTCGGCAGCCGGCTACTGGGCCATGCGCGGCTTCTGGCGCCTGCAGACCGTGCGTCAATGGGAACGGCGCAAACATGCTCGGGAGCACCGGCGGCACGGACGGCGCTGACCCTGAGTTTGGAGACTTGATGGCAGTTCGTCTCCTTACGGCCAACGGACTAAACCGCTCGCGCGGTAGGGTGGCCTCGATGGGGTACCCACGGGTAGCTGATATCTGAGGCTCTGTTTCGTATGTTGTGAACCGAGGCAATCCGCCTCATTTCACGACAGGAGCAGAGCCATGAACAAACCCACTCACCGTATCTCACCGCTGCGTCAACGCATGATCGAGGACATGCGGATGCGCAAACTCTCACCCAAGACGCAGGCCGCTTACATTCGCACCGTGCGGCAATTGGCTGGCTATCTTGGCCACGCGCCCGATACCGCCACCGTCGAAGATCTTCGGAACTACCAGTTGCACCTGGTCGACCACGGCACCTCGCCGGTCTCGCTCAATGCGGCCATCACGGGGCTTAAGTTCTTCTTTGGCATCACGCTGGATCGTGGCGAGTTGATGGCCCGGATGCAGCCGGTGCATGTCCCGCACAAACTGCCCGTGGTGTTGAGCCGTGAGGAGGTCGCGCGCCTGATCGCCGCCGCCGGCAACCTGAAGCACCAGACGGCGCTCTCGGTCGCCTACGGCGCCGGACTGCGCGCCGCCGAAGTGGCGGCGCTGAAGGTCGGTGACATCGACAGCCAACGCATGATTCTGCGCGTCGAACAGGGCAAGGGCAGCAAGGACCGCTACGTCATGCTCTCGCCGGTGCTGCTCGAACGCCTGCGTACCTGGTGGCGGGTGGCCCGGGCCCAAGGCAAGATGCTCGATGGCGGCTGGCTGTTCCCCGGTCTGAACCCGATCGACCCACTCTCCACCCGACAGCTCAACCGCGCCGTGCACGCCGCGGCCGCCGCCGCGCGCCTCGACAAGCGCGTCTCGATGCATACCTTGCGCCATTGCTTTGCCACGCACCTGCTGGAGCAGAAGGTCGATATCCGTGTGATCCAGGTTCTGCTTGGCCACAAGAAGCTCGAGACCACCGCGCTCTATGCCCAGGTGGCCACCGAAATCCTGCGCGCCGTGGTCAGTCCCCTGGAGGGAGTGCGATCCGCGTAGGGCGCTTGTCGTGCAACGCCCTGCCCTGGAGGTCGCGGATATCTTCCGTGCCCACGGGCCGGCCTTCCGGCACATCGAGCGCGGTCACGTAAGCCTCGGCCAGCTCAAGGTCATGTCGGCCATTGAGCAGTGTCGTAGCGCCGCGCTCGGCGGGCACGTGCTGCGCTGTTCCGCCTGCGCGCAACCCCAGATCGCCTACAACTCCTGCCGCAACCGGCACTGCCCCAAATGCCAGGGAGCCGCCGCGCAACGCTGGCTCGAGGCGCGCGAGGCCGATCTGCTGCCCGTGGACTATTACCACGTCGTTTTTACCTTGCCCGCCCCGATCAGCGCCATCGCCTACACCAACAAGGAGGTCATCTATAGTATGTTGTTCGAGCTGGCCGCCGAGACACTGCGCACCATCGCCGCCGATCCCCGGCACCTGGGCGCGCGCATCGGCCTGACCCTGGTCCTGCACACCTGGGGCTCGGCGCTGACCCACCATCCTCACGTGCACGGCATCGTCCCCGGCGGTGGCCTCTCGCCCGACGCCGATCGGTGGGTCCCCTGTAAGCCGGGGTTCTTCCTGCCGGTGCGCGTGCTCTCGCGCCTGTTCCGGCGGCGTTTCCTCGAAGAACTCCAGAACGCCCACCGTCGTGGCGAACTGCGCTTCTTCGGCGAGTACGCCGCTTTGTCCGAGCCCACGGCCTTCGCCCACTGGCTCGCGCCGCTGCGCGAGGGTGAGTGGGTCGTCTATGCCAAGCGCCCGTTCGCCGGACCCGCGGCGGTGCTCGCCTACCTGTCCCGCTATACCCACCGGGTCGCCATCTCCAATAGCCGACTCCTTTCCATGGATCAACGGGGTGTGACCTTCCGCTGGAAAGACTACCGGGACCATGGCCGAACACGCCACAAGACCATGACGCTGAGCAGCCCGGAGTTCATGCGCCGGTTTCTGCTGCACGTGCTGCCGAGCGGATTTCATCGTATCCGCCACTATGGGCTGCTCGCCAATGCCAGGCGCCAGCACCACCTCGCCACGGTTCGCGAACGGCTGCACCAGCCCGCGCCACCGGTCTTGGTCGACCCCGAGGAGCCCCGCATCGCGAACCGATCTGGCCCGCCCACCTTCGTTTGCCGGCACTGCGGGGCACCGATGATCATCATCGAGATCGTCGCGCGCGCCCGGCACATCCGTGCGCCGCCGGGCCCGCCAGGATGACTCACTGCCCGCTCTGCATCACGACACCGTTGGCACGACATCGATCCGTGCCGGCGCGGTCACCTATTGGCCTTTGTCGAGAAAGGCCCGTATCGAAAGCGTCGCCACGACAACCGCTAGCCTGTTTGCGTGTCGGGATTGCCCGCATCGCCACCCTTGCCGTTGAGTTGGTCGCCACGATCGTGGCCTCCCACGGCAATGTGAATGTTCCAATCGCCATAGCACTTCGCTATCACTGAACCGCGTCATCACTCCCCGCGGTTTCCTCCCTTGAGGATTGTGCGACACCTGCCCGTTAGGTTCCGTGGCACTCTGGCAGTCCTGCGCGTGAGGGCAGGTGTCGCACAATCCTTAACA
>DATEYP010000056.1:0-2335 GCA_035256085.1 Acidiferrobacterales bacterium
CGGCGGCGTGTTCGCGCCGTTCACCGTGCTCACCGCGCAATTGACTGCGTTCATGCTGGCCGCGATCGGACTGCCGGTGATGCGCGAGGCGGCCACGCTTGTCCATGCCGGCGGTTTTGCCTGCGAGATCGACGTGGCCTGCACTGCACTCATCCCGGCGGCATTGCTCGCCGCGTCCATGGCCGTAGTGCGCGCAACGCCACGCGCGCACTTCACGGGAATAATGATCGGGGCGCTGCTGATGGTACTCGTCAATCAGTTGCGGCTGGTGAGCCTGGTGTGGCTGGGCGTGCATGCGCCCGGCTATTTCGACGTGGCACACAACCTGCTGTGGCCGGTACTGTTGATCCTGACGGGCGGCGGCTACGGATTCATCTGGCTGCGCGCCACACACCGTTGATCCCGCCGTATGGGTGCGCGGACACTTATGCTGAGATCGATCCGGGCGCTGACGTGGGCCGTTGGAATTTCGCTGAACCTGATTGCGGTTCAGGCCAATGACAAGCCGACGTTCGTGGCCGGCGACCTGATTGTCAAATTCACCGCCGCGAGCGAACCCGGCATCCTGGTAACACGCGCCATGCAGGGCGACCAGGCCGCCGATCGGCAACTGGCGGCACTGGCCGCGCGGCTCTCGCAGGGACTGGGCGTGGCGGTCACTGCCGTGCGCGTGACGTCCGGAAACGAGCTGGTGTTGAGCGTGGATCGTGACCAGCTGGCACAGTCGCTCAGGCAGGTGGTGACGCGCGACCCGGCGGTGCGTGCGGCGACCCGCATCGATCCACCTAAGACCGTGTTACCGGCAGCGCAGCTCGCGCTGGCGCTCGATCTCCGCCGTGAC
Source organism: Acidiferrobacterales bacterium (assembly GCA_035256085.1). Taxonomy (GTDB): domain Bacteria; phylum Pseudomonadota; class Gammaproteobacteria; order Acidiferrobacterales; family UBA6901; genus UBA6901. Next base: position 842 of record DATEYP010000056.1, read on the forward strand.
AGCGAGGCCGACAGACTGGTACGCCGCACCGCGCGCGCCGGCAAGCAAACCAGCAACGAGATCGAGGCGCTGGTAAAGAAGCTGTGCGCCGGCGCCGTCCCGCAACCGTCCGGCCGTGTCAGCAACCGCGGTCAACTTGTTCTTACCATTGACATCGCGAAGCTCACCCTCGAACTGATCGAACGCCTCAAGCGCAGACCGGATGTCGAATATGCGCAGCCCAGCCATATCGTTAAACCTTACCCGGGTGCGAACCATTGAGCACGCGTTATCGGCTAGTTCTAACGTGGGTGGTAAAAAACATGCGGCGGCGCGAGGAATCGGACGGTTGATAATTTTATAATCCCTCCGTCCCCTTTTGTTACTTTTGTTACCGCTTTTGTTACCGAGCTCACGCGCTAAGGTGGGCTTCGTTGACCAGCCGACGGCACGGCGTGAGAGCAGATCTATCGCCACGGCCAGGTAAAGCCAACCTTGCCACGTGCGCACATACGTAATGTCGGTCACCCAGACCTGGTTCGGTTGTTCGACGGTAAAGTGACGGCATGCGCGGCATTGCCCCGAGTTACGGGTCCGCGCTGTAGGAGGGCGAAGTCAAACTAACAATTGGCGCTACTTTCTTGCTTCTTCGTACCAGTAATCTTCAGTACGGCCACTTGCATGAACAATATCTGCAAAGATTTTGTTGCCGATTTGGTCTCTTTTTTCTTTCACCTTCTTCTTTAATAGAATTACAAGATCAAGAAAGGGAAAGGCAGAGTGTCTATCATCCATGTATTCTAAGCGCTCGATTTCAGGGACAATGTACCAATCAATGTCTTCGCCCTTTTCTGGTGGCAAAACGAGTTTGACCTGACCGGCGTCCCATCTTCCCTCGCCTGAGTGCGCAGCGATGGTATGCCTCAGTTCCATAATCTCGTCGTGTCTCCCGTAAAACTCTCTTGGGGCGAAGTCTCTATCCAATTTAATTCCTCTACCCTTGGCGGAAGTAAAGCATTTGCCGTAAATGGTCAGACAGGACATAAAAAGTGCTTTGGCTATATCAGCAATGTCTTTGTCGGCTGGGAAATAGCTATTTTTGTCGAGAGAGTTCTTCTCAGGCAGGAACTCGTGTACTTTTCTCAGCCATTTCTCCACGTCTGCTAAGTCATCTCCTATCAGGTGGTAACCAACAAATTTTTTTGCCGGGTGTTCAGAAATCAAGACGGTTGGACATTCCGTTCCCTTGTAATAATAAGTAACAGTCCTTTTTCCATTGTCGGGATCAATGTGGGTTTGAGTTGTAAGATGGTCTATTAATTTCGTCATAGCAAATAGTGTGAATAGGCGAATACCGAGATCATTCGACGCATTAGCCCGCGTAGGGCGCAATAGCGCAGCGTATTGCGCCGCATGGTTTGCGTCAAACAAGACGCACCATCATCCTCTTTCCCCTACCAACCGATCTGCATCGATACCCACTTCAGCCCAATCATGCGGATAGAGTCCGCGCTC
>DATEYP010000057.1:0-5395 GCA_035256085.1 Acidiferrobacterales bacterium
AGAAACAGAGCCAGCAGAACAAAGCTGGCCCAGGTCCAGAAGTTCATCCAGGCGCGGTGGTGCGCGAACCGGAACGGCAGCAGCACGAGAAGCGTTACGGCGCCGAAGCCAATTACGGCGTAGGGCACGATGGTCGCGAGACGTCCGACCAGGTAGTAGTGACCGAGGAAGGCCAGCAACGCGACCAGCGCGACCACCGCGACGTTTGCCCCGACCCAGGTGGAGAAACGCAGCTGATGGGGGTGATGCACGAATACGAACGGCACCAGCATCATGAGCAGTGGCATGCCGGAAACCAGCACGATGATCGAGGCATCAAACGCCAGACCACGCGCGAACGCTTGCAGCGTCTCGATTACAGTGAGGTCGTGAAAATCCGGAAGATAGACCAGCAGGAGACCGACACGGGCCAGAAAAAACACCAGCAAAACGAGCGAAAAAATGGCCAGGACGCGGCGGTATGGGATATGCATGAAACCCTCGGAGACGGGCCGGTATTCGGCTGGATTATCTGGATTATAACGGGGGGTACGCGTTCGTTGGACCGGCTAGGCGGCACCAAGTTGCGCTCGGCGGCAGGCAAAATCGGGTATGATCCCGGTAGAACGGGAGCGGAAACGACCGGGCCCGCGTGTTTCTGCCCTGACTGAAAACTTCAACCATATAAACGGAAATCGCCATGACAGTCCTGGTTTGTGGTTCCTTCGCCTACGACACCATCATGGTCTTCAACGACCGGTTCAAGAACCACATCCTGCCCGAGCAGGTGCACATCCTGAACGTCTCGTTCATGGTGCCGAAGATGCGTCGCGAGTTCGGCGGCTGCGCCGGTAACATTGCCTACAACCTGCACAAACTGGGCGGCGACGTGCTGCCGATGGGCACGGTCGGCGAGGACTTCGAGCCGTACGCGAAGTGGATGGACCAATGCGGCGTGAAACGCGACCATGTCACCGTGGCACCTGGTTTGTACACGGCGCAGGCGTTCATCACCACCGACCTGGACGACAACCAGATCACCGCCTTCCACCCGGGCGCGATGGGGCAGGCGCACCTGAACACGGTCAGCCAGGCGAATGGCATCAAGCTCGGCATCGTGTCGCCGGACGGACGCGACGGTATGCTTTCGCACGCCCGCCAGTTTGCCGATGCCGGCATTCCGTTCATTTTCGATCCCGGGCAGGGTATGCCGATGTTCGGCGGCGAAGAGCTGCTCGCATTTCTCGATCAGGCCACCCACCTGACCGTCAATGACTACGAATGCAAACTGCTGATGGACAAGACCGGCAAGTCACTGAAGGATCTGGCCGCGCGCGTGCAAGCCATGATCGTGACCCGTGGTGGCAAGGGTTCGGAAATCCACGCGGGTGGGAAGGTGCACAAAATCCCCGTGGCCAAAACTGCAGCGCTCGTCGACCCAACCGGTTGTGGCGATGCCTACCGCGCCGGGCTGCTGTACGGCATTGCGCGCAACATGGACTGGGAAGTCACCGGCCGCATCGCCGCGCTGCTCGGCGCCATCAAGATCGAACAGCACGGCACCCAGAACCATAAACTCGAGCGCGATGCCTTTGCGCAGCGCTTCAAGGACAGTTTTGGGATGAGTCTCGCGTAGTTATCCACGTTGATCTTGGATAATACTGAACCGGCAGGTTGGGCTTCATTTCATTCAGCTCAACCTAACACACTCATGCTTCGATTTCGCTGCGCGTAGTTTATCCTGAGCAAAGTCGAAGGGCTCAGCACGAACGATTAATATTGCTAATAGCTTGGGGGTGGGCAGACGGGTTTTCGTCTGCCCACGCTGTTTTGAAACAGCGTGGGCACGGTGTGCCCACCTTACGAATGAAGCACTACGCTTTGGGTGACTCGGTCGCGGCGAGCACCACATCCAGCCGGGCCAATTCCGTTACCGGCGCTTCGCAGGCATGGCCGGTGCAGACGTATGCCGTCACGCCACCTTTGCTGACGCGCTGCGCCAGTATCCCCGGCAGTTCCTTCGCATCCTCCGGAATCGCGAGCGTCAGGCGGCGCGGCGCGTAGCATTGCTTGCAACGCGCCTGCCAGGCCGGCAGGGCCTCGCTGTTGCCGCGCAACACGATAGTCTGGGTGGGATGCAGATATTCCTCGACCGCCACGAGCAGGGCATTGTGCATCGACGGGTAACGTTCGATATCGCGGTATAGCGCGGTCAGCGTGTTGTGCGCGGCATCGAGATAGTGACTGTCGCCGAGCAAATGTCCGAGACGCAGCAGCGCCTGCGCGGCAACACCATTGCCTGAAGGTATGGCCTCGTCGCTCGCCGGTTTCGGCCGGTGGATGAGCTGCTCGTGATCGTCGGAGGTAAAAAAGAATCCGCCGCCGGTTTTGTCCTCGAAACGATCGAGCAGGGTTTCGGCCAGTTCGATCAGAAAGCCGAGATCGCCGTCGCGCCAGTGCGCCTGCAGCAGCTCCAGCCCGGCGTCGAGCAGGAAGGCGTAGTCGTCGAGGTAGGCGTTGAGATGCGCGCGTCCGTCTTTATAAGACGCCAGCAGATGGTCATCTTTCCACATCTGCGCACGGATGAAGTCGAAGGCGCGCTCCGCCGAATCGATGAAGTCCGCGCGTCCGAGCAGCCGGCCGGCGCGCGCCATGCCCTTGATCATGAGTCCGTTCCAGGATGTGAGCACCTTGTCGTCGCGCCCCGGGCGCACGCGCGCGCCGCGCGCCGCGAGCAGTTTGGCGCGCGCGCTCGCCAGCAGCGCAGCGGCCTGGATCGCGTCGAGGCCGAGTTTCTCCGCCACGGTCTGCGGCGCGCGGAACACGTGCAGATTCCAGGCATGACCCTCGAAGTTCGGCGGCCGGTCGATGCCATACACCGGCGCAAACAGGGTGTACTCATCTGCCGTCAGGACCGCACGCACTTCGTCCGGGGTCCAGACGTAGAATTTGCCTTCCTCGCCTTCCGAGTCGGCGTCGAGCGCCGAGTAATAACCGCCTTCGACGGCTGTTCCCGACGCCGTTCTACCTCCTCCATCCCTGGAGTCGTCGGGCGATTGCATCTCACGCATTACCCATTCGGCGGTTTCGATGGCGATACGTTGGAAGACAGTGTCGCCGGTGGCGAGCGCGGCATCGGCATACAGCGCCAGCAACTGACCGTTGTCGTACAGCATTTTCTCGAAGTGCGGAATCATCCAGTATTCGTCCACCGAGTAGCGGCAGAAGCCGCCACCGAGCTGGTCGTAGACACCGCCCGACGCCATCGCGTGCAGCGAGAACCGCGCCATGTGCAGGGCCTCGCTGTCGTCCGGATGCGCGGCCCAGTGACGCAGCAAGCGCTCGATGGTGGTCGGGTGCGGGAACTTGGGCGCCTGCCCGAAACCGCCATGTTTGGGGTCGAACTGGCCGCCGATCTCTGCGCGTGCCCGTGCCAGCACGCCGTCCGTGATCTGCACACCGGCCGGCGCTCCGCCGGCCGACAGGCGCCGGAAGTTTTCGCGCACCGCGGCGTTCTGCTGCGTGACGTCCTCCCGATGCTCGTGGTAATACGCGGCGACGCGCCGGCACAAGTCGGCGAACGCCGGCATGCCGTAACGCGGTTCCTTCGGAAAATAGGTGCCGCCGAAGAACGGCGTGCGGTCGCCGGGCGAGAGGAACATGGTGAGCGGCCAGCCGCCGGCGCGTTGCGCGAGCATCTGGTGCGCGCTCTGGTAGATGCGGTCGAGGTCGGGACGTTCCTCGCGGTCCACCTTGATGTTCACGAACAGCTCGTTCATCACCTGCGCGGTGGCTTGGTCCTCGAACGACTCGTGCGCCATCACGTGGCACCAGTGGCAGGCGGAGTAGCCGATCGACAGCAGGATGGGCTTGTCTTCTCGGCGCGCGCGTTCCAACGCCGCGTTATTCCACGGTTGCCAATTCACCGGGTTGTGCGCGTGCTGCAGCAGGTACGGACTGGTTTCGTGGATCAGGGCATTGGAGCGGGTATCGGACGGGTGCATGGCGCGAACGATCAAGAGTAGCTGGCGCTACTATAAACAGACCGGGACGCCGATGTCGTCCGTGAGAATGGTAGGCCTATTTCAAACGCGGGTTTCGGTGGCGGGGCGAAACATCAAGGCATGCAACACGCGCGCGCTGAGATACACCACGATGCCACAGAATATTACGTCACTGAAGAAATGCCCGCCCTGAACGATGCGCACAAAGCCGACGCCAAGGCCGAGGCCGGTGCCGAGCGTGAACCACAGTGCGCGCCGGCGTGGCAGCACGAAGGCCAGCGCGAGAAAATAGAATCCGGCCGAGGCGTGACCGCTGACGAACGAGCAGTTCTTTTCGCACTGGTCGGTGGGCAGGGCGGCGCGCGTAAACTGCTTCGTGCCGCCGAACTCCACGACCTGCGCCGGGCGCGCCCGGCCCCAGTGATCCTTGAACACGCCGTTGACCAGCAGTAGCGGGCCGACGATCGCGACCAGCAGCAGGTAGAGCGCCGCACGCCGCTGCCGCAGAAAGAACTCACGTTTGCGCCAGATCGTCCAGGCCGCAAGCAGAAACAGCAGCAGACCGGCAATGACCGTGCGCGAGAACCAGGGCACGAAGTCATAGACAAACCGGACGAGCGGCTGGGTTTTAAGATAGAAACCCTGCGTGTCATCGAAGAAGAGCCCGGTCACGGCGAGATCGATCCGCGGAACCGCCACAAGCAGCGCGCCGATGACGAACAGGATCAACAGGTCAAGATTGCGGCGGAGCAAGGCAGGCATGAAATGCGCCGGATGAGATTCGTGGACAGCATCATAGCATTCGCCGATAGGATCGAGGCGAGGGCCGCGGGCCAAGGATGGCCCGTTTGCGGTTTCGCCGATAGGATCGAGGCGAGGGCCGCGGGCCAAGGATGGCCCGTTTGCGGTTTCGCCGATAGGAGACGTATTAGGCGGGACGTCAGGGACACGTGTCCGAGGGCCGCGGGCCAGGGACGGCCCGTTTGCGGTTTCGCCGATAGGAGACGTATTAGGCGGGACGTCAGGGACACGTGTCCGAGGGCCGCGGGCCGTATCGGAAGCCCTGCGCGTTTCGCTTGTTCGTCCTGTCATCGGATAGCGCCAGACCGCTGTCGTACAGGCCGTCCCTCCCGGCATTCGCGCGTTACACCCGTGGTATAGTTTCCGCCCATGCCGCGCCCCAAGAAACCGAAGTTCGCACCGCTCACTCGCCGCCTGCAGTTGGTGACAGCCGCGTTCGCCGCGCTCGTCGCGTCAGGTCTGGTGCTGGCGCTGGTGTATGGCGACGCGGGCAGTGTCGCGCAGGTGCACCGCGCGGCGTGGACGCAGGAGCATTACGCATTTCTGCGGGTGTTCACCAATTACGGTTTGTATCCTTTTTATGTTCTCTTTCTCGCGCTGCTGGCCTGGGG
>DATEYP010000058.1:0-2024 GCA_035256085.1 Acidiferrobacterales bacterium
TCACGCAATGGCCGGCAAGGGCGCCAAGGCCCCGGCGGTATACTGGGGCGATGAGCTGATCGCCGAAGACGGCGGCAAGAACAACGGCATGGTGAGCTTCACGGAGATGTCCGACATCATGGAAATCGAAGGCGTGCCGAAGCATCCCACGGAAGGTCGCCTGATGGCGGATCCGAAGGCGAAGCACGATGCCCTCAAGGAAGCGATCAAGGACGTGAAATAGGCGACTGCTTGCGGGCGCCACTCGTTCCTGACGCGAAGTGCCAGCCGGGCCGAGAGTCGCGCTTGGGCACCGGAATCCGTCCGGGCGCTTCACCCACGGTTTCTGTTCTACGCCGGACATGTAACGTGTTCGACGTGGCATGCGTGGAGTGAAGGCCTCACGCGAGGTCGCCCACGGCCAACAGAAATCCGCCGAGTGGAAGGCTGCCGGGCACGACGGCCTCGAGGCGCTGCGCCATTGATCCGCCATTCGGTAGGTATATTGCGGAGCGTATGACGACGTTGCCCAGACCGGACCCGCCAAGGAGTCGGCGCGTCTCTCGGGCGCTGTGCCAGTGCGCGCCCTGGTAAGCACCGCGACCGCCGTGCCGGCCTTTCTGCCAGTAGAGCAGGCTGTGCCGGTTCAACAGGCCGAGGGCGATCCGCCGGCGCGTCACGCGCACCATCTCCGCGAGCGCCTGCTCCTGCTCACGGATAAAGCAGAGCGAAGTGATGGCAATGCAGTAGTCGCAGCGCTGATCCGGGAACGGAAGGTTGCGGGCATCGCCGACGACATATTCTTCACCGCTCCGCCTGCGGGACTGCGCGTAGCGGATCATCGCCGGGTTGGTGTCGATGCCCGTCACCCCAAGACCGTCACCGGCGAGACGACGAGTGAAGTAACCCGTTCCGCAACCCACATCCAGCACGCTCGCGCCCGGGCTTGGTGCAAGCGCCTCGCGCAGCAGACGGTATTCCGTCTCGCCGATCCAGCTTCCTCGCGGCGCACGATACCAGGCGTCGTACTCCTCCGGCGTCATGGCGCGTGCCGCGCCAAACGAAGTGCGTCGGCGAGAGCTACGTACTTCGATCCACGCGCAACGAGCACACGTCCCCGGACTACAGACCGATCTTGCTGACTTCCAGGCCGCGCTCGCTGACATGCTTGCGCAGCGTCTCGGTATCGATTACCCGCGGATCGAAGGCAACCTCCAGCATGTGTGCGTCGACCTTGCTGAAGTGCACCGAGACCACACCGTCACACCCCTGAATGTCGCGCTCGATGTTGGCGCGGTCCCCGGTCGAAAGATCGGCCGGTACATGAAACATGATGTCTGCGATATCCATATTGAACCTCCTGTCGTATTGGCGTTTGACTGCACGGTCGTCTGCGGATGCGATGGCTACTCCTGCAACTCGCGCCGCATCTGTTCGTACTGCTAAATTGCCGATTTCCCCGCGCGCTTTGCGCGCCTTGAGTATTTCGAGCGGGGTTTCGCCAGGTTGCGTCGAGGAAGACCCAGCTGCTTGATAAGCGCCACGACCCCGGCAATCACCAGCACCCACGCCAGGATCATGAACAACCAACCGCCGCCCGGTCCGTTTGGGGTGGGCGATGTCGTGCACGACGTTCGTAGAGATATACCGGATATGACCTAGATGAGGGCATCGACGTATTTCTCAACCCGCCAGGCCTGGCTCAGCGTCGCCATACGCTTGCCGCGCCAGGACATGAGCGTGAACACCTCCTGGAGAGATACTGCGGGAAGCGCGCCCGTGTCTTGCCCTTATGGCAGGGCATCCGCAGCCAAGGTGCCTCGACTTTGGTCGCGGCCGGCCCTGCAAGCCATCAAAACCACCCGAAAATGGCTGGCACGGGGCGGTAGAAACTGTGTTTCGGGCAGTCAATTCCAATCCAGGTTTGAGTCTAAACGAAAGCCCAAGGCGGTAGAACCTGGGTTTACGCAGCATGGTTGGATCGACGGTTGATGGATTGAAAGAGCTTCTTTCGTGCCTGGTTAAGTTGTTCAGCGGCCTCGTTG